>NZ_JAQJCK010000041.1:0-15627 GCF_030182455.1 Rhizobium cerradonense
GTGAGAAGGATATCCGACAAGCTGCGCTGCTCTTCGAAGCTCTGCAGCAGACAAGGCGATCTCCCGACTTGGCGCTCGTCTACAACGAAGCATGGAAGCGCGGGCCTACATGGCGAGAAGGTATTCGAACCGGGGCGGGAATGCTGCCGGCACAAGATGCCGAGCGGCTCAACACGGTCCTGACCGAGGGCGCAAAAAGAAACCGCGAAGAAATTGAACTTCCGTTTGGAGAATAGACCGTCTTCCAATTCCAAGGCTAAGCAGTTGATTTGATTCGAAGTGGCGAAGACAAATATAGTGCCGACAGTTCGAGTCCGCTCAAGAGAAAAAAAGTCTAACCTTTCAGTGCGGCGGAAATGAAAGAGATGAAGGCAAGGTCCGAAAACTAGACCAACCGGGCGCGGCAAGCTTTGCCGCTCCAATGCTCAGGGACGTGAAACGACGGGATATACGTGTGCTGCCGTCATCTCCGAAGACGCCGCGCGGCACGCAGGCGATGGGAATGAGGTTAGATCCAATGCGAGCGAACCCAATTTTGAGTCTCTACCACGAGCGGCGATTTCGTTCTCATCCATCCTGATGAATTACTCGGCAATGAACGGGGCCGGCTTTCCTTGTCACAGAAGTATGTCGACCGCCGACGATATTACTGCGAACAGCACCAGAAATGGTCCGATCGCCTGCACAGGGATTAGGAATATTTTCGGCATAATGGGGGCATCATCGTTCGGCAGTTGCGCCCCGCAACGCCGACGTCACTAATCTTCTAATCAGGACCTGTCATGAAACATACGCTTTTGGTCGCGGCCGTCGCGATCTCCTTTCCGATGTTTGCTCATGCCGAGACGCTGCAGTTTCCAAGTGAAGAGCCGATAGCTGAGGTGTCTATCCCGCACAGCTGGGGACCGAAGGAAACTGAAACCGGAATTGATGCAACCTCGCCAGATTCCGCCATCTATTTTTCGATCGATATCGCAAACGATGCAACCATGAATAAGACGGTCGACGACGCCGTCGATTTCCTCGTCAAAAATGGCGTGAATATCGATGCGAAGAGCAAGCATGAGTTTCCTGACACGACCCTAAACGGCATGAAGCTCGGCCATCTCGAGTGGGACGGCACCGATAAGGACGGCCCGGTGCATGTGCAACTCGCATTTGCGCAGCCGTCCGAACACAAGATGCTGGTCATCACCTATTGGGGCTCGACGGAAGACGAGGCCAAGCAGGATGACGCGGTCAGTGGGATTATCTCGTCCCTGAAGCCGATCAACGACTGATCACGGATCGGAGCGCCGGCCTCGGCCGGCGCCCCGAGTACAATCCAACCGCTCCCCGACCTCGAAAGGGCAAGATGCGCACGACCCTTATCACCGTGTTTCTCGCAGCAATCTCCAGCGCTGCCTGCTTTTCATCCGCAATGGCGGCAGACCATTACTCAGCAAGCAGCAACACTGCCATGAGCATTACCGGCGACGTCGATATGGATGATGCCGGGATCACCTTCGAGAATGGCAAAGAGCTTACCTTCTCGGATTTGATCGCGGACAATTTGGTAGTCGATGGTAAGCGCGTGCCGGGTTCGGTTTACCGCGTCGCGCAGCCGCTTGATCCGGAATTGAAGAACGGCAACCGTCTCTGCGGCGCAGGCAAGGTCACCTATCTCGCCACGTGGAGCGACGGCGAGGGCTCCACGGCGATCGCGGTGTTCACTGGTTCGAGGCCACCGCGAAGCGACGACGAGAGCTGTGCCACCTACAGCTACGAAGACCAGGAGTAAGATTTTCTCTCGCCCGCAAGGACTCGACTTCTTTGGCGACTTTGATGATCGTGCGTGACGAGAAGGCTCTAGCTCCCCATGTCTGGGACTCCGCCGTCGTCTGGTGCATTTCGAGGCAGCACTGGAGCCGCCCTCGTCTTTTTCGATGATCGAGTATGACGTGCCGCCGCCACCACCAGAAATCGTCTATGTCGAGCGGCCTATCCTGTATTTTGATGATGCCGACTTTGGTTATGCGCCGCCGACGAAGGGATCATGGCTGCCACTCGCCGCTTGATTGACTTTCCCGCAAGCGGCCGCGTCAAAAGCCGCTTAAGTGGAGACTATACGGGAATCTCCTTCAGTTTTAACACGATGTAAGAACTACCCGCTGCCGCGTTGGCGGAAACGGGTAGTTTGATTTGGGTTACATGGCCTTCTTGACGAATTCCGTAGTGTAGGTCTTCGACAGGTCGATCGTTTTTCCCTGTATATTCTTGGAGAATTCGGAGAGCACCGCGAGAACGGTCTTCGGCCCATCTTCCGGCATCACTCCATCAGCCGTAAACATCGCCTTGCCGTTTTCGAGCGCCTTTACGTAGCCCTCCTTGTCACCGACATAAAAGTCTTTCGGCATCTTGTCGGCGATCTCGGCGGCGGAATGGGTGTTGATGAAGCGCAGCGTCTTGACGAAAGCATTTGCGAGCTTTTGCACTTCTTCCTTGTGAGCATCGACCCAGGCCATGTCCATATAGAGTGAGGCGGCCGGATAGGTGCCACCGAGGACGGCCTTGGTGCCGGCCATGCTGCGCATGTCGATCAGAACCTTAGCTTCGCCGGTCTTTACCATGCGTGAGATCGTAGGTTCGGTTGTCATACCGGCTTGAATAGCGTCCTGCTGCATGGCGGCGATAAAGGTCTGGCCGGCGCCGACCGGGACGGAAGTGAATTCACCAAGCTTCAAACCGCTCTTGACTGCCAGATATTGCGTCAGGAAATTGGTGGAGGAGCCAAGCCCTGTGACGCCAAGGCTCTTGCCTTTGAAATCGGCAGGCGACTTGATCTCAGGATGTTTGCTGGACACCAGTTCCACCTCGCCGGGTGCTTGGCTGAACTGCACGACGGATTCGACGAATTTGCCCTTGCCCTGCAGGTCGATGCAGTGGTCATAGAAACCAACGACACCCTGGACAGCGCCGGCAAGCATTTCGTTTTCCGCATCAACGCCGGCGGGTTCGTTGACGAGCTCGACATTAAGACCTTCGTCCTTGAAGTAGCCGAGGCCTTCCGCAAGCTTGGCCGGCAGATAGATCTGCTTTTCATAACCGCCCACCATGATCGAAATTTTTTCAGCGGCGTGGGCGGCTGTGGTGCCGAGACAGCTGGCCGCCATCGCGAGCGACAGGGCCGTGGAATAAGTGAAAACGCGTGATGAACGCATGAAAGTCTCCTCCTGGACGGATATCGCCCGCCGCGCTCCCCGCGGCGTCCTCTACGAAATCCACATGCGAACGTAGCGGACCGAAGCTTTCAGCAAGCTTTCAGTTCAATAGTACAACAATGCACAGGTTGCACGCCCGCTCGCCTCCGCCGGTGGATCTTACAAAAGCACAAGACCGCAGCGAAGCGTGGGTAAGTTTGCTGCGGCAATCGTACGACCTTTTCCATCATCGCACGGTCATAGAAAATATCTGGCTGACGGGCACCTCGGATGAGGCGCGGATTGGCTGTGGGCCTCAATTATTGCTCACCTCGCCGCTGCGCTGGTCCCCCTGTTTTATTGGAAGACGGACGTCCTTCGGCGAACGACGATCGGCCAGTCATTTTCAAGCTGCAACAACCGAGGTCATTGAACGAAATATTCTACCAAGCGTTTCAGCTTCTCGTCAGCAAGTTGCGCTACTTAAAGGCTCAGCGGGCTTCGTGGAGCAGATGTATGCGATGGTTTTTCGGGGGCATGCGACGACAAATCATATGTGCGGCTGTGGTTTTCGCAGTCATTGCGTGCGGGAGCTATGCCGGCTTTCTGGCGGCAACCAACAACTTTCATGTCGTCATCGCCGATCAAGTCTACCGCTCCGCCCAGCCGTCTGCCGCTGAGATCGTCGCCTATAAGGCCAAGTATGGGATAAAGACGATCGTCAACTTGCGAGGCGCCAACCCTCAAGACAGTTGGTACCAGAATGAGCGTGCCGCGGCGCAAGGTGAGGGGATCGTCCACATCGATTTCGGAATGTCGGCCCGTCAGGTTCAGTCCCCCGAGAAGATGAGGCGCTTGATAAAAATCCTTGCTGCTGCTCCGAAACAACTTCTTATTCATTGTCAGAGTGGTGCCGACCGCACCGGCCTTGCATCTGCTCTCTATTTGGCTGCAATTGCAAAAACGGACGAAGCGTCGGCGCAAGCGCAGCTCTCCATTCGGTATGGGCATTTCTCCGTCCCGGTCCTCAGCCAAGCCTATCCAATGGACCAGAGTTTCGAAAACATCGAAGGCTTGTTTGGAGATAGTGATACAGCGTGGGAGTTGCCGTCCGAACAGCCCTCCAACACAAATAACCGAATGGTAGGAGGGTAAAGGCTGCTCCGGCGCGGCTGCGTGAAGATCAACGAAAAAGCCCCCATCCGCGTCAGAGACAGGGGCTATAGTTACCATGCAGTGCTTTGTTTCAATCGTCAGTCGCGGGTGCGACCGATCGTTAATTTAGAACATAATCATGTCGTCAAAGATATACGTCACTTTGGTTACCGACGGTACCCAATCGGTCCTCAAACCAACCTTGAGCGGGCGGTGCTGGATTATGGGCTACAGGTGCGACCTCACGAGATACGCGCTACGCTCTTGAAATGGGGCGGCAAAAATCTGCGGCCCACTTATCGCGGTGATCGGGGTGTCCGCTAAACCTAGCCAAGGTCGAGATATTCAACGGAGCCGCCGCTAGCAGGTTGCCGTTGCCGCCACCGCCATTTCCGCCGGAGATGGTGTAGGTAGCCGTTTTTCCGGAACTCGTAATTTTATTACGCATTTGTCCATGTAGGAACAAATGAAGCGAGTGAACGTTTGATCACCGGCGAGTCTAATCCTTACTCGCCAGCCGCTACTATCACGGCGCGGCAAGAGAGCTGTTTTGGCGTTTCCCCTTTCACTCGTCAACAGCACGCTCTTAAACACGGCCGCGCTCCCATGGTTCGCTGCCGCGTTTTACTCATTGGTTGAAGAAAAAGATTCGAGCTTCTTCTGCTGCCGCCAAAAACGCGCGGCGCGCTTCCTATGTTGAAATCTTGCCCTCATGAGCATCAATCAGCGCCTGTTTTGCTACGAGGAATGAGTTCCCGTTTTGGCTTCCAGGCCATTCCTCCAGCATATATTCGGCTGCTTTTTCGGTACTGTTGATGGTAACATCTCGACCAACCAAGCGCGTTTCGATCGTCACCGGCACGGTCCACCATTGCAGCGTCATCTTCGTATCCTCCCGATACTAAACTAATGATCGCTGAACGGGGTTCCAGAAGAGCATGTGGCGCTTTCACTTTCCAGCGACACTCAGCCCAGCAGGAAGAGCAAGGAGATGATATTCGCCCAAGCCGACCTTGAGACGGTCGATCGCCATATCGCAGAATGCGAACAAAAGGTGCTGGAGCAGGAGCAGAAATTTACTTTGCTTCGCATGAATGGCTTGGACACCGAATTGGCAGAAAACATTCTGACAGCCTTTTACGAGACGCTGCTCATACACCACGCCAATCGCGATATGATCGCTTCTCACCTGGAGGGGCAGTGTGGTCGGCGTCGCGGTTTTCCCGAGTTTGACTGTGATCTCTGAAATTGCGGGAACAAATGAAGTGAATGGATGTTTCATGATAGGCGAGCATGTCCCTATGCTCGCCAGCCGCCTCGCGATGCGGCATGAGAGCAGCGCCGATCAGTAGTTGGCTCTCAAGCACGGCAGGGACCGCGCCATGCGTTCCCTGCCGCGTCCTTGTTGGACATAATATCTGAGCTTCTTTTTTTACTGACTGCCGCCAGAATTGAAAATAGCATAGGCGGCGTTTCGCTTGAACGAGCCGTATTCTGATATTCTACCGCGTCAATTCCAATGCGGTTGGGAGCGCGACTTCACCGGCGTCTATGACGCTCTGGATTTTCTCGAAAACGAATGGCCATTGGGAGATGAACAGCGCCATGGGCGCGCTGTGAGAACTTGTCCCGGTGCGCTCGACCGAGCAAGGCTTTTCCGTTGTCATTTGTTTAACGCATCTTTCAACGCATTGGCCGGCTGGAAGGTCAGCTTCTTTGCCTGTGCCTTGATCGTCGCGCCGGTCCCCAGATTGCGTGCTTCACAGTCACCTCCATATAGCCGTACGGGCGTTCTGTTTGGATACGCACAACGCTTGCCAATAGTATCCTTCTGGATACCGTGAAGCTGATTGCAGGAAGCGGCGACTTCTCGTCTTTACGACGTAAATTCAATAGATTGCTTGCGCAGGGTGATCATCTTTCCGATGTCGCCGCAGGCCGCGGAATACGAATCTCGTCATAACCTGCTTCAATAAGCCGTTGCGCGGTTGCAATTCCTCCCTGAGCCTGCTCCCGTCACCACTACTACGCGTCGTACCATTCGCAGACCGTTCCCGGAGATTGGGATCGACGGGTGCTGGGCGGTACGTTTGCGAGTGATGCGGTCGGTCGCGCAACAGGATTCGCAAGCCTATCGCACTGACGGCTGCGAAATCTCTTGTTGCCTCGCCTGTATTTTCGGGAAGACGGCTTGACCTTATTCCCCGTATACGAAGACGCCATCCTCTCGCGCAGCCGCGATCATCGCACTTCGTGCTGCTTCGGTGCTAATTCGCCCCTCAACCGCGTCAAGAAGCGCTTGCTTTGCGCCTTCATAGGCCCTTCCGGTTTTCTCCTTCGGCCACTCGTTCAAAAGAAATCCGGCGGCACGTTCGGTGCTATTGATCCTGACCGCTCGACCCAAGTGTCTTGTTTCGAGCATCAGGGGGTGGTCCCACCAGTGTCTGTCCATAGCGATATCCCTCCGCAATCCGAACAAAGCACTGGGAGCTATGTTCCCGGAGAGGCGGCATAAGGAAAATCAAAACAGGAAGTCGCGGTTTCTTGGTCCTGCAGAGCGGCCGCACTCGCCGGTTCCGCAGTTGCGAACATTGCCGTAGTTGAGCTGCGGAGGGTTCGCCTGTGAAGTAGATTCCCGACCTTGCGACAATTACAACGGCTGCGAACTCAAGAGCGCCCTCGGGTCTAAATCCTCCAAGATCGGCACCTCTTTGCCTTCGATTCCATCAGCGCCGAACAAGCAAAGAACCCGCCACCGTATGGTGGCGGGAAATCTGTCTGGGAGGATCGCGCCGAGAACCAAGGCAAAAAGGGCGACGTTCAGTCTAGTGTAAGTGGCTTAGGGTACTTGATCTGAAAACGATACTTCCGGCCTCCGGTTCCGCGGCAAATTCTTGAAATTTAATAGCTGAAAATTACATCATTTTCAGTCGGCAAATCCAAAAGAGGAGGCAGGAAAGGAATGATCCGCAGGTATCTCAGCAAGCGTGATTTGGCGCTTGATTCAATTGATTTGGACACCTGTCAACGCGCCTTTGATGCCATTCTGCTGAAAAGGAACCTCGAGCGCGAAAGTGAAGAAGGCGAGCTAGTGGCAGCAATGATCATCGAACTTTTCAGGGAAGGAGTTCATGATGAGCAACAGCTTGTCGATCTCGTCGGCATCAATGATCGCCATCGCCCTGCTAGGGGGTCGCGCACCAAACGGCGGCCCGCCTAGGGTCGGTTGATTTGCAAATGGCGCAGTGGAGAGACGCTCTCAACTCTTTGGGCTGTTCGTGACGGCTTGCCGATTGCGATACAATATAACGCAACCCGAATGGCGCTGATTGCGGATGCTTGAATGACCGGGTTGCCAAGGGGAGAGCTCGGCTGTGGTACGCATGCCGACAGCAGGTATCCAGACGTTCCCGAGCGCAATGCCGCCAAAAATTCTCACGCCGTTGTCCACCACTCCTATTGAGCCGTCAATTGTGAGCCGGGGCGAGGGCTTGCGCCCGCCTTGTTTATTCCGACTCCACGGAGCGGTAGAAGGCTCTCTGTAAGCATTTGCGAACGTTGTCCTAATAGCTCCTGCGAATAAGGAACCATGCTTCGATTGCTCAGTTAGGAATTGATCTAGCGATTCCTACGGGAGAGCCGAAATGAACATTCAATCAGATGATCCAAGCCCTGCGGATCTGACGTCTCGAGATGCAGACGATCGCCCAGGCATAGGAGCGGGGACGAGCCAGAACCCGAATACGGACGGTTCGGAGGAAGCAATCCGGCAGAATTTACAGCAGCTACGGCAGTTTACCGATGAGCAAACAGAGAAAGCGAAAACCGCCGTCAGCGACGCGGCCGAACATAAGAAGAATCTTGCTGCACGCCAACTCGACGGTATCGCATCGGCATTCGAAAAAATCGGAGCCGAACTCGAACGATCGAACCAACAGGCCGTCGGCCGATACACCAAGCAAATTGCCGGTTCCCTTCAGAGTTTCGCGCACGACATGGAGGGTCGTGATCTCGGGGAAATCGCGGGCATGGTTGAAGACTTCGGGCGGAGGCAGCCGCTTGCCTTTCTCGGCATCGCGGCGATTGCCGGCCTAACAGCCAGCCGGCTGCTCACGGCCTCAGCCCACCGTCGGAACAGCCCGACGGATTCCCGGACCTCGACTCCTTCAATGCCTGCAGGTGTCGAGCCCCTCAAAAACGGGTAGTACCAGAAGGATCGCGACAATGGTAAATCATTGGGATGACCGCTCTCTGACCGAACTCATGGCCGGCCTAGTGACCGATATAACCGGGCTCTTTCGCAAGGAAATCGACCTGGCGAAGGCGGAGGCATCGGAGAACCTGAACCGCGCGCTGGGAGGCATCGAAACCCTGCTCATTGGCGTCATATTCGCAATCGGTGCCATCGGCGTGTTGTTGGCCGCGGCCGTCAAAGGCCTAGCCGCTTTTCTCGTCGCACGGAACATAGCTGAGCCGAATGCCGACACGCTTTCGGCGCTTATTGTCGGCGTCATCGTCGCGGGCCTTGCCTGGGCAATGGTAGCGCGCGGGATTTCCACGCTGCGTGGCAGCAACCTAAAGCTGGATAGAACGGCGACGTCGCTGCGGCGGGACGTGGACGTCGTAAAGGAGAGAGTGCAATGAACGACAATTCTCACTCCCACTCGGCTGCCGAGCTGCAGCGAGAGATCGAGGCGGATCGGCAGAGGATCGAGGAAAAGCTCCATGCCATCGAGGAGCGCATGTCCCCCGGCCAACTCCTAGACGAGCTGCTCGATTACGCGAGGGCGAGCGGCGGCGCTGAATATGTCAATAATCTCGGCAAGGCGGTTAGGACCAACCCTATTCCCGTCACTTTGCTGGGGGTGAGCCTCGCCTGGCTGTTCGCCAATCCTGGCGCCCGCACCGAGCGGCGTGACGCCGAGGAGGAATACCCTCTGGCGATCGTGACGGGCGCCATAAGACGTATGGGTCCCATAGAGGTAAGCTTTGGCGAACGGTATAGCAACTTCACGGATGAAGGGGGCAATCGTTTCAGGGCGATGACGGACGCCGCCGGCCGACGGGCCGGCCACTTTGTCGATCAGAGCGGGAAAGCTTATCGCGGTTTTACCGACGCGACCGGCAAACAGATCCAAGACATTCGTGACGAGGCCGGCGCGTTGTTCGATGAGGCTTCCGGTTGGGCGTCTGACACTTGGCGACAGATCAATACCTCTGCCGACCGGCTGACGGGGTCGATTGCGCAAGCCGGAAGTTCTATTGCTGGCAGTGTTCAAGGTGCAGCGCAATCGTTTGAAAATCAAAGCAGGCAGCTTAGCGAAGCTATTCTCAGGCGTTTTCGCGATCAGCCGCTCGTCGGCGGTGCGCTCGCATTTGCAGTCGGCGCAGCGATTGGAGCGGCGCTACCTTATACGGAGTTCGAGGACAATGCCGTGGGCGAAGTTTCTGACCAGCTACGCAGGGATATCACCTCAAGGACGACTGAAGCGGCCAGCGAAGCAATCGGAACTGCACGAGAGGTCCTAGACAAGGTGGGAGACACCAGCCCAAAATACGATCCCGCGTAAATTGGGGTGTCAAAAAGCAAAAGAGTGGGCTTCTCCCCCACGACTGTTTGTTTCGTACCGCAGCAGTATTACCTGCTAGCGATGAGTTCAGCCGTTTCGCTAGGCGGCTGACCTGCCCGACGTGGCCCGTCGAAGGGCTGATAGCTATTGTCCTCTCGACGATAGGACGAAGTATAGCGGCTTGCACACCAATCGGCTGGTTGTGCAGATATCGATGATCCGGCCCCGGCGCCTTCGTCCATAGAAAAAGCGGCCCACGGATCTACCTGCGGAAAAGCTCATGTTCATAGAGTTCTTGTTTCAAGCTCGGCGACGGAGCAACTGAGTTTCAGATGGTAGAGATCCGTCAGATCGAGCTTGTCCCATGGCACGATATGGCCGCTTGGCCGCTCCTTGAAGCCGAAGGGACGCAGGATGGCATGACCGATCGTGGTTGCCGATAATCTTTCGAACAATCCAAGAGCGCCCAGGTGATATTCGACAACGACGAAATCTTCTCCATCGGCTGCCGCCTTGATTTCCTCCAATCGCCCGACCGGCCGATCATTTGTGTCGTGAACCTGCATTCCAAGCAGGAGTTCCAGGTGGATCTCCGTCACGACAGTCCTCCCGGAATGTAGCGAAGGATATGTTGCCTCAGCCATTCCTGCGATTGTTCGAGCGGCGTTTCGCTTTTGTCGACATCGGCTTCGATATCGACGCCGACATCCGTGATTTTTGACCATGAGATCCGATAGGGATGCTGACCTTCGACCGCTCGCGATGTCGTGGAAAAGGCGAGCATCCAACGATACAGCCGTTGGCTCAGCCTTCGGATCCGCGTCGAGGTCCCCATTTCGATGAAGGCAACCTTGGGCTGGCTGCCATTTTCTGCGGTGAGCACGATCCCGTCGACTTTTCCGATGCGAGTCTGCCGACGGTCGACGACCTGCTTATCCAGAACATCGCGAACAAGATACATGTCAGCCTCCGAGGATTTCCAGGGGTGTGGTTACAATCGAAAGTACGAATGCCATCGCGACGATGAAGACGACGGCAGCGTTGCCGACCCACCCATTTCTGTGTTCTCCCACGTAAATCGGGTCGTTCATCAAGATGAGGAAAGGAACCACGCCGAACGGCAGGCTGATGGCGGTTATCGCCATCGAGAAGATGGTGAGTTTCAGCGGATCGATGCCGACGGCTATCGGGATCATGGCAATCAGAAGCGAAGCCGTATAGACGAGGCAGAATGCCGGGTTATCTTTCGGTTTTGCGTCTTCCGACCAATTCCACCCGAAGCCCTGCGCAACCTGATAGGCCTGCGCAAGGCCCACTTCGAGGGTCGCGCCCAAGCAGGTGATCCCGAGTGACGTTGCAAAGAGATAAAGCCCCCATTTTCCGAAGGCGGGAGTGAGGATCATGGCAATCTGCTCATATCCTTCGATGTCTTCGATCCCTCCAGCGGGATAGATCATCGCAGCCAGTATCATGATGGCGGCGGTGATAATCGCGCCGAAGCTCATGCCGATGATTGCGATCGCGCGGTTGGCGCCGAAGTAGCTCTTGTCCCACTTATCTTCGATGGCGCCCGAAGAATAGAAGTAGAGGAGATAGGGAGAGATGAGGGCGCCCAATATTCCGACGACGATGAAGCTATAGTGCAGCGGATCTTCGCGGGGCAATGTCGGCACCATGCCTTTCGCGACTTCGTCCCATGGTGACCTCATGACGAAGACTGCAACGACGAATGACAGAGCTATCAGCCCCAAAGACGATATGCCGTTCTCAATCAGGCCGAACGTGCCTCGCCAGAGCAACAGCCAGACAGCAAATGTCACCGGCAACGACCACCATTGAAATTTCACTCCGGTCAGAAACTGCAGTGCAAGCGATACGCCCCCGATTTCGGCGGCAAGAACGAGAAGATTGACGATAAATGCTATGGCTACCGTCAGAAGAAAAATGTTGGAGCCGAAGCGGGCTCGAATTCCGTCGGCGATCGTATAATGGCTCGCAATTGCGAACCGCCCCGACATTTCGACGAGGAAAATCACGCAGATCGTCCCGAGCACGATGGCCCACAGAGGGGTGAATCCATAAGCCGCCCCCGCCTGACTTGCCGTTGCGATATTCCCCGTTTCAAGAAAGCCGCCGATGCTCGTGACGACACCAAGCGATATCTGCAGCAGCTTTTTCATTGTGCTGTTCCGGCGCTTGCTTTCAACTCAGCTTCGACGCCTCGCAAATCCTCGAGATGCTGCGAAACCGTACCTATTCGGTCATTGACGATGTCGTCATGCGTGGCACCGATAATCGTGTTCAACCGGCCAGCCAGTGCGGTCAAGTCCTGGGGAGAGGTCGGAAGCTCCTTCGACAGGCTGCCGATCTCCTTTCCGCATCGCTCCATGGTGAGTGCTGTAAAGCTGTTCGACACAAGCATTTTTGCTCGTCCGTCCAGGGCCATGTCCGCCGTCGCAGTCCAGGAGAGCAACGCACGAATTTGGCGTTTGGTCTGCTGTTCATCCGAGCAAGCGGTCATGCTCACAAGCAGCAGGGCGATGATGAAAAGCTTCAACACAGTGGCCTCACGGAATGCCCAAGCTCGATCTCCGTAATATAATCGAATGGCGGCTGTAGGGTTCCCGATGCCAAGTGCTGAAGCCTCTCGATCCGTGAGAATTCAAGCCCTGTGGCCTGCGGAGGGATCGATGAAGAAACGTGATGCCGATGAAGATTCAGGGATCTCCGTGTCCTTTCGGAACCGTGAGTTCTGAACCTACGCGGGCAGTTCATCCTCGCGCGCGACGGCCCTGGAATTCTGACGAAATCTTCGAAGGACTAGGAACCAATCGGCACCAGACGCTTTGCTCAAATAGGTGCGGATTGAATGTTTGAAGGATGGCCCACCTCATCACAACAGAGTTCAGCGGCAGCAGATAACAAATGTCCAGATCGGATAATCCTGGTAACAACGATGCGGCCGAAATCCGCAAGGACGCGAGGGGCCAATATCGCCGGCTCGTTAAGAAAAGCCGCAACAACGGCGTCGCTAGCGCCAAACCGAAGGTCATTACTGGATCGGCCGACGCAACGATGAACAAGAGGCCGCCTGCCGAGAAGAAACCGGAAAAGGACTGGGATCTGAACTACGATCCCGCGGATATGAACGAAGGCAAATATCGAGGCTAAATCGCTATTTATTTCGAGCGGGAACCTAAGACAGGGACGTTGGTTTGATAGGTGGATCGCGTAGATTTAGTCCCTTCCTGCCAGCCCTGTTGCCACCTGCGCGGTCCACCCTCTTCCTTTTGCGGGGTCGTACTTCGCGCTGAAACCATGCGCACCATATCCGCGCGCATGGACGACGCGTTCGGGAATGCGCTCGTGATCGAAATGGAAGAGTTTTTCGCTTAAATGAGAGTCTTCGATAAGAGCAGGACCACGTGCCCCGACCCGCAGGCTGTTCTGATCATCGGCAACTGGACCGCCCTGAGCAGTCGTCAAGACCGGTTGCCAATCTTCCGCAAATTGATGAAGTTCGCCTCCTTCATCTCGAAAAAGTTTTTGGTCATGAACTGTGGCGACAGCACGTCCGGCGGCCTTAGAGGTCCTCTTGGCCATGGTGTTATCCCGTAAGGTAATATGTGAAGCAGCTACGTGGAAAAGCCGCTCGTCGAGCGGCTTTTTGTGAGACCTGCGTTGGTCTCAGGCGGCCTTGCCTCTAGGATTGGCCGCGGACTGCGCAAGTTGCGTCAGCTTTTTGTCCGTGGCCTCTTCTTCAGCCAGGCTCGCTTGCAGGAGCGGCACGGCGTCCTTGAGGCCAAGCTGCTTGGCCCATGCGATCAATGTGCCGTAGCGCGCGATCTCATAATGTTCGACCGCCTGTGCCGAAGAGATGAGCCCAGCGTCGAGAGCCTTCGTGCCCTTATACTCTTCCATGATCTCTTCACCTTCGGCGATGATGCCCTGGATCGCTTCGCAGGTTTTGCCGCGGGCTGGCTTGCCCAAAAGTTCGAACACTTGATCAAGGCGTTCGATCTGGGCCTGCGTCTCGTCACGATGCTTCATGAATCCTGCCTTGCCTTCCTCGAGCTGGGCGGCCCGGGCCATTTTCGGCAAAGCCTTCAGGATTTGTTTTTCGGCAAAATAGATGTCCTTAACGGTATCAAGGAATAAGTCGTTCAGCGTCTTCTCTGTAGCCATTAGATCCTCCTGGCGCCTGATTGCGTCGTCACCGAACATGGAAAGCACCTGAATGTTCCGGGAGGTGTCTCGGGTCAGAGCGTTGCAAGCTGTTGGCAGAGGGCGCTCGCATGTGACGGAGCGCCTTCGGTTGGCGTCAAACTGTGCGGCGGTCCGTGACCAGCAGGTCTTCCTCCTCGTCGCGTTGCTTTCCACCGAGAGCGGCGGCCGCCGCGGCGATGAACGCCCCGATCACAAGCGAGAGCGATCCAAGGAGCGCTGTTGTTGCAGCCGCCTTCCTTGCCTTGTCGGTGGCGGCCTGAACGGCGACCTTGGCATCATTGATCTGCTTCAGGACGGTATCGACCCGAGCACGGGCATCTGTTTCGGACAGGCCCGTCCGTGCGGAAACGATGCCGGCAATATATGCCTTATCGCCATCCGGAATTCCTCCATTTGCAGCACCTTGAAGCAGGATGCGGGAAACTTCTGTGGCCGCCGCTCCGTCGTCGTTGCGCGCCCGGTCGCCTGCGCGTTGTGGCCGAAGCAATGCATCGGTAAAGTAGGCGGTAGAGAGGTCCGCGCCCTCCTTCGAAGCGGCCGTCGTCGCACCCACGACACCGGCGGTACTAGCGACGCTGCCGACGGCACTCGCGCCGGTACCGGCAAGCGATGTCAGCGACGATGCCAGGAATCCGGCAACGAACACGGTGGCCAAGGCCCAACTGAGGAAACCGTGCGCGGTGTCGCGAAAGAATACCTCGTCCGTATGGACTGCTGTCCATTTCGTGCGCAGCCGTCCAGTCAAATAGCCGCCGAGAGCGGAGGACAGCCATTGGACGACCACGAGCCAGATCGCCGCTGTCGCGCCAATAGTGGCTGCGGAACTACTCTCGCCGGACCACGGCGATACCATTGTCAGACCCAATCCCGATCCGAGTAGAAGGAGGATGAGCGTGACACCCGTCGCCGCAACGGCGCCGCCAATAATCGGCCCCCAGGCGAGGGCGGACCTGGAGGATTCGATTGGTAGGATATCCGTCGACGTATCTTCGCGTGGAGACATGACAGCCTCCTAACGCATGAACAGAACAAGTAGGATGACGATCGGCAACGGTATGCCGAGAAGCCAGAGTAGGATGCCGCGACCCATTTGAAAAACCTCCACAAAGATTTGCGGAAATCCAAACTCTGAGGGTTGTGTTTTGTTCCTGCATCCTTTGGCGGTGACCTGTAATCGTCATCAGGCTGGAGTGAACACGATGAGCGTAGCACAGCCGCCGAAGCGCCGGTTTTTCACTGTCGCGGCCTACATCGAGAGACCCACCGGCAAGCCTTACATGCTCATCGATCTCTAGCGGCGGTCTCGGCTGAGGCCATTGCCATCGGCTGTCATCGCCGACAGGGAACAGAAGAGCTTGTCGTTGGTTCTTTGTGGGAATTAAGGATCTTCATCATGGCTACGCAACCGAGAAACGAACCACGGATAACATCCGGCAAACCTGCAGCAGGCGGATGGGGTTCAGCAAAGTCGGTGAGTAGGATCCTTCTTCGGGAGC
>NZ_JAQJCK010000042.1:0-13715 GCF_030182455.1 Rhizobium cerradonense
TAGACAACAACATTCTCGAACGGGACATCAGAATTTTTTGTACCGGACGAAACAGCTGGCTGTTCAGCGACACACCTGCCGGCGCCAAAGCCAGCGCCGTCATCTATAGCCTGATGTTGACTTGCCGGGCCTGTGGCGTCGAGCCATTCGCATGGTTGAAATACGTCCTCACCGTACTGCCGCAGCGTCCAAACGACACCGATATCGAGGACCTGCTGCCCTTCAACTTCAAAAAACAGACCGCCTGACGCGCGCCCCTTCGAGCCACTTTACGGCGTGCACCCAAATGCGCGCTTACGCTCTTCGGAACTTGTTCTGTGCGCGTACCGAGGTGGCGCAGCTGCGAATGTGGACCGACCTCAAGATCGGGCGCCGGACACGTGGAGACTTTGCTGGATGGCAGAGCAACGCCGGAGTTGGAGGGATCCAACCCGAACTGGGTTCCCGTTTGTCCTTTCGAGAAGCCGCTCGTGTGCTTGATATCTTTGTGCCGGCCGCAAGGCCCCATAATCATCGAACCGTGAGCAACCGGCTGGGCAAGGTTGCTGATGAGATCGAAAGGTGGGACGTCGCGAGCCCTTATCGGATCAGTCATGCCGGCAAGTCTCCCGTTTCCGTTTTCATCGATGGCGCTTATATTCGCGCGGTTCCCGGCTATCAAAGCCGGCATTTCGAGGTCGCCATGGGGCGGGTTGTGTCGCAAGGCCGAGCACCGCGTCAGTTTGCCGGTGCGCCGAATATCGCTACCGGCAAGCACGATATCCTTCGCGCGGCGTTGCGAGCACAAGGATGGCTCCCCGGTCGAGACGTGACCGTTTTCAGCGACGGAGAAGTCGGCTTGCAAAGCATCGTCCTCAGCGCAACACGCCAGCCCGTCATGCATATTCTCGACTGGTTTCATCTATCGATACGGCTGCGACACATCGAGCAGGCCTGAGAGGGCATCAGGCATCTCCAAGATCTAAACGTCCATCTTCGAGATGTTGCAGTACATGTGCCAAGGCTTCGATATCTGCTTTGGAGTGGTTATGTCCGAGAGGCAAGCGAAGCCGTAATGCAGATGCTCGCCCAATTGGATCAGCATCCCGGACTGCGCGACGCTGCCGGGAAGCTCAGGCGTCTATGCGAACTGATCAACAATCTTGGCACCTACTTGGTGCAGAACGCAGCTTCGATCGCCAACTACTGTCGGCGATACTGGTCCGGCCTGCCGATATCCAGCTCGCCGGCCGAAAGCGCCGCCAACAGCCTCGTCAATGCCCGCATGAACAAGAAGCGTCAGATGCGTTGGTCGCCGATTGGCGCTCATCGGGTTCTACAGGTCCGAGCCGCCGTCGCCGATGGTCGTCTCAAGCAGGCAAACTCAGTCGTGCGGCGTAACCCCCATCTTTTTTCCACTCCCTCGTTCACAGCTTGGATTGCTAGCAGCGTATTGGTACGGCCGGGCTCGTCGAGCAGTGTCAGGTTGAATGCTTAAGGAGAATGCGGCACAGAAAGATTGACAACTGTATCGGAACCCGCACGCAGACTACTCTGCCAGCACCTTGTCCAGCGCAGTCTTTTGTGACGCGGAAGGGTTGCCTAAATAGAGTTTTAGACTTTTCTCGTCCTGGATCTCCGCCCATGCCTGTGTTCCATCTTTGGTGAAGAGGATTGCGGCCTGGCCATCGTTTGTCGCGTGCTGCTCAGCAATGACACTGATCGTGTAATCTTTGGAGTCGATAGATATCATCGTGACCGGTTCTGCGATGAACCGGTTTTCATCACGCACCCAAGCAGGTGCACCCTTCGCCGACGACAGCATGGCCTTCCATGACCGGGCATGAACCGGGTCCTTCAGGAGATCATAAAGATAGACGTCCTTGGCTTGGGCGATATCCGCCATGCCGACGAGTGCAAGGAAGAGTACGAGCCTACGCATAAATCCGTGTTTGTCCTCTTGGCATAATAATGGGTCGCAAAAGGGAAAGAATTTCGCCGCGAACAAAACCTCGGTGGGAGTCGCGATAATCGCATAACCTGCCACCGCGACCGATTACAGCCGATTTCCGAAGTCTAAACGCAAGTGCACTTGTTTTGGACGATCCTGCACCGGCGATCTCCTGGATGCGAATACTAGCGCGGCGGGTTGGTGGTGCCGTCCGAGATTTCCAGACACAGTCTGAATTCCCCGGTACCATCAAACGAATGGGCACGAGCTCGCTGCCTCGCTTCCGGATGCGTGCCATCCACGAAAGCGCAATTCTGGACGCATGTGCACTCGAGATGGAGCCCAGTAGACTTCACGCAGACCTGCGCTTCTTGAACGGTGATCAACCGTTGAATAGACATCATTTTATTTCCTGTAAGGCGCTTTTTCCGCGAGGCCACATTGACCATTCTTGCGCGTATTTCCCGATTGTCAGCTAGCGGCGCATTGCTTTTGCTGGCTTTTCTTTCGGGCGGCAGCGCCCTTGCGGCTGGCCAGAATGTCGAGGCTACACCCAGCGTGCGGTCGCGGGTCCCTGGCCTCGAAATCACGCTCCTATCGCAATTACCCAAAGCGCCCGCATCGGCCCAATCTCGGGAAGAGTGCGACGCACTGGTCACTCCGAAGAGCGAGGGTGGAAAGGCGGCCGATGCGCTCGGTTGGGGAGTAACGGGCGAAGCAAAGCTTGGCCCCTACGACGCGGTGAGCTTTGCTGGCGAGTTCGACCCTTCGACTGCGGGCTCCTGCGAGATCGACCAGGGCAACATCGCGCTCTTCAATGGTTCTCAGCTTCTCGTCATCATCTACGCCAACAAGAACAGCAAGCTTTCGATCGGTAGGATTGTTAGCGCCCAGGGCAGCCTGCGTATTGTTGATGGCGGCCTTGTCCAGTTGCCTGTTGGCGACGTTCGGCTCGTCGACGGTCATGTGATCGAGGTAGAGCCTTTAGCAAAGCAGGAATCCGTCTGTGGCGGGAAGGCAGTGGTGCCCGATGTTCATGGCAAGCCCGTCGTCGAGGCGCGTGCGGCGATCATTGCCGAAGGTTGGGAGCCGTTTCGAAGCCCGGCGCCCTCCTACGAAGATTACGCCGGCGACGAAATTCGCAAAAGCGGAATTATCGAGGCGACCGATTGCTCTGCGACGGATCTCGCATCTTGCAACTACTATTATCACAAAGGCGACATGGAGCTGAGCCTCACCAGCTTCGGTGACGGAAAGCCGACGGTTTCGGACTATCAGGCTACCTGCGAGCGGTCCAAATGGCACACGGCGAATTGACGCGCTGCATGATGATATGGAGCGATTGTGAGGGTTTCCAACTGCGAGGAGAGAGGATGAGCACAGGACGGTCGGTTTCCAATCGCCTGCTGGCGGGATTTTGTATTCTGTCCGCCTTCGCTGGTCCGGCGCTCGCCAGCGGATCGTTGCCGCCCGAGCCGTTCGTGGCCGGCCCATTCCCGAGCTTTGCGGCATGTCTGGCCTACCTGACGGCAATACACAAGGAGCAGACGGCCCTTGCCATGCCAGAGCCCGTAGCGACACAAGTGGGCGGCACACGCCAAACACTCGTCTCGACGAAGGATGTCTCCCAGGGACCAGGTGAACAGGCCAGTTATGAGGCGGAGGTCGACTATCAGAGCCGGGCCGTGGACACGCGAACGCAGTCTGTTGTCACGACCATTTCCTGGGAGCGCTATTCCCTGAGCTGCCATGGCGCTGCGTTTGGCGGGACAGTTCAACGCGGCTATTATCTTCCGGCAATAGAGCCAGGCCCATAAGGGCCGGCTCTCGTGAATGATTTCGAGTTTCCTTATTGCGGAAGCCGGCTCTCCAGCTCGGCGGCCCGCTTGGATGTCGTTTGCACCAAGCAATCGTCGGCAACGACCAAAGCGGCCGTGCCGCCATCTTTGTCGACGGCGCATTGCCGGTCGCGTTCGGCAATCCAGGCGCGCTCTTCGTCGCGCAATTGCGTAGCGCTGGTCTGCTCCAGTTTTGCTCGCAAGGTGCGATAGGCTCGATTGAGGCGATTGTCCTGATATTCAAGTTCCGTGGCGGCGCAGTCCCGCATAGCAACGGTAACACCTTCGGATTGCTTGAAGCAGGACTTATAAGAGGGACGCACCGCGTCGACTTGCTTTTGCACCCCAGTTGTCGCTTCGACATTCTTCTGCTCGACCGCGCAAACAAGCGTCGGAATAGATAACGCCAGAGCAGGTAGTAAGAGGCGAGAAAAGGTGCCGCGCCAGATATTCATGCTGATATCCTTTTAACGATAGAGATCGATGGGTTTGGACTAGCTGCGATTTGTTGCGGTGAAGAAGCATGTTTCGCCCCACATCGAATGCTGATCGCCGATACTCAGAAGAATGCAGGCTCCCTCATTCGCCCACCGCTGAATACGGTCTGCGGGCATCAACGCGTCTCGTGGTGCAGCCAATCTGCCAGAATTGTTATCGGCAAGACCGTCCGCATCAGCGGATCGGAAGAGGGTCGTCCTGCGCATCAATTCGCCTCTGGGCCTCTACTGCGCGCGCGAGCTGCGGGCCAGCGGTGAAGATGCGGATCTGAGAAATATAGACGGATGTACACCAATGACGGACGCAGGAGTGTCGGTTCATCGGAGGCGTTCTGATAATTGGCGACCGAACCGAAATGATCCGACGGTGGTCGCTCTTGAGACAGGGCCGGGAGATATGCGGCTGTGATGCACGAAACCATTGTTAGATGTTGGATTCGCATGCTTGGACCGATGAAGAATATACACCTCCAGAAACGACGGCCCATAGCCTGGACATTTGTGACCGGCTGCCTGGCCCTCCCGATCGCGGCCATGCCGCTCGGGTCGGTGGCTCGAGCCGCGTCGGGGAGTGGTGAGGCGAAACGGGTCCCGGTTCTGCTTTGCGACGGCGACAAAGATGTCCTCGCCGACAATACCGATATGCGTAATGCCGCAGCTATTGCACTCAGAAAAGCCCTGCCTTTTCAGGCGGTCAACTCAGCCGATGGCTGCACAAGCCTCGCAGCGCTCCTAACATTCGCAAGCGCCAAGGTCTTGATCACGGCGACCACGGATCCGGGTGAAAGTTCGCCAAGCCAAAGCGCTCATCTTTCGGCCTATTTCCTCCGAGACTCGGGCGGTCAGCTACGGCTCGTCGCTTCAAAGAACAACTTCGCCGACAGCAACAGCTCCTGGGGCAATGCCGGGGAGATTGGCACTGCCCACTTTGGCCCTGATGACGGCATGATGGTGACCGGTGTGTCGTCTCAGCAGGGCTATTCCACTGGGTCGACCGACTTCTATGTGTTCCGAAACGGCGGCATCGTTTCGCTTGGCATGGTTCCGACCGGCTGGAGCAATGACGGCGCGGCGGCGACAGAGAACGAAGCCGTAACCGTTACGGCCAAAGTCGAAACGGGTTTGCAGCGGCCCGACCGCGTGCGCGTCGTCTATAGCAGAAGTGCCCATGGCGAGGATGATCGAACCAGCGTTGCCATCTGGCATTCGCAGAACGGTCAGTTTGTGCTCGAGGCAGGAAGCATTCCGGAAGAGATCGTCGAGAATTTCGATCTTGACGCCAATGTCGTCGCCAAAAATGGCACGCCTATCGGCTCGGCGGATGTCGCACCTTCCGCCATTGCCGGCAAGACCCTATGGTCGATCAACGACGCCGGAATGGAACAGCCGGAATCGGCGATAATCGAAGCGATCAAGCAAGATCCCAATTATCCGTCAATCTGCAGGCTAACCGGCAAGAAGATGCTGCCGTCGCTTTCGGAAGCAGCGGCGACGTGGTTCGTGACGACGTCGAACCGCTGCGACGCCGGCGCAGGCTTGGCGCCGGTCTGGATCGTCTCGGTCGGACCGACTGGCAAAGCCTCAATCGTTTTAAGCGAATTCCTTCGTGCGGTGAAGATGCAGGATGGCCGGCATGAAAACTTCCGCGACATCATCGTCAACGGCGACGCCGGGCTTCCAGACTCCGGCGATATCTACACATTCGACGGCACGGCCTACCGCAAGACCAAATCCTGATGCCGAAACCGGGTAAGCCGGCCCTCATTCCGAAAGATCAGCAATGCGTTTCATTCCATTTACCTGTGCCGCCTTGATGCTCCTGTCGACGCATGCCCTCGCCGACGACAGTTCGGCCACATTGGGGACCGGTGGTCTCGTTCTTCAGAAAACAGACAAGATCGCGCTCGTCTCCGAGGATCTCTACCTGTCCCCCAAAGGCATTCGAATCTCGTATCGTTTCCGCAATCTGACGAATGCAGACTACGCGACGACCATTGCCTTCCCGATGCCGGCATTTCCGGGCGGCGGCTCCAATTCCACGACCGTGGTTCCCGATCCGGCGAGCGACAATTTCATGAAATTCAAGACCGTTGTCGACGGGCAGTCCGTTCCTTCGAAGCTCGAACAGCGCGCCTTCCTCGTCGCGGATGGTCAGCCGGATAAGGAAATTACAGATAAACTCAAGGCACTGCACATATCTCTGGTACCGACAGCCGAGGCCACCGAAGCGACGATCAGCCACTTGTCGAACGCCCAGCGCAAGGAGTTGGTGGATGCCGGTATCTTTGATGCCGGCGAAGGCGATTACACCGGGCAGCCAGCCACTCTCTATCCGCTTTGGACGCTGCGCTCCAAATATTGGCGACCGCAGATCTTTCCGAAGGGAAAAGACATGATCGTGGAGCAAAGCTATGTCCCGGTCGTCGGCAGCCAGTCCACTCTATCGCTCGGCTCTCCGGACATGGATAGCGATCAGCTCAAGCATTACCGCGATACCTTCTGCACCGACGAGACCTTCCTGAAGGCGGCTCGCTCGCTTCACAAAAAACTCGACGACGCCAATCCGACGGTCCAGGCTTTCGAGCAGTATCTCTCCTACGTCATCACCTCCGGCGGCAATTGGGCAGGACCGATCGCTGACTTCAAGCTCATCGTCGACAAGGGCGATCCAAAGACGCTGGTGTCCTTCTGCGGCGATGGCGTGAAAAAGATCAGCCCGACCCAATTCGAATTGGACATCAAGAATTACGCGCCGAAACGCGACATCGATGTGCTGCTGCTGAGAACCATGCCGGTTCAATGATTTGGGGCAGGCAAACTTGGTGTCGAACGAGCCTTTCGTGACAGTTCCCATGGCAAACCGGAATTCGCGCAAAATGACCTTCGCCTTGAAGCTTAACGTTTCGAAGACTGCAATCTTCGCCCTGGCCTTGGTTTTCGCCGCTCCCTACGCGGTCGCGCCGCGGCCTGCTTTTGCCCAAGCCTCGGCCCAAGGCGGACAGCTCGATCAGACCGGCTCGGGTTCGATCGAAGACGCGCTGAATATATGGGAGAGGCGTCTCAGCCAGGAAGGATTGATCCTGCTCGGCTACTATAGCGGTTTTGCCGACGGCAACTTTGGACAAGCCAGCCGCAATGGCATTGCGAGCTATCAACGCGATCATAACAGGGCCGCCACCGGCATGCTGTCGCCTCAAGATGCACTCGAATTGTCCAAAGCGGCTCTTGATGTGCGCAAACAGCTGCAATGGCATAGCCTTGATAATTCCAAAGCCGGACTGACGATATCCTACCCGGCCGGACTGCTCACCGAACAGCAGGACAACGACCTTGGAGGCGAAACCCTGGAAGCGAGAAACGGGTCGCTTTCGTTGAAGACCGCACGTTTCGCCAATAGCGGCATTGCTCAGCTCGACAATCTATTCCAGACCCTCGCCGTGGATCAGGGCAGTACGATCACCTATCAACTCAGGCGGCGTAATTGGTTCATCGTTAGCGGCAAATCGGGAGATCGAAACTTCTATTCCCGCTTCGAGCAGCGTGGCAATGAAATCCGCGGCTACGATTTGACCTGGAACGCCGACAAGAACGACAAGCTGGTCCAAAACATCTCCGTGCTCATCTCCAACGGCTTCTATCCCTTTGGCAATGACACCGCCGACGGTGAACCCAGCTATCCAACGCTGGCAAAACTCGCCGATCTGGCAGGCGCGAATGACAACAGTGCACAAGCCAACCAGAATGCTCCTTCAGACAGCACGACAGGCGCGCCAGAACAATCGCAACAAGAACCATCACAACAAGCCGACAATTCCTCCGGCCCGGCGACCAAGCGATTGAGTGATGACAAGGATGGTGTAACGGAACAGAAAGAAAATGCGCTTCCGCCGCCTACGGACGGTTCCTTGATCACGTCGGATGGTAAAGGGCTGCGCTTCACCTATCACTATTTCCCCCCGCAAGATTCCAACTTCAACTATGCCTATCAGTGGGCCGTCGATACGCACCTGTTTTCCAATATTCCAGAAATTGACGGCCTCGACGGGCTCTTCGTCACCCCACGCCCCCTGCACTATGTGACGCGGCAATGCGGCACCATCAACGCATTCTACGACAAGAAAAGCGGCGCGGTATTTCTCTGCTACGAGATGATCGATAGCCTGTTGCAGATGGGTCAGGCCTTATCGAAGGGTGCCTCCGATCCCAAGGCACTGACGATCGAGTTCGTGCGCGATAACTTGCGTTTCATCCTCTTGCACGAGTCAGGCCACGCATTGATCGACTTGCTGGATCTTCCGGCCGTCGGCCGCGAAGAAGACTCGGTGGATCAGCTGGCCGCTGTGCTGCTGCTCTCTCATGTCGACGACCGTGAAACCAAGAACGACATTGCGCGCGTTCTGCAGCTCGCTTCCGTATGGTTTAAGGTCAATAGCCAGGCGTCCAACGCTCCGGACGTCGCAGCATTCGCCGACGAACATTCGCTCGATGCGCAGCGTTACTTCAATCTGCTATGCATGATTTATGGACTCAACCCCAACGACAACGGCGCAATCGTCGACAATGGGATGTTGCCCAAGGAACGAGCGGCCCGTTGTCCCGACGAAGCCTCCAAGATCAGCCGCTCCTGGGCACGATTGATACTGCCGCATTTCTCGCCGAGATTCCAACCGAAGTCGGACGACAATGGCGGCGATGGCGGTGGTCAGAAGAATGCTCAGGCGCCGCAGCCGGCGACCGGCGGCAACCCCCTCGAATGGGACAAAAGTTCAAACCCGTTTGCCAAATAAATATCAGAGCGGTTGATTTAGGACTTCGTCACGGTCTCTGCCGAACGGCTTTATCGCGTTAATCTGAAAAGGAGTTTCCCGTGTTGTCGCGCGCTCAAAAGTTCGCTTCAGTTGTCTCTACGTCCGCCATCGCGATCTTCGCGTTGATGGCTCTCCCTCATGCCGCCTTTGCCATCGATTGCCAACATGCGACACAGTTGCTCGACAAAGTCATTTGCGGCGATCGTGATTTGAAGACGGCAGACGCGAAAATGGCGAAGGCCTATTTCGATCTCTTGAAGTCGACAAGGGACAAGGAGGTTCACGACCTGATCATCCTCAGTCAGCGCCGCTGGATAGAGGCCCGCTATCACCAGGACATAACCGATCCGCATACCAATCCTGAGCCGGACCTTGACGATCTCGATCGGCAAAAAACCATGCTCCTCGATGAAATACATGACCGCACCCGAGTGCTATCTGCCACTCCTTCGGGGCTCGAGTTGACGACGAGGGAAGAGCGAGCGTTCATTTCCAAATTTTCTGGTGGTGCCTTCTCTGGATTTCGCACCGGATGCTTTTTTGCTCCCAGAGGTTTCGGCGACGGCGCATATGTCTGTACGGGCACGCTAGTCACGCAGAACAACAATCGAGTTTGCACAACGACTCTCGACTGGGCAAGCAGCCATTCGACAGAGTACCGGACGGTTTCTGAGGTCGTCGACGGCAAAACAAAGCTTATTGCGGGATGCTCGACGGGTTATGCTTCAACAAACGAGAGCTGCCCTGATGAGGCGGATCAAGGAAGCGACACTCATTCTACGGGGTGGAGTTTTCGTCTACGCCCAAAGGAATCGACCTTCGATCCGGATGGTCAGGAGGGGCCAAGTCTGAAACTCGATCCGGATTTCCCATTTGACGACACAGCGCAGGGATGGATGGTTCAATGCTTGACCCATCCGAACTTTCCACCGCGATCCTTGGAGAGCCCCGCTTCTCGAAATCAGTGAGAGCCGAGTAATTTCGTCAGCCTGCTGGCGGAGGCATAAGAGGCGTCATCGGAGAGAACTGAGCCAAGTTCGCCGTGCGGGGCGCGCAATGACGAGAAACCTGGTGAACCGCTTTATCTCGTCCGGAACAACGTCGGCCAGTCGCCGAGTTGGCTGCCGCCACAAGCTCGTTGGTAGGAAACTCCCGAGAGCTGAAATTCGGTACCGTCCCAGACCCATTCCGCAGTCAGGCCACAGTCGCCAACTAAACGCCCTCTGCCGGACATCCCCAATGTACCGGTGTTCGTATCGAACTCGGGTTCCGTCAGCAGCCTCGTTTCAGTTTCGTCATCGCCAAGAGGAAGTTTTGGCTGAAAGGGTAGGGGAGCATCGTCCCCTTTCCGTGGCAGGATGAATGCAAGTGACGATCCTTGATAAGCACCCATGACGCAGGGAATGAAGACAAGGGCACGATCTGCGCTAAGGGGATAGGCCTCTACATCAAGGTCGCCCCCCGATGCGTCTGCTTGGCATTCTTCGCTTTCGAAAAGAGCCTTGTTGGAACCCTTTGCCTGTGCGATCAGGCGCTCTCCTTCCCCATCCGACAAACTGACATCGATCTTGTGGCGATTGACGACCGGCAAGGACGGCACAGCCGGGATGTTCGAGGCAGGGATAACCCCGGTCTTGACCAGCGCGGTGACACCGCCGACGCGACCCTGGCGATCATCCATGTGCAGAAGAGCGGCGACCATGCCGTCAAGTGGAATCGCCACTTTATCGTCGCCTACCTGGATCTCGGTAGCGTTGCGCAACTCGGAAAGAAGTTCCTTCATCGCCGCGGGATCCTTGGTCGAGATCGTTGTCAGGTCTTCGTCCCGGCTCAACGTCCAGGACGGTCCGAGATGCAAGGATTTACCGTCGGCACGGAAATCGCTGAGGCTGACCGGAAATGGTACGTGCACCTTAGCCTCGGTGGTGGCATCAGGACCGGCGGCGCGGATGAAGCGCAGGTCGGGACTGCTGATTTTCCCGTTCGCGAAACCTTTGGCTTCACACGTCAGTCCGTTGTCGCAGGCGACCAGCCAGGACTTGTAATGGTCGTAGGACGGGTTCGCCGCGCTTGCTGTGCCGGCGAGTGCGATACTGACTAGGAAAACCGCCGCGGTCTGCTTAAAACGATGTTGCATTCGTTGCTCCCCCTGGCGAACATACGCCCACTCCTCGGTTCATGCGCGCGTGCAGTCTTGCGGCGATCGCCACTCCAAACTCTGAAGACGCCCTATGCCGGTCTTCGGGCTACCGTGCGGATCTGACATCGCTAACGCAGTACTGGGTTGGATGAAGTCAACGCTATTTCCCGTTCAATAATGGCCTCTGCAGCGCCCCATACCCTTGTGGCGACGGTCGGATCGTGAAAGGCGCGAGCATCGATCGTGGCGCCATCCAACAGTATCAAGAAGATCGAGGCGACGCGTGTCGCGGCATGTTCCGGTAAAAGGGTTTTCAGCATGTCGCCCATCCACGCCGTCATGGTTTTCTTGTATTGAATGGCGACATTGGAAATATTTGGATAGTCGGTGCCAAACTCAGCAAGGGCACGCTCGAACAGGCAGCCGGAAAATTCCGGGGTGTCGAACCATGCCTCATGCCATGCAAAAATGCACCTTAACTGCTCCCTTGCCGAAGCCGTGGGTTTGACGTAGGCGCGAAGACTGGCCATGATGTCCTGGTAGCGGCGATCGAGGACGGCGCTGATCAGATCCTCCTTGCCGGGGAAATGGTTGTAAAGCGTCATGCGGGCGACGCCGGCTTCAGCCAAAATCCGGTCGACTCCGACCGGATGAAAGCCGTGCCTTGAAAACAAGTCGGTCGCGACCGCGATTAGCTGCTCTTTTTTCGGGCTCATTGATGCCTCAAGTTAAACCCATCCCGGAATAGGCCGTCAGACATCATTGTCCAAACTTTTACATATGGACTTCTTATACTGATCGTTCTATCTATTCTAGCAACCATTCCGGCTAGGCTACTCAACTTATTGCTGCATGTATTCGAAAGCTGCGGCCGCTAAAGGCAAAGTTCAATGGCGCAAAATTCCATTTTGATGTTCAATTTTTCGACGCTCGACTTTCCTGAAAAAGATCGATTTCACGCTTGGGTCAGCGACAATCCCTGCGATTGCATCTTGCGGAGCGATGCTTCCATCGCCTTCGATGCCGAAGCCACTGGCGCTGCTCTCGGCCCTCTTATCCTATCCGGTAGACGGTGGCTCAATCGAACACGATTTTCCATCCACGAAACCAATCGAGCCGAGCGCCGTATCCGAACAGATGGTCATGATTTCTTTCGGTTCATCTTAATGGTGAGTGGCCGATATTTGTGCCGATGGAGCACGCCTCAGCCCGTAAAGGCAGCGGGCGATCTGTTCGTCCTTGATGCCGCTCAGGTGAATGAAGGCCTGGTTGAGGCGGGCGACGTGATCTCTTTGGTGGTGCCGAGAGATCTCCTTCCGAGCCGGACCGCGCTTTTGCACGGGCAGACGTTGGCGGATGGCGTAGCTCGTCTTCTTGGCGACCATCTGCTTTCGCTGTTGCGAAACCTTGCAAGCCTTAGCGAACATGAGATCCCCTATGTCGTTCAATCGACCCTGCAGCTTGTCACCGCGGCGGTCTCCCCGACGCCGGATGCGCTGATCGAGGCCAGCGGGCCCGTTCGAGACGCGCTGCATAATCGCATCCTGCGTTACATCGATACGCATTTGCTGGATGTCGATCTCACACCCGATCGGATTTGCCGGGACGTCGGCCTGTCACGGGCAAAACTCTACCAATTGTTCGAAGGCAGCGGCGGTGTCATGCGGCAAATACAGCGCCGCAGGCTGCGCCGTGCTTACCAAGTGCTGGCAGATCCCAGCCGGCCGCAGCCGCATATCGCCGAAATCGCCTGGAGGCATGGCTTCTCGAACGAGAAATACTTCTACCGTCTATTCAAAACCGAATTCGGTCACACGCCCGGCGAAACACTTGAGAATATTCGCACCGGCTCCATGCTGAAACAAGCCACTGCCCATTACCATCAAGAGCATGTCAACCGGCCCTCGGGTTGGACATTGCCGTTCGGCGTGCCCGGCAATTGAGATTATACGGCAGATATCGGAGCCGCCATTCCGGTGACGATCCAGTTTGCCGAAATAATCAACTGTCTACAGTACGGGTCTGCAATTCACGACCCTGGCGGGCGACGACACGAACTCAATGAAGTAAGACTGACGGCTTTGGGCCGAGAGCGATCCTCAGCAAGTTGTCCAATCTGGGGACGATAAGCCGAAGAGAGCCGAGCTTCCAATCATTCCGGCCATTTAGGCAATTCTGGGACGGGGTCGACGGTTCGAATTCCTTCAAGGCGACAGAGGTGGTATCCTATCTTGCGACCCATCCTCTCGACCGTTATACTGTTTTTGAAAAACAGTATAACACCGGAGTCGAGCTATGAAGTCCATCGACCTCATGTATCAGACGATGCTCGCCGAGCTCGGTCAGCGCTCGCTCGATGCCGCTTGGACGGCCGATTTCCCTCCGGAGGGTCGGTTCACCCCAGCGAAGGTTAAGGGGCGCACGTACTGGTATTTCGACATCCCGGATGGACATGGTGGTACGAAACGTCGTTACGTCGGTTCCGCTGATGATCCGGTTATC
>NZ_JAQJCK010000043.1:0-11926 GCF_030182455.1 Rhizobium cerradonense
AAAGCCCGCCCGCCGGACGATTACGGCCGATAAACCCAGACCCACGACCACTGCGAGGCAGGTGTAAAGATAGATACCGATTTCGGGAGCGATCCCTGCCCATCTCGACGCTATGATCGCCGGCAGGAAAAGCCAGATCGAAAACGGCGGGTTATTATCGATCACATCGACGTAGAGCCGCTCTCCATTGAGTACCCGCTCTGCTTCCGTGATGAGCCAGCTCGTGTCGACGATGGTTCCCCATCGCTGCTGCCACACCGCCGCCACCAAGAAGACCACGGCACTCTGGATCAGCGCAATCCGTAGCACCGACGACGTCGTCGAACTGAAGCCGGCCGTGTCCGTCGCGCTACTCATGTTCGGCTGCCCCTGTTGCCGCCCAACATGGCGGCTGAGGTGTCGCCGTCGCTGCACCATAGATCATGTAAAACGTACCAATGCCCGAGAGAGTTATGACGCGACTATAGCGCGAACTTGCTAAACTCGGCGTTAAGGCTTGCCTGACGGCGGGGCCTGTCGCACTGATCGGCGCAATTGTGGGCGGGCTGCCGGAGCCGTTTGGCGTAAAGTTGCTATTGTCAGGATCAATGGCTCAGACTGCACGCTTCTATCTCGGTGTGCGGTGCTGCGGAATCGAAAATGGCTTCGCACCGCACCCTTCCAAAATTGCATCCTGCAACTGTGAAAGCTAGCTCAAAATTAGCTCAAACTTTTAGGCGAGACTAAGCTCATATCCCCGGACAACTGGGAGACTAGCTCACTTGCCCCTCGACATCCTGAAAAGTGCCGATTAGAAGGCGATTAAAAAACCTCGGTCTTCCTCGACCTAGTTCGCGTCCACAGACCAAGCCACAAACTTACGGATGATTTCCTATGTCGACTGAAAAGCAAGCTCCGTTTGAAAAAACACTGGCAGGAAAACGGATACTGATAACCGGCAACACTGGTTTTACGGGTGGATGGGCTAGTTTGTGGCTGAACGCTATTGGAGCGGATGTTTCAGGATATTCTTTGCCACCTCAGACTTCCCCCACGTTATTCGACGCCGCGAGTGACGCGGTCGACACCACATTCGGTGATATTTGTGACTATGAACGGCTACTAGCGGCAGTTTCTCGCATTGAGCCCGATTTGATCCTTCATCTTGCGGCCCAGCCTTTGGTCAGACGCTCGTATGACGAGCCCGTACAGACTTTTTTGGTGAACGCCCAGGGAACTGCACATGTGCTTGAGGCCGCCCGCATGGTCAAAAGCGTTCGGGGCGTTCTCTGCGTTACCACCGACAAAGTATACAAGAATAATGAGTGGTCTTGGCCATATCGCGAAAATGATCCTTTAGGGGGAAAAGATCCCTATAGCGCTTCAAAAGCCGCCGCGGAGATGGTGATTCAAAGTTACGCAGCTTCGTTTCCCAACCAGAACGGAAAAGGCCCTGCGATCGCTACCGCGCGTGGTGGTAACATTATAGGAGGTGGCGACTGGTCCGCTGATAGACTGATCCCTGACTTTGTTCGCGCGGTCATTAACAATGAACGGCTAACGTTGAGGTATCCGGAGGCTACACGACCATGGCAACATGTGTTGGCGCTGGTACATGGCTACCTGCTGATCATGGCGGGTCTGATTTCTGAAGATCCTATGCACTACGCCAGAGCGTGGAACCTCGGACCGCAGGATGTCAAACAATATACGGTACGGGACGTACTGACATTAATGTCGGATTCTTGGCAACGGCCAGATCTTGCATTCATGGACAACCCACTGCCGGAAGCAGTAGCTCTCGCTCTGGATAGCACGTTGGCTCGAAATCAGCTAGGTTGGAGACCAGCTTGGGACACAGATCAAGTAGTGAAGGAGACGGCAGTCTGGTACCGTCGCTACTACGACAATCCCTCTTCCGCCTTAAGCATAACGCTCGAGCAGATTGATGCGTGGCGCGGGAAGATCACTCAATGATTTTCATCATAGGCGGCGCCGGCAGATTAGGACAAGCGATAAGAACCCGTTTCGAAGGCAGCGACACGATTTCATTGAGCCGGCACGTCTACGAGGATTGGTGGAAGCCCAATTCTGGTGGCCAGATTTCCAAGTATTTTCAGCCTTGGGCGGGGACACATTCTACCCTGTTTGTGGCGTCCGGCTTGCTCGATCCCCATGCCAGCGATACGGACCTTTCAAGGATTAACTACTCACTGCCGGTTAACATTATTGAAAACGTAACAGATCTCGGAATTCGGGTTATTACTTTTGGGACAATTATGGAAACGTTATTGTCACAGGGCAATGCGTATGTTCAAAGCAAGGTCGCGCTGAGCCGTTATGTGTCGCACGCGGCTTCAAACGATCGCGCTGTCGCTCATTTCAGATTGCACACTTTATATGGCATAGGCGAGCCCTCCCCTTTCATGTTTTTGGGGCAAATACTCAATGCACTCCGTTCTCGCTCGCCATTCGAAATGACGGAGGGGAAGCAGCTGCGCGAATATCATCATTTTGAAGATGACGCTGAGGCAATCTATCGCTTTTCGACGAACTGGAAACCAGGGATCGTGGAACTGAGTCACGGTCAACCCGTAACTCTAAGAAATATTTCCACAACGCTCTTTTCCGCATTCGGTGCCGAGGCACTCCTCAAGATTGGAGCCCGTCCCGAACCCGAGGAGGAAAACTACCATACGTCGTTCTCCAAGCCAGATTTTGCGGAATCTATGAAGTTTAGGGATGCTCTCCCTGCCATTGTGAAATATATGGAGCAGTGCCTAGGGGGATTCAGGGCGGAAGGATGATGAATCAGAGAGTGATTGCAAGAGAAAAGCCACTGATTTCCATTTCAATTCCCGTGCTTAATGAAGAAGGGAATATCCAAACGCTGTATTCGCGTTTGACGGCACTGGCTGCCCAGATGGAAGACAAATGCAGCCTTGAGTTTGTGTTTTCAGATAATCACTCCAGTGATCACACCTGGGCGATGCTCACCGAGTTAGCGCACAGAGACTCCCGCGTGAAGGCAATACGCTTTTCCAAAAACTATGGGTTCCAGCGCTCGATACTTGCCAACTATCTCCATACGCAGGGCGATGCGGTAATGCAAATTGATGCCGATTTGCAGGATCCACCTGAGATGCTGCAACAGTTTTTTGAGCTTTGGCAGCAAGGATATCAGGTAGTCTACGGCGTACGGCGCACAAGGCCGGAAAATTTGCTCATATCGAATTTTCGACGCCTCGGGTATTGGGCCATTGATAAATTGAGCGAACATCCAATACCGCGAGATGTGGGAGACTTTAGGTTAGTCGATAGGAAAGTCATTAATGTGCTGGCGAAAATAAAGTCGCCGAGCCCCTATTTGAGGGGAATGATTGCTGGTTTTGGTTTCAAACAAGCAGGGCTTCCTTATGACCGGGACGCAAGAGTTGCCGGTCAGAGCAAGTTCAACGTTATGCGCCTCATTCGCCTAGGCATGACGGCGGTCTTAAATCACTCGACCGTTCCTCTCCGCGCGGCCTCGTTTGTAGGAGGTGTCATATTGGCAGCCAGCCTGCTAGGCGCGGCGTACTATGTTGTGTTTCGCCTCTTTCATCCCGAGTTGCCTCAGGGTCTCGCTAGCATTCACATCCTAGTTCTCTTCGGAATCGGATTGAATGCCTTCCTCTTGGGAATTATTGGGGAGTATATTCTTCGAATATACCTGATATTGCGCGCCGAACCGATCGCTGTTGTAGAGCATAGCCTGAACTTCCAGGCGTCCGAAATTAAGCTGTAGGAGCAGAAATCTCGATGAAAGCGGTAATTCTTGCGGGTGGCCTCGGCACTCGAATTGCGGAAGAGTCTGACACGAAGCCAAAGCCGATGGTTGAGATCGGCGGACGTCCGCTGCTATGGCACATAATGAAAATATACTCTCATCACGGCATCAAAGACTTCGTCGTTTGTCTTGGTTACAAGGGTTACGTCATTAAAGAGTTCTTTTTCAACTACCACCGACACATGTCTGACATGATTATTGATCTTAAAGTTGGAGATCACAAGATCCTCAACAGTCAATCAGAAGATTGGAATATTACTCTGGTAGATACCGGAGCTGATACGATGACAGGCGGGCGGTTGAAACGAATCGCCTCCTATGTCGGCGACGAGACGTTTTGCGTGACTTATGGGGATGGGTTGGCAAACATTAATATTGGTGCAGAGATTGAATTTCATCGCAGTCACGGGAAGATCGCGACGGTTGCCGCCGTACAACCCCCCGGGCGGTTCGGTGTACTCAATATCGACAGCTCACATAGTGTCACGAGCTTTGAAGAGAAGCCACGCGACGAAATCGGCTGGATCAACGGCGGCTTCTTCGTTCTTGAACCCTCTGCCATCGATTACATCGATGGCGATGCGATGTCATGGGAACGCGAACCCCTGTCCAATCTTGCCAAGGACAACCAACTTGGTGCCTTCCACCATCACGGATTCTGGCAGCCATGCGATACGCTCAGAGATAAGCGGGAACTTGAGAACCTCTGGGCGCAAGATAAAGCTCCCTGGCGCGTTTGGACTAATTGATGGCGAAGAAAGTGACTCGGAAAAGGCACGCATGGATACGACATGCCGTTGGTGCAAGTATAACATTAATATGTCTTGCGGCCATCGCATGGCAGATAAATGCCACGGAAGTGCTCGATGCAATCGAACATTTTCATTGGATATACTTGGGATGGGGCATTTGCGCCCTCGCTGCAGACTATGCTTTGAGAATATTTCGATGGTCCATAATGCTCCGCTCAGCGGGTGTCTCGGCCTCCTTTGAAAACTGCGCGGCTCCTTTTCTTGGATCAATCACGCTGAATAACATCCTGCCCTTGCGTCTTGGCGACGTAGTTAGGGCGTTGATTTTTCCGAGAGCGATGGGCGCCACTAAAACAGCAGCGACAAGCAGTTTGGTGATGGAACGGCTTATCGACCTAATGACATTGCTACTTTGTTTGACGATTGGCCTCTCAGCCGCCAGCGCTGCCGCCATTCCGCCGTCTCTCGTCACTACTGCGATCACCATGGCTGTTGTGGGCGGGCTCATGCTTTCGTTTGGTTTTCTCTTCAGCGGAAAGCTCGCGCAATTCTTTGAACGTTTTGGCCAACGCACTTCAACCCAAGTGTGGCGAGGATTGTTGTCCAAGACCTCGTTTGCCGTCAGCGGTCTTTTGGGAAGCTTCGAAGCGATGTCGCGCCCCAAGGTCTTGGCTGCGCTGCTCGCAATTTCGATGCTAATTTGGATCGGAGAGGCCGGTCTATTTTACTTCGTTCTGCTCGGATTCGGCGTCGAGGCGAAAATAACAACAGCTGTTTTGGTGATGGCGCTTGCCACACTATCGACCCTCATTCCATCGTCACCCGGATATATCGGTCCGTTCCATTTGGCTGCGTTCTTTGCGATATCGTTGACAGGAGGTAGTACGGCCCTAGCCGGCAGCTATGCTGTTTTAGTTCATCTTGCCCTGTGGTTACCGACAACCATCGTCGGCGCGATCGCTATGTGGGCGAGCCCGGCCCTATTTAGTGCCGCTCGCTCTGACGAAGGCATGTTAGTTGAGAAGAGTGAAAACATATGAGCCAGTATGATGTTGTGATAGTGGGTGCAGGATTTACGGGACTTACTGCAGCCCATGTGCTTGCAAAGCAGGGGAAACGGGTTCTCGTTCTCGAAGCGGATGAGACCGCAGGGGGCTTGGCAGGAACGTTCGAGTTTAGTGACGGAACTAAACTCGAAAAATTCTACCATCATTGGTTTAATAACGACATTTACGTTCCCGAGCTCGTGAAGGAACTCGGGATGGATGGCGACGTTCTTTTACTGCCAACTAGAACCGGCATGTACTTCAACGGCCGTATATGGCGCCTCTCCTCCCCATTGGATTTGCTTCGATTCAACGCTTTGTCCCTCATTGACCGCGTGAGGTTAGGATTGCTCGTTTTTCAGGTGCGACGTATTCGCGATTGGAAGTCTATCGAACATCTGAGTATTCGCGAGTGGCTCGAAGGGCTTTGCGGTCGAAGGGTGTATAAGATTGTATGGGAGCCTCTGGTGGAGGCAAAGTTCTCGGTGTTCGCTGAAGCCGTGAACGCCGTCTGGATGTGGAAAAAGCTGGTTTTGCGGGGCGGCACCAGAAATAGTAAAGGGGGCGAGGAACTGGCTTATTTCAAGGGTGGCTTCGGTAGGCTTGCCGAGGCACTTGTGAAATCAATCAGGGAGCATGGCGGCGAAGTAAGATTTGGGACGCCCGTTACGGGAATAACGACCAGCGATCAAACTATTCGTGCTTTAAGAACCGATGAGGGAGAGTTTGACGCCGACAAGTTCATTTTCACCCCTGCGTTTCCTCTAATCGCAGATATGTTCGAATCCGCCGCTCGTCCGGAGTGGCTTTCCACGCTGCGGAAGGTAAAATATCTCGGCAATATGTGCTTAGTTTTGCGGCTTCGCCAAAGTCTTTCAGAGACTTATTGGCTAAACGTCAATGACCCAGGTTTCCCGTTCGTCGGCGTAATCGAGCATACTAATTTTGATAGCCCGGAGAACTATGATGGTTCTCATATTGCTTATCTTTCCAGATATCTCGCCGTCGAAGATCCCGTCTGGTCGTTTAGTGATGAGGAATATTTCCAGTTTGCATTGAAGCACCTGAAGCGTATGTTTCCTGCAATGGAGGAATCCTGGATAATCGACTACAAGGTATGGCGTTCGGAATTCGCGCAACCGGTCACTGAAAGGAACTATTCGACCTATGTTCCCGGCAGCAAGACCCCATTTGTGAATGCATTTATATCGACTATGGCGCAGATTTATCCAGAAGATCGAGGGACAAACTACGCAATCCGCGAAGGCAGGACCATCGCTGGAGTGGTTGCCGGAAAATGACATTCGCCCAGCGATTTACCTCTCAGGGCCTCAAGCCTTATTTTGGGGCCATCCTTTTGTTGCTGGTTGTTTTCGTTTGGCTTGCAAAATTGCATCCCGTCCGTGTTGGAGACGGATCAGAGTATTATGCGATGTTTTTGGCCTGGGTGGTTGACCACAAGCCGTGGATGACCACCGCCGCGTACAAGGCGTACGATGCTCTTTATTCGACGAATTACATAAGGGCCCTCGTGCCCTCCGACATTGTCGCAAACCAATTCCCCGCATTGAAGACAGGGGACACAAGCGACTTCAATCATTTTTGGTTTTATAGTTTTGCGGCGGTCATTTGTTGGAAAATTGCGTCTGTTGTCGGTGTAACTCTGACCATACACCAAAGCTTTCTCGCGCTTCATTTCCTGTTGCTGTTGTTTTTGGTAACAATTGCCAATTATTATGCAGGCTGGCGCGGCATCGTTGCAGTCATACTGATGACGTTTGGATCGCCAATCGTATGGTTTACTAACAAAGTCCACACTGAATTTTTTACGTATTGCCTGACAACGGCCGCGGTAATCTTCATCTATTCGAGGCGATATGCCTTCGGAGCCATGATGCTGGCAATCGCTTCGACTCAGAATCCGAGCTTTGCCCTTGTAGCATTTGTGCCTTTCGCCTACCGATTTGTCCTCGAAAGAAGCCGCCCATACACCGCGCTGGAGGTTTTGGCGCTTATCGCCACGGCGCTCGCGGTTCTTATGCATCCCCTTTACTACCTTATGCGGCTTGGTGTTCCAACGCCCCAGCTATTGGCCGGTGGCGCATCGCTGGGCGGCGAGCTTTCCTTGTTCTACATTTGGATCCTCGATCTTGATATCGGGCTGCTGCCAAATTGGCCTCTAGGACTGATTGTGCTAATAGCTGCCGCCGCGCTTGCCCTGTACCATAGGCGCAAATCGTCTATTACATTCGATGTGCCGTTTGCGGTATTCGTTTTTCTTTACTATGCGATCAGTTTTTACGCTCAGTCTTCGACAACGAACTTAAACTCCGGCGCTACCACGAGCGTCGCGCGGTATGCCCTTTGGTATATCGCTCTGTTCTTTCCAATCTTTCTCTTCGTAATCAGCAAACTTTCCAAGCGGCCTTATCTCTGGGGGACAACCGGCGTAATCGCCGTGATTTTTTCTCTCCTTCATGACCGGCCGAATTTGGGAGAGAATTATACGACGCCGACCGCACTATCTTACGCAGTGCAGAGATATCTTCCCTCGCTTTACACACCGCCGGCGGAGATATTCGCAGAACGGTACTCTGGATACGGAGAAGGAATATATAGCCAGAATATCAGAGGTGTATTGGGCCCCGATTGTCGCAGACTATTACTCTATCCCGGACCTGATAGGAACGGGGTTGCTGCTCCAGCCTATTGCCTCGATGACCAAGAAAAACTGACGGCCTATGCCAATAATCACTTGGGAGTGCACGGCGAGGCATTCTACGTGAATATTGAAACGCAGGAGCTGACTGCGCTCGCCGAGTCGGTTTCTCTCCGCGAATATGAAGTCGGGCTGAAGAAGCCAGGGAATTTTGCAATCGGAACCGGTTGGAGTTCACCCGAGGAATGGGGTATGTGGTCAAATGGCAAGGCGGCGACGCTCATCCTGCCGTGTGAAAAACTTGCCACGCTGTCGCCGAACAGAGCTTTGTCTCTCGTCCTGAAATTAAACCCCTTTGGCGAACAGACACTCGATATCAAACAAGACGAAAATACGGTTTGGGCGGGGAAGATCGCGGAGGCAGCTACTATTTCGGTGCCTCTCTCGTTCAAAGCTTGTCCATCCCGAATGACTTCTGTTCATATAAACATATCTAATCCACAATCGCCGCAGGAGCTGGGCGTTTCAAGCGACGGCCGGAGGCTCGGAATTGGGTTGGAGAAATTCATCCTTGCACCAGGTTGAGCTCGAGACGCGATGCCCGGATGAAAGGGGTCAGAGACTAAATTCCTCGTGTCCGCACTGGAGGTAAGCGCACGACTGTGTTCGAGCTTTCTATGGGATCAGCTTCCGCAGCTTCGCGGGTTGAATAAAATTGGAATTCGTCGGGGAACTTGTATTGACAATAGATATATTGATGATCGGCGTCTTCTCGGCGTTAATTTGTGTCATGTTACCTGGATGGGGGCTCAAACAATTTCTCCGCACGCGCGGCATGAAGTTCCGCGACGGTCAGGCGTCGGCCCTGCTTTCTTCATTTGCCCTTGGCGTCCATATTAATGCAATCATTTTTCTTGGCTGTTGGACTTTTGCTAATCCCGCACATCCACTTCACATCGCTGCAATTATAGTTGCGATTAATTTGTTGATCGCACTCGTCGGGATACGACTGGCGCCGCGGTCGCAGATCACGATCGATGCTCCGCTGTTCGTGCTTGCCGCGCTTGGCATAATTATCGGAGTTTTCGCGGCCATTAGATTTCCGAATACCCTTGATTCTGTTCAGATATTTCAGGTCCAAAAATTTATGCTCGGCTGGGATGGGGGATATCAGATAACTGGTGGCCCGAGTGCACGGCTCTTCCATCTATTCTTTGGTGGCCTAGAAATACCTACTCAGGCAGGTTTTGGCGGATTGACACTAATCCCAGCTCTTCTGCTCTGGTCTTTGCCGGTAGCGACCGCGGCGGCCGCAAACAAAATTCTTCTATTTTCGCTAGCTGCAGTTGTTTCATTATATTCGGCGCGCCGTTTCGGATTCAATTACACGCTTTTGGCGGCAGCGATTATCTTTTGCGGTCTGACGTTGAGCCAGTTTGGCCTTTACGGGCTCTTTTCGACGGGGAAAGACTCGGCGTTTGCAATTTTGATGGCTCTCGCTTCGCTTGCGGCGCTCGCCGACGACGAATCCGAAGCCGTCACGAACGAACCGGGGCTGTTTATGTCTGCGGCCATTTTGCTGGGCGCAGTTGTGGTTCCTTTTTTGATGATTTTTTGGGCCTTTTATGTTGCGTTTTCTGGTGGCCGAATGCTATCGCGCGCAGCTAGGCAAGCAATTTGGTGTATATATCCGCTAATCGTCGGCATAATTGGTGTTCATGCTGTCTTTGCCACGCCAGATAGCCATTTCGTTTCCCTGCTTCCCGCGCTCGTCGCGGGCTTTGTTGGCACATTAATTCTGCTTTTGATCGCAAATAGAGTTCGTGGTCGTAGTTTGCTCGTCGCTGAAAAATTTTCCTATGGCTTTGCTCTCGTTCCAGCACTTTGCGTGAGCGTGATTGCGGCAATTATGCCAGTAACCGGGCATATCATAACTGGATATCAAAACGGTTTGCCCATCACCGCCTCCTATCCACCTCTCGATGGAATCACGACCGCGCGAGATTTTCTTCTGTCAATGAACCCAGCCAATAATTCATGGCTCTGTGTTTTCGCACTCGCAAGTATTGTAGTAACCCCTATTCTTTCTCGGAAATTCAGAACGCCTTTCTATCTCGCCTTTTTTTGCTTTTTGCCGGCGACAGCCCTTTTCGCCTTATTGAACGTCAAGCTGGGGCTCCATCTTCTTCCGGACTTCAATCTTTGGGATATATCCCGTGATACCGTTCAGTGGTACTTAGGTGCGTTTGGCGCTGTTTACGCGCTGATTGGTGCGTATGCATTGCTGTATCGCGTGCCGGTGGCCAACTTGGCGAGCCTAGCCATAACTATTTTCGTTATCGCGGGTGGCCTAGCAAAGGACCATCAAGAACTCTCATCGACACTTTCCCTGCTTCCCACAGTAACGGCATCAGGAGGCTCTTCAAATCCTATAACCGCAGTAGCGATGGATTTCATTTGGCGAGAGGCTCGAAATAGTACGGTTTATATTTCGACAGATTCTCCGTTCGAAGAAGGGTTCAACGGATATTATTTGTTCGGGCCTAAGCGGGTTGAACACTTTGACCCGAAATTCATCGGGACGGAAAAGGAGCAAGCCTTCCTTACAAGCGCGACAGATATGGTCAAGGTGTTGCAGCCGTCAACGACAATGCATGGAAGCGGATATGTTCAGCCGGTTGGCGATAACGCTTTTATGATAAAACTTGTAAATGACGGCAAATCGGCCATGGATCTAAGGGCGGTTCCTGAGATGCTGGTTAACACTGCTGGTGCTTACGCGATTGAAACCGTGGAAAATACGAGCTTTCGGTGGGCGTCGCGCACGGTGAAGATTGATCTTATTCGGCCAAAATATGCGAGCGATGACTATTGCCCGACGCTTAAATTCGTCAATGTCTGGGGAGATCCAGATCTCGCGATACAGATCCAAACCGCAGCGGAAAGTAAAAAAATCACCGTTCCGAAAGGTGCTAACTTTGTTGAGCCTTCGAAGACGACCACATGCCTTCATTTCGATGAAAATGGCGCGGCTTCAATCAACCTGACGGCGAACAACGGTGAGCGCGAATTTCCAAATGATGCGCGCAAAATTGCTTTTGGGCTGCTTTGGCCAATTCATTGAAAGCCCTTACTGACCGACCCGCATTCGCTAAATGTAAGCGCCATGGCGACGCGGTTACGCAGGCCAGTTCCGCCTCTCCAGTGTAACCGACCGATTGTTACCGCGGAGATTTCGCTTGTAACGGAAGAGGATGAAGATATCGCGTTTCTCGGACGACCAGAAGGCTTCCAGGGAGTTCTGCGGCGACGATTGCACGCTTCCTTTCAATCGAGGCTCATGTTAGCCAAAGCCGTTATTCAAAAGTAAGCGCGCATTTGGGTGCACGCCGTAAAGTGGCTCGAAGGGGCGCGCGTCAGGCGGTCTGTTTTTTGAAGTTGAAGGGCAGCAGGTCCTCGATATCGGTGTCGTTTGGACGCTGCGGCAGTACGGTGAGGACGTATTTCAACCATGCGAATGGCTCGACGCCACAGGCCCGGCAAGTCAACATCAGGCTATAGATGACGGCGCTGGCTTTGGCGCCGGCAGGTGTGTCGCTGAACAGCCAGCTGTTTCGTCCGGTACAAAAAATTCTGATGTCCCGTTCGAGAATGTTGTTGTCTA
>NZ_JAQJCK010000044.1:0-11488 GCF_030182455.1 Rhizobium cerradonense
TGAGCCGCGTCTCCCATCGCTCCAAGATCGGCGCCGAGATTGATGACATTCGCGAGCAGAAGCGGGACGGTGACGCTCACACCGACCCAGCGCGGATAACACTGGGCCATGCTGCCCGCCAACCCCCGACCTGTGGTCCGGCCGATGCGGGCACTGATCATCTGCACGGCGACCATCAGCGGATACGTCAGTATCAGCGTCCAACTCACAATGTAGCCGAATTGCGATCCCGCCTGAGAATAGGTCGCGATCCCGCTCGGATCGTCGTCCGAGGCGCCGGTGACCAGGCCAGGCCCCAATATCTCCAACAGTCGCGGTTTCGAAGGTTCAACGACTGCACTTCTGTCGTCCAATTGGTCATCGCTCATCACTATCTCCCAGCGCATCCTGATACGGCGCGTTTCCACCGCTCTCGGTGCGAATGAATCGCGGATGTCGACTGTTTGTTCCGGAGGGGCAGGAGAGCTAAAAATGATTCAACTTCAAAAACTTCAAGGCGACCATTCTCAATCGCTGTTTGGTGCCAGATCCAGCCATTTGCGCGCCTTGAAAGGATATGAACGGTGACCCTGCGGTTGCCCACGTCCATTTGTAAAGCCAATTCCGCGCCTTGGCGCAGCAATGTAACAGTATTTGCTAAACGCGCCGGCTATAGAGGGCTTGATACCCTGGCGGCGAGGCTACCGACTTTACTAGTCCCCGGCTGGAATGGTGGGGTGTTCCTGCAGCCATGCTTTTGCGCTCTCAACGCGCTGCGGTTATCCAAGACATCGACGACCGATTGACGCTCAAGATCGACCACGATCGTGCCGTAGCGCGAGGAATGCCACCGGATCGAAGAAAAGGCCAGGAAGCTCGCGGCGCTTTCTCGGCGAGCGGAGTTGCGCGCCGGCTCCAGACCATGCCGGGCCCCTTGACCGCGTTGGCCGTCGAAGCTTTCGCGCCGGCGATGCAGAGCTGCCGATGCGGTCGTGACTTTGCCGCTTGGCTCGGCCGCGTTCCATGATAGTTCTCTTCTGGTTAGAAAGAAAGGCTTGGCGGGGTGTCGAAGGCTGGTCAGGCCGACATCCGCAGGCTCCCCACCAGTACAGGATCGTGGCTTTCGCGGATGCTCGCGAAGAAGCCGCGCATGCTGGCGGCGATTGCATTGGCGGACAAGACGGCTCGGACAATATGGGCCATGCTGACAAAGCAGGAAGACTATCGAGACCCAGCTCTGGCAATGAAAGGAAACTGCCGCGAATATGGCTGAAAGCTTAGGGCCGCTATAAATACTCGGCTACGGAATCAGATTGCCATTTTAATCCTGGATTCGAGACATTTTGAACGGCTTCAATCACCAGTCTTTTGCCACGCCGCATGACCGTTGATGCTCTGATTTTGTGTGCCACGTGGCGTGGACAATGATGGTTGGGATCACGAACGGCTTTTTCTCCTGCCCATTTCGGCCACGACGTTTTCGATCGGAAAATGCATCAAGCGCACCAGCAGGCCCTTCAATTCGGGCTCCTGCACTCTTTTGGCAGCTTCCAAAGGCGAGAACCATTCTGTGGTGCGTTCTTTACGTTCGGAAATTTGGCACATAGCTTCTGGACTCGTAGAAGATGAACCTCGACCATAGATGGGGTGGCGTTTTCCGAATCGAAGATCTTCAAATAGGTGTAGTAACCAAAGGGTTTTTTCTCGGCCTTGCCTTTGACACCAGCCTCTTCCCAAGCCTCGCGCTCCGCAACCTCGTTCGGCTTCAAACCTTTGATCGGCCATCCCTTAGGAATAGTCCAACGATGCGTTTCGCGCGTGGTGATGAGAAGAACTTCGATAGTTCCGTCGGCGCCGAGACGTGAACAGATTGCGCCGAATTGTTCAGCCATCTCGCCATTCATCATTATTTCCGCATAGGCTGCGAGACGTGCAAGATGGGGTTCGTACTTGTTCATGGGCCCCGCCAAATTCCTAAGTAAAACGCGCGGTTGCTTTTCGACAACCAGTAGCCTTTGACCAAGTTGACCAATGCAGCACCTTTGGCAAAGTGTGGCTACCTAGCCACATCAAACCGCTGCAGTCAGCGTTTGTTCCCGATAAGCGGGCGAAGAACAGGCAACGACAAAATAGCTCGACGTCGATCTCGCCACCCAGAAGCTTCTGTTGCCATAGGAAGGAGGAGCTACCGCCAGCCTTTAGAGTGGAACGAATGGCCCTTTCGTCAGTTCTATGGGAGGCGACTTCACTCAGGCCCGGCGTGTCGGTCGAGAGGGCTATGCGCATTCTAGTTTGGCTGTGCCTGGCCGCAGCATTGACGGCCACTGCGATCTGGTTCGTGACGGAACCCACCGTACCTTTCACTCAAAATGATCCGCGCCTTGAAGGCAATGGTGATCCGGCTCGGGGGCAGCTTATTTTTGCTGCCGGCGACTGCGCGTCCTGTCACGCCTCCCCGGGCCAGCAGGACAGACTGCGATTGGGCGGTGGCATCGCGCTCGCAGCGCCCTTCGGCACGTTTCGCGCTCCCAATATCTCATCCGACCCCGTTGATGGCATCGGAAGATGGAGCACGGTTGATCTCGCCAACGCCATGATCGGCGGGGTTTCGCCGCAACGTCGGCACTATTATCCGGTGTTTCCCTATCCGAGCTATACCGGCATGCGGCTCGAGGACATCAAGGATCTGCGGGCCTATCTGAAGACGTTGGCACCGGTTTCCGGCCATCCGCCCCCGCATGATCTGTTTCTTCTGTTCCGCATACGCCGCGTCTTGGGCTTCTGGAAGCTATTGTTCTTCCATGAGGGGCAGACGCAGGCATCGGTCGGCGGCGATACCGTCCTGTCTCGGGGCGGCTACCTGGTCGAGACCATAGGCCACTGCGCGGAATGCCATTCGTCACGCAATTTTTTCGGTGCCATCAAGCCCGAAACCCGGTTTGCCGGCGGCACCGATCCCGAGGGCACGGGCTTTATTCCCAACATTACACCAAGCCGGATCGGACATTGGTCCGAAGCCGATATCGCGGAATTGTTGAAGAGCGGCAACACGCCGGACCACGGCCGCGTCGGCTCGTCCATGGCCGAGGTCGCGACCAATACGGCAATGTTGCCGCAGAGCGATCGCGACGCCATTGCACGCTACATCAAGTCACTGCCGGCTCGTCCCACGCCCCATCCTTGAACGAATTAGTGAATGTAGAGATAGGCGGCAAGATCGCGCGCCTCCGCTTCCGAAATCCCCGTTTTCGGCATCGCCGAATTGGGAGAGAAGGTCTGCGGCGATACAATCCAATGAACGAGGTTGTCGCCGGTATTGTTGACTACGCCGGCGATATACACCCGCGTTTGAAGCCCAGACAAAGCGCCGCCCACTTGTCCGTCCGCACCCGCGATTCCGGGGATTTGGTGACATCCGGTGCAGCCATATCGACGAAAGATCGGCGGTGCGCGGGAAGGATCGCCGCCCTGGGTGAGCAGGCGCGCCGCCTGTAGCCGCTGCTGCGAGTTCTTTACCATGTTCGTGCCGATCAGAGCGCAGAGCAATGCAATGGCTGCTGCGCCCAGCCAGACGCTGCGATTTCTATAAAGGACGGATGCGCTGAACATGGTCCACTCCCCTGCCGGCGTTGGCAATCCATAGCGCAGCCAATACGAGTGCCGCCCCGGCATAAATCGTCCCGGCGGGAATCCACATAACCATGCCGGCGAGCTGCTGGTCCTCCAGCGGCGTGAGTCCCCATGTTGCCGCGGCATGCGTCTGCTCGACGTAAAGAACGCGGGGGGCCAGCGCCATCAGGGCGCCGAGCGCGCCCGTGTGCAGCATGGTCAGGAAAAGATGCCACGCAGCGACGCCATGATTGCTGCACCAGAAGACCGACCACCAGAACAGCACGGCACTGGCGAAGAAGCTCAGATGCTGCAGACGATGCAGTGCGACGTCGTCGACGGCGGCATCGAAAAGGGCCGGCGCGTGCCAAGCCCATATGGCGACGGCATGCAGCAGAGTGGCATTGGTTCCGCCGCTCAGCCAGCGCCAGACTGATCGCACCGTGCCTCGCCGCATGGCCCTGCCCGTCCAGCGCCTCAGTCGTTCCGGCATGCCCCATAGGAACAAACCCGCAGGCCGCGCGATGACAATCATCGGAGCGGAGACCGCCATGATGATTTCGTGCTCGATCATGTGAAAAGTGAAAACTTGCTCTCCGAGCCAGTGCAGCGGCGACAGCAGTGCGCCCGCAAGCGTCAGCCAGCCTGCCCAATAGCAAATGGCGCGTTTCGCCATAACGGGCCGGCTCCTTCCGGTGCGCCGCCACAATTTCCAGGAACCCCGGCCATAAAGAAAAGCGATGATCGCTAACGGCGTTCCGATCCACGGATCGATTGTCCAGATCGAATGAAACAAATGCGCTTCCGCGCCGTGCGCTGCCGCCTGCCGCGCCATCATCAGCAGAAACATCAAAGCGCCTAGTGTTCGCATGCGTTCAAGAGCCATGCGGCTCCCCCTTGCAGAACAAGCGCGAAGGCGAAGACGAGCCCTACCAAGACGCTGAGATGGCGGATGAACAGCCCCGTTCGCGCCTCCTCCGGCTTCGAACCGATCTGCGGTGCTAACGAACTCGCCACCGCAAGAAGGATGGCCACGGAAGATGCGACAAGCGACCAGTGCATGCGACGGCTGCAATCGACATAGGGGAGGATTTGGCCGAGCTGGGTGTTGATCGCCCAAACAAGGGGAGCAAAGATCAATCCGCCGTATTTTGCCGCTGCGGTCATCATAGGCGTGGCACCCAGTAGATGCATGTATATAGGGGAATCCAAGCCACCACGACAAAGTTCCAGTACATCGCATTATCCTCGACGTCGCCGAAGCGGCGCGGGTTGTCGGCATGCCTCGTAAACATCAGGCAGGCCAGCACCAGTGTATCGATGAGGTCTGTAATGATGTGGGTCGAATGAAGGCCCAGCAGTGTCCATATGATCGAGCCGTAGGCATTGTCATCCCAGCGCACATGGAGGACGGTGAATTCGAAAGCGCGCAAGATCAGTGGTATTGCCCCGAGCACCGACATAATGACGAGCCCGATCCGCACCTTGCGCAGATCTCTTTGCCGCGCCCAGCGGGACAAGAGGACATTCGGCACGACACTCGCCAACAAGATGACCGTCAGCGCCGTTCCGGGGATGAGGCCGGGCGCCGGCGCATTGATTGGCCATTGCGGCGCGATGCTCATCAGATAGAAATAGACTGCGATGGCCAAAGCGAAGCCGGAACCTTCAATGAGCATGAAGGCGCAGGTTCCCCACCAGGTCGGGCTCGCCGTGCCCATACCATGGGGCGGCAACTTTGAAACGTCGAGTACGATGCGTTCCTTCACGATTCGTCCTCCGGCGTCTGTTTGGGCCAGAACCAACCGATTAACGTGATGCCGATGGGAATTGATCCCCATACGACAGCCCATGGCGAGAAGATCGACCAAATCAGCATCACCGTGGTGGCAAGAGCCGCCCATAGCGGCCAGATCGAATTTCGCGGCGAGGACTCGTTGGCTTCCGGCTGTGCCTCAACAACGCTGCTGATGATCAATTCACGGCGATCGGTGCGCAGCCCGGCCGCAACCGCAAGCTCGTCAGGCTGCGTCCACAACGGGTCGCGATCGCCGACCACCGGAATGCGGCGGAAGTTGAAGCAAGGCGGCGGCGATGGCGTCGCCCATTCGAGCGTCGACGCGCCCCACGGATTCTCGCCGGCGATCGGACCTGATCGAGCGCTGCGGATGACGTCGATGAAAAAGACGAGGAACCCCAGCGCGAGGACGACGGCGCTCAGGCTGACGAACATATTCATGCCGGCCCAAGGCATTTCCGGCTGATAGGTGTAGATGCGCCGCGGCATGCCCTCGAGGCCCAGAATATGCATTGGGAAGAAGGTTAGGTTGAAGCCGGCGAAAAGCAGCCCGAAGGCCCAGCGGCCGAGCGTCTCGCTCATCATCCGGCCGGTCATCTTGGGGAACCAATAATAAATGGCGCCGAGCAAGGGGAAGAGGGCGCCGCCGACCAGGACGTAATGGAAATGCGCGACGACGAAATAGGTGTCATGCACCTGGGTATCGAACGGCACGGAGGCGACCATGACGCCGGTCAGTCCGCCGATGACGAAGGTAACGATGAAACCGAGGACGAACAGCATCGGCGTTTTCAACACGGGTTGCCCGCCCCACAGCGTCGCAAGCCAGCAAAATATCTGCACCCCGGCGGGGATGGCGATCGCCATGCTGGAGGCGGTGAAGAAGCTCTCGCCGAGCCGCGGCAGCCCGACGACGAACATGTGATGCACCCAAAGGCCAAATGCCAGAATCCCGGTAGCGATCAGCGCCATCACCAACGGAAGATACCCGAACACGGGGCGGCGCGAAAAAGTCGCTGTTATCGTCGATACCATGCCGACGGCCGGCAGGAAGATGATGTAGACTTCCGGATGCCCGAAGAACCAGAACAGATGCTGCCATAGCAGTACGTCACCGCCCTCAGCGGGATTGAAAAACTGCGTTTCGACCAGACGGTCCAGGATGAGCGATGAGCTGGCGAGCATGATCGCCGGCATAGCCATGATGACGAGGAAGGCTGTGACGACCATCGACCAGACGAACAGCGGGATGCGGTCCAGCGCCATGCCGGGCGCCCGCTGCTTGAAGACGGTGACGACAAGTTCCACCGCAACGGCCAATGCCGAAACTTCCGTGAAAGTGATCATCTGCGCCCAAAGGTCGGCGCGCTTGCCGACGCCATATTGCGGCCCGGATAAGGGCACGTAGGCAAACCATCCGACGTCGGGCGCGGTATCCAGAGCAAACGAGGTCCATAATAGCAATCCGCCGGCCAGAAACATCCAATAGGAAAAGGCGTTCAAGCGCGGAAAGGCAATATTGCGGGTGCCAACCATGAGCGGCACCAGATAGACCGCCATGGCTTCCATGACTGGCACCGCAAATAGGAACATCATGTTCGCGCCATGCATCGTGAAAATCTGGTTGTAGCGATCCGGGCCGATAAAACGCGCTTCCGGCTGCGCCAGTTGCAGCCGCATCGCGAGCGCCAGGAGACCGCCCATGGCGAGAAATACGAATGCGGTCGTGATGTAGCGGCGGCCGATGATCTTGTGATCGACTGTCGTGAGGGCGCCCCAGACGCCGGCCCCCGTCATCCAGGTTTGTGCCAGCCGTCGTTCGAGCTCGTCATCGTCGAACATCAAATCCGTCGGTACAGCTGATTTGGCGTCCTTCGTCATCTGAGGCTTTCCATATAGGCGGAAAGCTGCCGCAGTTCGTCGCTCGAGAGGAGAACCATCGGCATGTTGTTTCCGGGTTTCAGCGTCTGAGGATCGGCGATCCATGCGGCGAGCGAGCCGCGTGTATTGTCCAGCAGGCCCGCCGCAATCGTTTGCCGACTGCCGAGATGGGTCAAGTCCGGCCCCGTCGTTCCCGATGCGTCGGTACCGCGGATGGTATGACAGAAGGCGCAGGGCTTGCGCATGAAGAGGGCCTTGCCGGCAATCGCTTCCGGATCCGTCGGTGATGCGCTGTTGCCGCGCTGTGCGGCAGCCCAGCGCTGATAATCGGCCACGTCCTCGGCAATGACAAACAGCGCCATGTGACTGTGCTGAAGTCCGCAGAACTCCGCGCATTGACCGCGATAGACGCCTGGACGATCCGCTCGAATAATTATGGTGTTCTGTCGGCCGGGAATGAGGTCGCGCTTGCCGGCGAGGCTCGGTACCCAGAAGGAATGCATGACATCAGTGCTTTCGAGCTCAATGCGAATATCTACGCCGACGGGAATATGCATCTCATTGGCCGTCTGGAACGTCTTGGCCGGATCGGCATCGTCGTAGATGAATTGCCACCACCATTGCTGGCCGCGCACTTTGATCGTGACGCCGGCATCCTCAGCCATGCCGAGACCGCGGGTTGCATAGAAGCTCGCGATCGTCAGGCCGGCGATGATGAGCACGGTTGCTGCAACCGCTGCGGTCACCAACGTTCCCATCCGCCGCTCGCTCGCGGCGCTTGGACTTTGCCGCTGCGTCCTCGATCGCAACAATGCCAGGATCAGAACGATCATGACCAGCGCCCACACCGCGGAGCAGACGATCACGATCGCGATGATCAAGTGCTTAAGCTGAACGGCCGCGGCACCCTCGGCATTCAAGGCCGACTGCGCGCCGTTACATCCTGCAATCAGGATTGCCGCCGAAAGCACGAAAACGGCAACACCCGGTTTCAAGGTGACGGCCCCTGCGCGGCGTTCATCCCGGCAGGACCTTCTTCGAACAGGATTGCCGCCGGCGCGCGATTTTCCGCCGGGCGCGTATGTTTGTCGTCGTTTCGGCTCGGCGCGGTGGTCTGTGCCTTGTATGCTCCAATCGTGTGGATATAGCCGGCGAGCTGCCAGATCTCATCGATCGTCATCTTATCGCGAAAGGCCGGCATTCCGTGAGGTCTGCCGTTGCGGATGGAGGCTGCGATCGACACCATCTCCGGGCCATAGAGCCACCATCCGTCGAGGAAAGAGGGACCGGCCGCGCCGCGCCCGTCTCCGTGGCACGTCCCGCAGCCGAACCAGGAATAAAGGCGTTTACCCTGGCTGAGGTCATAAGCGGTTGTCTCGTAAGGCTTGCCGAGGGCGAAGTAGATTTCAGGGGGAGTGCCGCTGATGCCGTTCGGCATCAGGCGCAGCTCATCCAGCGCGGCCCCTACCGGGGGATCCGTTCGATATTGCCGTGCTTCGCGCGTATCGCCGATCAAGGCGGCCGCGCCGAGGGCCACCAGAAAAGCAGCGATCAGGAACGCGCGATCAAGGAATTCTCTGCTGACCACCCACGCCATGTTCGATGTTCCAACCTGTGCAGGCTTCAATTCGCGGGCACGGCACCGGAACGCATAAGGCGCACCGGCAACAGCTTATAGGACGGAGTCTTCGACTTGGCGTCATGATGATCCAATGGAAACAGCGGATTGGCTTCGGGATAGTAGGCGCCGCAACATCCTTCCGGAATCTCATAGGCAACGATAGTGAAGCCCGAAACCCTGCGCTCCGTCTCTTCATCGATCGCCGTCACCAGATCGACGGCTTCGCCGTTGCGGAAACCGAGGCGCGTTATGTCGGCTTTATTGACGAAGACAACCCGCCTCGTTCCCTCGACGCCGCGATAGCGGTCGCTAAAGCCATAAATCGTCGTGTTGAACTGGTCGTTGGAACGCAAGGTGGCGAGATGAAGGACATCATCACCCTGCGCGTGGAGAGCAAACTCCGGAAACAGGCGGTCGGGCGTGATGAAATTGGCCTTGCCGTTGCAGGTGACCCACTTGCGCTCCCGCGCCGGCAGCGGTCTTGGAATCCCGCCTGGATGGAACATGCGCTTGTTGAAATCCTTGAACGTCTCCGGATAGGTTTGCTCGATCGCGTCGCGGATCGTCGAATAGTCGTCAACCCAGCGGTCCCATGGTACGACCCCCTTGGTCAGCGTCGCTTTTGCCATGCCGGCGATGATCGCCGGTTCCGAAAGCAGTTCCGGACTGGCCGGCCGGGCTCTTCCGCGCGAACCATGAAAATGCGCGACCGAGCTTTCCACCGAGACGGCCTGCGGTCCGCTCGCCTGCTCGTCGATCTCGATGCGACCGAGACATGGCAGGACATAGGCGATTTTGCCGTGAATGACATGGCTACGATTGAGCTTGGTGGCGATCTGGACGGTCAGGCGGAGGTTCCGCCACGCACTCTCCATCGCGGCAGTTTCCGGGATAGCTCGCAGAAAATTTCCGCCGAGACCGATAAACGCCCGAGCCTCGCCATTCAGGATCGCTTTGCAAGCCTCGACCGTGGTGTGGCCGATCCACTCCGGCGGCTCGAACTGGTAAAGCGCGGCCAGCTTGTCCAATGGCACGAGGCCCGGCTTTTCGGTGATGCCGACCGTGCGCTGACCCTGAACATTCGAATGGCCGCGCACCGCGCAGATATTGGCGCCTGGCTTGCCGATGTTTCCGCGCAGAAGCGCAAGATTGACGACCATCTGCACATTCTGAACGCCCATGAGATGCTGCGTAAGACCCATGCCATAGACCAGCAAAACTGCATTCGAGTTGGCATATGTCGAAGCAGCCTGCCGCATCTGCGCTCGCGTCAGGCCGGAGACACGTTCCAATTCGGCCCAATCGTGGTTTCGCGCAGCAGCAGCAAATTCCTCGAAACCCGCGGTATGCTGCTGGATGAAATCGTGATCGAGGACATGTTTCTTGTCGGCGGCGGCCATCGCTGCGGCAAAGGCTACCGTTCCCGCGTCGGAAGGATCATCCGGGATCGCATCGATTCCCGTAACCTTGCTGGTCCCGGATGCCTTGAGCGCATCGTCGGCCTCGATCAGTGCCTTGCAGACGCCGAAAAGTGCCGCGATATCACCGCCATTCCTGACTTGATAATATTCCGACGAGATCAGCGTTTCCTTGCCCGTGAGCATCTGACCGGGCATCTGGGGATTGACGAAGCGCTCCAATCCAGGCTCGCGAAGTGGATTGAAGGTGACGATCTTGGCGCCTCTGTTGACGGCATCTTGCAGGTCGTGAAGCATTCTCGGCGAGGACGTGCCAACGTTCTGTCCAAGGTAGAAGATGCAGTCGCAATTCTGGAAATCGGACAGAATGGCCGTGCCGATGGATGCGCCGATGCTTTCCGGCAGTGCTGCGGACGAGCCTTCATGGCACATGTTCGACGAATCCGGCAGATGGTTGCTGCCGAACATGCGGGCGAACAATTGGTACATGTACGAGGTTTCGAGCGATGCGCGACCGGACGTATAGAAATCGACCTTGTCCGGGGATATCGCCCTCAATTCGCGGCCGATCTCTTCGAAAGCGTCCTGCCAGATGACGGGTATATATTTATCCTTTTCAGCGTCCCAACGCATGGGATGCGTCAATCGTCCCTGCTCTTCGAGATCATGATCGGGCCAGGTTTCCAGCTCGCCGAGCGTATGGGCTGCGAAAAAGGCGCGATCGGCCCTTCGGTGTGTGACTTCCCAACTGGTGGCCTTGGCGCCGTTTTCGCAGAACTCCAACGGATGGGGCTTGGCAGGCTTGCCCCACGCGCAACTGACGCACATGTAACCGTCGGGCTTGTTCTGATGCGCCAACAGGGATGGGCCTGATATCGGGATATGCTCCCGAAGAAGGATCCTACTCACCGACTTTGCTGAACCCCATCCGCCTGCTGCAGGTTTGCCGGATGTTATCCGTGGTTCGTTTCTCGGTTGCGTAGCCATGATGAAGATCCTTAATTCCCACAAAGAACCAACGACAAGCTCTTCTGTTCCCTGTCGGCGATGACAGCCGATGGCAATGGCCTCAGCCGAGACCGCCGCTAGAGATCGATGAGCATGTAAGGCTTGCCGGTGGGTCTCTCGATGTAGGCCGCGACAGTGAAAAACCGGCGCTTCGGCGGCTGTGCTACGCTCATC
>NZ_JAQJCK010000045.1:0-11401 GCF_030182455.1 Rhizobium cerradonense
GATCGCCTTGTCTGCTGCAGAGCTTCGAAGAGCAGCGCAGCTTGTCGGATATCCTTCTCACGCTTCGCCGGCCCCTGCCCGTCGGTGTTTCGGCGGCTGGCGACTATGAGCTTGTGGACCGCATACCGGGACGGATCAGGGACGACGACTGGGACACCGCTTCGGTGGAGCAACATTGTCCTGACGGGTTCCCTTATGAGGAAGTCGAGAAAGCGCAGTGGATCCGCGCTGGCGCCGCCAAGAGCGGGCATCTTCGCCGGCTGATCGATGTAGTCATCCGAACCACGGTTCGACGTCAGGAACTCAACTCTGTAGCCGTCGGCATTTTGAAACGCCGACGAGGCCGCGGAGCCCGATCGATGTGGAACTGGCCGGAAGCTAGCGTCGACGCCCTGCAGCAGCTCAAGGATCGGAGGCAGACTATCTTCAACCTCCCGACTGATAGCATAGTCCTGGGCAATGTCCGCATCGCCGGTCAGGATCGCAGCCATGGGAAGGCGGACGCCCAGCAGTCCTGAATAGCACTGAAAGGCCACCGTGCCGATGAGAACACCCCGGAGCCGAAAGAGACCGCCATCGGCAAGAGCCTCGACGATATCGCCCGACATGGCGTCAGGGGCGATCATCCCGCCCTCGCGGGTCAGGGTATTTACCAAGCGCCTGCGAGCGCGTAGATCATCCTTGTCCCGCTTATGATCAGCTACGCGCTGCGCGATAACCGGATCATCAGCGGAACCGACGTAACGACGTTTCGTACCACCATGTCCATCCGGGATGTCGAAATACCAGTACTTGCGCCCCTTAACGTTCGCCGGGGTGAACCGACCCTCCGGAGGGAAATCGGCCGTCCAAGCGGCATCGAGCGAGCGCTGACCGAGCTCGGCGAGCATCGTCTGATACATGAGGTCGATTGACTTCATAAGCTCGGCTCCCTGTTATACTTTTTTTCAAAAACAGTATAACCAGCGAGAGGACAGGTCGCAAGATTGGGAGGACACCTCTGTCGTCTTGATAGGACTGGAACTACGGGGCCTTCCTGTTCACGACGATTGCGACGGCAGAATCGCGCTAAAAGCAGACGTCATGCTTTATGGGGTAAACGGCCGCCTCGATCGAAATGCTGCCATGGCTGTATCCCGGCCACGCATTCCTGGATAAGGCAGCTGCATCATGGCAAACCACCGCTCCCGTGCGGTGGTCATGCCGATCTCGTGGATCAGCTGGCATCTCGCCAGGTCTTCGACACGATCGACACCGCCCATCTTGTCGCAGTATTCCGGAGAGCACACAGGCGACACGATCTCATTCGTGATGCGCCCGGCCGACGCGAAGGGATATTACCCGTTGCCATAGCGGAGCGCCACGTCGACATGGCCGGAGCCAAAGTCGATAGGGACGTCTGTAACTTCCAGGTGGACGTCCAGGATGGTCTGCCATGAGGCGATGTCAGCCATTTGCTCGCGAAGGACACGCCGCAACTGACCACGAGGCGGCTCGTATCGTTTCTGCGCATGATGTCATCGGATTCCCGCGAAAGCTCCGACCGGAGCCTCGTGACAGTGCCGAAGTAGGATTGCCCCGCTTCGGTTAATTCGATCCTGCGGGTGTCATGTGAACCTTGGTCACACTTTCCGATGCTTTCAATCAGCACTCAAGTAGCGGACATTCAACGAAAGCTTAGTTCATCCCGCCGGGCCAGGCGCCTCTTCGTTGCGTGGGTCAAGGCAAGCCTTGCAGATAAAACGACGATACGTAATAACGTATCTCGACGGCCGAATGGGCCGCGACGCTCGCGAGGCAGATGCAGATCTTTCTTCGATGCGCTACGGACGAACGCGTAAAGTATGGCGATGCCGAACACTAATCCCGACGATATTCAGCAGTTTCCTGAGATCAAAGACCGAGCAGATTTCCAATTTGCCGCGGTTCAAGCGCATGATCTTGCGAGTCAAGGCTTCAGCATCTCCGCCTTCGCGGCCCTGCTTTTGCTGGGCGCTCTGATTGCGAATACCTTTAGCCTTAACGCAGTCTGGATCGCGTTCTTCTGCGACAACGCGGCTGCACTGATTGTTTTTGGAACCGGTCTTCGATCTGCCTACGACATCGCACGATGGCGCAGGGCGCAGGCCGGCCTTGCCAGCATACCGCTTAGACGAGCTATGCAATGGATCATTGCCGTCGTCAGCTCGCCGTGGTCGACCGAGGACACGAGGGAGCCGGATTGGGTCGAGCGATGGAGTGGGAGTGCATTCCTCGCGGGGCGGTCCCTCATGTCGCGCGTCGGCACCCGCCCGCTTCGGATCTTCTATCTCGCTCTCTTCGCATGTTTGATCGTCTATGCCGGTTGGAGCCCGAATGCGAATGCCATATCGATCGGAACGATGGGCTTTCTCATTGCTGCGATTTCCCTGTCTTTCGCGTTCCATCTGCTGGTGACAGAGAGACGGCTCGCGGCTATCGATGCGCTGGAGTGGCGAGAGGCTAAAGCAATCTCGCAAATGGCGCGCGTGCCGATCTTTGTGCTCGTTCTGTCTTGTTTTTGCTTGCTCCTGAGCACACGCATGCCTGGACTGTCCATTAAATTGCTGGCGGCGCTGGGAGGCTTTGTCACGCTTGTCGGGCTTGAGTTGCTGCTCCGCGCGATTACCGCCATGTTCCGCCCGCAAAGCGACAGCCGCGAGCCAGCTTTGATCGCCGCCAGTGTTGTTACCGGCATTCTCCAGTGGCCGCCGCAGCCCTTAGTCGGCATTCAATCCGAATTGCAATCCAAACACGGCATCGACCTTCGGCAGATCTGGGCCTTTTCATTCATTCGAAAAACCGCACCAGCCATCATCCTCGGGACACTGCTTCTCGGCTGGCTGTTGAGCGGCGTGCGCGAAATTCCGATGAGCGACCGAGGCGTTTATGAGCGGTTCGGCAAGGCCGAGGGCATCCTGCATTCCGGCCTCCATATCGGCCTTCCATGGCCGTTTGGCCGTGTCATTCCTGTCGAGAACGGCAGCGTGCATGAACTGGCAACCTCCGTTAGCGCGAACAGCAATGTCGAACCGCTGGCCGATGCCGAAGGGCCAGCGCCCGAAAGCGCCAACCGGCTGTGGGATGCCTCGCATATCAGCGAGAAATCGCAAGTCATCGCCAGCGGCAGCGAGCAAGGTTTTCAAATCGTCAACATGGACGTGCGGGTCGTTTACCGCATCGGCCTTTCGGATCAGGCGGCGATGCAGGCCGCCTATCGGGTCGCCGATCTGCCGGTCTTGATTGAAAGCACGGCCAACCGTGTATTGGTGCATGACTTTGCCACAAGAACGCTCAATGATGTCTTGAGCGAAAGCCGATCGTCGTTGGCCGACGATATCGGCTCCGCCATCCAGAAGACTATGGACGATCTCAACAGCGGCGTCGAAATCCTCGCGGTCGTAATCGAGGCTATCCACCCTCCCGCTGGCGCGGCCAATGCCTTTCACGGCGTCCAGGCAGCTGAGATCAGCACGGAGGCGCTGGTCGCACGCGAGCGCGGCAGGGCAGCCGAACAAGCGAATATTGCGCAATTAAATGCCAGCCTCGTCCGGAACAATGCGTTGGCGACCGCACGGGAAAGCATAGCGGCTTCGCAGGTCTCAAAACTACGCTTCCAGGCCGAGCAATCGGCATTTCGCGAGGCAGGCCAATCGTTTCTGACAGAGGAATACTTCAACCAATTGACCACGGGACTATCCCATTCGAAGGCTCTCGTCCTCGATCACCGAATCGGAGGCAATATTGCTCCAACGCTTGATCTGCGAAGTATGACGTTGCCGACCGATCCCGATACGAGCGCAGAGCCTAACACTCCCTACCAAAGCGAAGAAACCGGCCCATGACTGACGCGCACGCTCATCCGCACCCAGACCACGATCATCATCATTCGCGAGGCGATGATCACAACGAAACGATGCCCTTTCGGTGGTCCCGCCTGGTCGTTGCCGTGATTGTCGTCGCGGTTATTCTAATCGCCGCCTGCCTCGTCCAGGTAAGATCGGGGGCCGCAACCATCATCACCAGATTTGGCAATCCCGCCCGCGTTCTAATCGACCCCGGCCTTGCCTTTCGGCTTCCCATTCCCCTCGAAAAGACCATCGACGTGGATTTGCGGGCAAAATCGACCTCCAGCGGCCTGCAGGATGTCGGAACCAAGGATGGGTTGCGGATCATCGCACAGGCCTATGCGATCTGGCAGGTCCCGCCCGATTCGGAGGCGATCACGCGCTTCGTCCGCTCGGTCCGGAACCAGCCGGACCAGGCGGCGGCGCAAATCCGCACCTTCCTCGGATCGTCGCTCGAAACCGCGGCGAGCAATTTCGACCTGTCGTCGCTGATCAATCCTGATGCGGACAAGCTCCGGATCGATGCCCTCGAAGCGCAGCTCAAAGCGCAGATCGAGAAACAATTATACGATGCCTACGGCTTGCAGGTTGTCGATGTCGGCATCGAACGCCTGACACTGCCCTCGGTGACGTTGAACGCGACGGTCGACCGCATGCGGGCCGAACGTGAGACGATCGCCACCGAACGCGCGGCGGTCGGCAAGCGCCAGGCCGCCGAAATCCGCTCCGCTGCCGAACGCGACGCGAGAATTTTGCAGGCGGATGCGACCGTGAGGGCTGCCGAGATAGAGGCAAAATCCCGCATCGAAGCGGCGCAAATCTATGGGACGGCCTATAAGAGTGCACCGCAGCTCTACGAATTGCTCCGCTCCCTCGACACACTCGGCACGATCGTCAATTCCAATACGCGCCTTGTCCTTCGCACAGATGCCGCACCCTTCCGAGCGCTGGTCGACGGCCCCCCTACTGCCGCATCGGCTGGCGGAGCGCGTTAGAGAGATGCGCACGGTGGGGGATTGGAATTCGGCAGCGCAGCACCAGGCGGTTCACGTGGTTTCCGTGCTACTGTCTGCAATCATGGTGCTTGCGGCCGTGGGCTGGGCGACTTCGAACATCAGGGAGATTGCGCCGCAAAACCGGGCCGTTGTTGTGCGGTTGGGCGCCCTGAACCGCGTGCAGGACTCCGGCCTGCTGTGGGCCCTGCCCGCGCCCTTCGAGAAGGTCCTGCTTCTGCCCGACGCGGCAACGGTACTGGAACGCCGGATCAACGGATTGCTTCGCTCGCCCGCAGCTCAGTCTAGCGAAACTGACGCCGTGACGGAGAGCGATGCCCGGGCAGGATCTGGATATCTATTAACTGCCGACGCCAGTGTCGTTCAGCTCGACATCCGCATCTTTTATCGAGTGACCGACCCCTTCGCTTATGTCTTGCAGGAGGAACATCTGCTTCCCGCGCTGGATCGTCTCGTGATCCGTAGTGCCGTTGTGATCTGCGCCTCACGAGACCTGGATAGCATTCTGGTTGCGCGCCCCGAACTGGTCGCCGCCGACGGCGATATCACGGCGCGTCGCGAGCGGTTGCGGGCTGATCTGGTAAAGAACATCAACGCCAGCCTGGACGCCCTGAAATCGAAAGGCATGAGTCTCGGGATCGAGATCGATCGAGCCGATGTTCAATCCGCGCTTCCGACGGCGGCCGTCAGCGCGTTCGATGCGGTGCTAACGGCAAGCCAGCAGGCGGAGCAGGCGATTGCCTCGGCACAAAACGATGCCGAGAAGGCCAGGCAGTCCGCCGATCAGGAAGCCGACCGGCTCGTACAGGTGGCAGAAGCGCAATCCAGCGAACGGCTGGCAAAAGCGCGCGCCGACACGGCCACCGTCATAGGCCTGACAGGCGCGCGAGGATCCGATAGCGACCCGGGTCTTCTCTGGCGTCTTTATCGAGATCGCGTTGCCAAAATCCTGTCGCAGGCAGGTTCGGTGGTTACCGTCGACCCCCGAGACGATGCACGCCTCATTCTGCAAGGAGCCGACAAATGAGCGTTGCGACGGATCATTCACACGGCTCCCATGATCACCATGCGCACCATCATGGCCATATGCTCAGTACCGGCCTGCTGACTGCAAAGGAAAAACAAGCAGCGGCACTCCAACTTACCCTGGCCATGATCGCCTTGAGCCTGCTCGCGCTCGGCATTGCCTGGCGTTGGTTTGCGTCAGACGAAGAGGGAGTGAGCCAGGTCCTGCTGGCAGTCGCCTCACTGATCGTCGCGGTTCCGGTCGTCCGGTCCGGTTGGCACAGTCTGCGCCATCCGAGCCTGCATGGCATTACCGATCAGTTGATCGCCCTGGCCATGCTGGCCGCCTGGGCGACGGGCGACCTTCTGACCGCCGCCCTTCTGCCGATCATCATGATATTCGGCCATGTGCTGGAAGAGCGCAGCGTCATCGGTTCGAAAGAGGCGATGGAGGCGCTGGCGCGTCTGACCCGCAGCCACGCACGGCTTATCACGCCGGAGGGCGGGACGCTTGAAGTCGATAATGTCGCGCTGAAGCCGGGAGATCTGGTGGAAGTGAGAGCGGGAGACCGCATTCCCGCCGATGGTCGCGTCCGGGTGGGAGAGGCAAGCCTGGACACCGCGCCGATAACCGGAGAGTCCGTGCCCCTCGAAGTCTCCACCGGCATGGATGTCTTCGGCGGTGCGATCAATCTAGACGGTCGCCTTGAGATCGAGGTGACTCACATCGGCGAGGATTCAACGCTTGGAAAGATCATCGCGCTGATGCAGCGCGCGGAAGGCGCAAAGCCGCCGATCACCCGACTGCTGGAACGGTATGCCCAGCAATATTTGGGTTTCGTGTTGACGATGGCCGCCATCGCTTGGTTTCTCACCTATAACGACCAGGTCATGCTTGCGATCCTGGTTGCCGCCTGCCCGTGCGCGCTGGTCCTATCGGCGCCGGCGACGGCGATTGCCGGCATTGCGGTCGCGGCACGCCACGGCATCCTCATCCGCAGCTCGGCATTTCTGGAGGAGCTCGCTGATCTGAGGTCGCTGGTCATCGACAAGACCGGCACTCTCACCTTCGGGCGACTTCGGCTGCAAGAAATTAGACTGATCGGCAATACGGATCAGGACGCTGTCCTAGCTTTGGCGGCATCGTTGGGGGCTGCCAGCAGCCACCCTGTCAGCCGCGCCATGGCTTCGCTCGTCGCGCATGGCGACTATGATCCGCTGACAAATGTCCGGGAAATCCAAGGTCTGGGTGTAATTGCTAGCGCCGCCGCAGGCGAAGTCGCTCTTGGCCGCCCCGAGCTCTTTGAACGCATGTCCGTTGGCGTTCCTTCCGTTCCCGTGCACGACGGTCCGCTCGCCGGGATATCTATAGACGGGGACTTCGTCGCCTGGCTATTGCTGTCCGACACCCTCAAGCCGGAGGCCTCGGACGCGATGAAGGATTTGCGGGCGCTCGGCCTCAATCGCCAGCTTCTGCTGACCGGCGACCGTCACTCCGTCGCGCAAGCCCTGGCGCAGAAGATTGGCATAAACGACGTCCTGGCTGAGGCCCTGCCGGCTGACAAGCTGAACCGCGTGTTGAGCGAAACGAAAAGCGGCTTCAAACCTCTTGTCGTCGGCGACGGGATCAACGACTCGCTCGCCCTAAAGGCCGGCACTGTCGGGATCGCCATGGGCGCGGGCGGCGCCGACGTCGCACTGGCGTCCGCGGATATCATCTTGATCGGAAGCGATTTGCGACGGCTTGGCACGTGCATCCGCCTTAGCAGACTATGCCGCCGGACATTGCAAACCAACGTCATCATCGGCCTCGGCTGGACTGTCGCGATTGTCGCATTGGCGAGCCTTGGTTTTCTTGGAGGGGCAGGAGCCGTTGTCGCGGCGATCCTGCACAATTTCAGTACTTTGCTTGTTCTCGCCAATGCCGGGCGCTTGATGAGATACGACGAGCCGCTCCTAGCGTCCGCGACTGCTCTCAATCCGCAATAATGTTGGGAACAGATGAATGCCGGAATTGTGCCAATTCGATCTCGTCGCGCCGGTCGTTCTAAAGCAAATTTGAGCCTCCCAGCCCCGGGTTTCCACGCGAGGTTTTTAGGAGCGCGCTTCGCTGCTATTTGGTGCTGGAGGAGAGTGCGTTGATCGGGGCATAAGCCTAACTGCTATGAGCTCTAAGGTCTGAGGTCGTCTTCGGAAGAAAAATCGGTCGCGAGACAATTGTGCAACTTCAATATCCTTCTCCGCGGGCCACTATGCCAGAGCGGAGCGTACGACGCTCTGCTCCGACGGCAATGGTGTCGTTTTGCATTTAACCGGGTTCTTCCTCAATTTCTGTGGTTAACAGGAATTAGCGCCTCGACTGCTATCTGCGAGGATGCGAGCGCAGCTGAAATGGTCACCCGGCCCAGGGGTCAAAATTCTGGGTATCACCCTTCAAGATGAAGAAAAACTGGGTCGTGTCCGCTGCTGCGAAACCTGTCGGTATCTGCCCGGATTGTGGAACGCGAAGTCGGCACCGGCACGGCTGGCACAACCGCCGTCTCCAGGACTTGCCTGTTCAAGGTCAAGCTGTGAAAATCAGACTCGCACTGAACCGGTGGCAGTGTCGACACCGGAAATGCGGGCGACGAACCTTCACCGACAGGTTGCCCGAGATTGCTGCACCCTATATGCGACGAACTGAGCGGATGGCTGAAATTGTGGGCTTGGTTGGCCACAGAATGGGCGGTCATCCGGGAGAGAACTTGATGCATCGGCTCGGCATGCCGGTCAGCGACGACACGATCTTGCGGCAATTGAAGCGCGGTAATCCGGCGTCCATACAAAAAGACACTATTCGGGTTGTGGGCATCGATGATTGGAGCTGGCGGCATTCCTCGCGTTACGGGACGATCATGGTCGATCTTGAGCGTCATTCGGTCGTCGATGTCTTGGAGGACCGCAGCGTCGAAAGCGCAAGATTTTGGTTGCAAGAGCGTCCGACGATCGAGGTCGTGAGCCGCGATCGCTGTGGTTTGTATGCTCAGGCAGCCCGAGAGGGCGCGCCCCAGGCCCGCCAGGTGGCTGACCGTTTTCACCTGGTTCAAAATCTCAGGGAGGCAATCAAGGAGCAGATGAGCGTTTATGGTCACGCCCATGTTAGACCCATACTCTCCGAAGATGCTATCGCCAGCGCCAGGTCACAACAGCGCCGTGCCCGCTTGGCGCACAGGCAATCTCGTCAGGAAATATTCGACACGCTTGAAGCGTTGCGGCAGCAGGGCCTCACCTACAGCGAGATTGCAAGGCGGACAGGATACGAGCGCCGCAGCATCGCGAATTGGCTTGCTTCCAATGCACCTCGAGACAGAAACCGGGCAGCATTGAATCCGACATCGCCGCTGTATTTTGAAGCTTTCCTGGCTGAATGCTGGAAAAATGGAAACCGGGTCGGGCGCCATCTGTTTTACGATATCAAGAACCGCGGTTACACGGGCAGCCGCTCCAATCTGGAGCGCTTGCTGAAGGTGTGGCGTGAAGTCGAAAACATCCAACCTGACGACCCGCCTCCGGATATAGATGTTTCAGAACCCATCCGCGATCCTGACACTGGCCATATGATCTCGTCCGTGGTGGCTGCAGCTTTGTGCATACAACCGCGCGGCCTGCTGACAGATCGTCAGGCCAGAAAGGTCAATGCATTGAAGCAGGGTTCTCGAGCGTTCGCCATCATGCGTGGCTTGGCCATGCGTTTCGCCAGCGTTGTGCGCCGGGATATTGATGCCGTCAAAAATGCAATCGAACTCCCGTGGAGCAACGGTCAAGCCGAAGGGCAGATCAACCGCCTCAAGATGCTGAAGCGAGCAATGTACGGTCGCGCCGGCCCAGAACTGATGAGGGCGAGAATGCTGCCGCTGAGTCACAAAAATTGAGGATGAACCCGTTTAAATGCCACACGACAACGGCTGCTCTATCACCACGTCGAAAACCTTTTGGAGCTCATCGATCTCCTCAGGTTGAAGCACTCCCTCAATCAGGTGATGGTAGGTGCGCATTGCCGGTCTCCCTCGAAGAGGCGGGCCTCGTGATCGACGACGAGGCCGAGCCTCGCGGAGATCTTAATAGGTCCTCCGATGGCGGGCAATTTCGTTTTGATGCAACGGAGATACCTTCGGCTTCCTGGCGGCGCTGCGCTTTGCAAACAAACACGCCGAGATGAGAAGTCCGCGAGAGCGGGCTTCTCGCGAACTCGATCGCGAGTTCTTATGGCTCTGCTGACCAGCTTTGACATGCAGTTCGCGCCCAATGCTCAGAAGAGTGCAGTCCCGGCCATGCCGATCACGGCGGCGAACATCGCAAGGCAAGAGGCCCAGCCAAATGCTTTCAAGGCGCCTCCGATAACAAACTGCTTCATGACCTTCCGATTGGACGCGATCAGCATCAGGATCACCATGACGGGAACCGAGACGATCCCATTGATGACTGCGCTCCAGAACAAGGCCTTCATTGGCGCGATCGGCGTAAAATTCAAAAGCATTCCGACAGCCGTCGCCAGCCCCAGCGTGGTGTAGAAGGCCTTCGCCTCGCTAGGCTCGCGCGACAGTCCGACCTTCCAGCGTGCCGCCTCGCCGACCGCATAGGCTGCCGAACCGGCAAGAACTGGGACCGCCAACAAACCGGTTCCGATGATGCCGGTCGCAAAGATGATCTTGGCAAAGTGCCCGGCGAGCGGCTCGATCGCTTTCGCAGCATCGACGGAGCTCTCGATATTGGTCGCACCCGCCTTGTTGAGGGTCGCCGCAGTCGTCGTCATGATCGCAAGCGCGACGATATTGGAGGCGGCCATGCCGATCAGCGTATCCAGGGTGATCCGCGTCTCGGCCCGTTTTGCCTCTTGCGGATGCTTCACCAGTGCTTCCTCGCGGGGCTTCTCCTTCAGGTCTTCGGCCTCCTGGGAGGCTTGCCAGAAGAAAAGATAGGGGCTGATGGTCGTGCCGAAGATCGCGACGATCATCGACCAATAATTCGGATCCGCCTTAAATGTCGGCAGCAGCAGCCCGCGCGTGAAGTTCGACCAGTCGACATTTACGACAAACAGAGTCGCAATGTAGGAGAGTAGCGCCAGACTCAGCCATTTCAGGACCGCGACGTAGCGCTTGTACTTCAATAGGACCTGGAAGAGGACGCAGATGACACCGAAGGCAGCGACATAGATCAACGGGTTACCGTTGATCAGCAAATGAGCCGCGTCTCCCATCGCTCCAAGATCGGCGCCGAGATTGATGACATTCGCGAGCAGAAGCGGGACGGTGACGCTCACACCGACCCAGCGCGGATAACACTGGGCCATGCTGCCCGCCAACCCCCGACCTGTGGTCCGGCCGATGCGGGCACTGATCATCTGCACGGCGACCATCAGCGGATACGTCAGTATCAGCGTCCAACTCACAATGTAGCCGAATTGCGATCCCGCCTGAGAATAGGTCGCGATCCCGCTCGGATCGTCGTCCGAGGCGCCGGTGACCAGGCCAGGCCCCA
>NZ_JAQJCK010000046.1:0-11256 GCF_030182455.1 Rhizobium cerradonense
TCAACCGGATCTGGTGGCCTTGCGCCATAAACAGGCGTCCCAGATGATGCGCGCCGCAACATGCTTCCATTGCGACCACACAGGCCGGAAGCTTCGTCACATAGTCGATCAGCGTCTGCCGGCGCATTGTACGACGAACGACCACGGCACCGGCCGCATCGACGCCAACTATGCTGCAAGAGTTCTTGCCCAGATCAACACCGAGGATAGCAATAGACATTCGCTCGTTCCTTTCTCTTTCCCGATATCAGCATCCTACTCGATGCTGGGTGAAAGGGCGGGCCATTCCATAAGTTTCCCGGAAGAGATCAGCGCGATCAGCAAGACCCTCGCTCCAGGCACAGAAATAGAGCTGTGGTGGCAAGATGAAGCCCGCATCGGGCAAAAGAACAAGATGACGCGGCGATGGGCGCAACGGGGAACGCGTCCATCGGCCCCCCACGATCAGCGAACGCTATGGACCTACATATTCGGGGCGATCTGCCCGAAGAAGGGTAAGGGTGCAGGCATTGTCATGCCCTGGTGCGACACAGAGGCAATGAACGCGCACCTTCAGGAAATCAGCCGCGAGGTCGATAACGGTGCGCACGCGGTTCTGATCCTCGATCAGGCGGGTTGGCATTCATCGGCCAAGCTGATCGTGCCGGAAAACATCACCCTGCTCTTCCTGCCGCCGCGATCCCCAGAACTGAATCCTGTTGAAAATGTCTGGCAATTCCTGCGCGACAACTGGCTGTCGAACCGCGTCTTCACATCCTACGACGACATCGTCAATCATTGCTGCGCCGCTTGGAACAAGCTGGTCGACCAGCCCTGGAAGATCATGTCAATCGGAATGCGCGACTGGGCACATCGGTTCTGACCAATGCCGATTGGTATAAGATATTAACCGACCCGACGCGTTTCGAGCGTCACTGGTAGCGTCCACCAGTGTAGCGTCATCTTCGTTTCTTCCGAACCGCGATGAACTGGGTTCCGACGGAACACAGGGAAGCGCTTCAGTGCGAGTGCCACTTCCCAGGGATGCCGATCTCAGGGAGAAACCAAAATGATATTCACTCAAGCCGACCTTGATATCGCAAATCGCCATATTGCCGAAAGTGAAGAACAGGTTTCACGGCAGGAGCGAAAGGTGACTGTCCTTCGTATGCAACACTTGGATACGGAATTGGCGGAAAACATTCTGACGGTTTTTTACGAAACGCTGCTGATCCATAACGCCAGTCGCGACATGATTGCTGCTCAGCTGAGACAGAAATGATCGCAATGCCTCTCCAGTGTGGTGAAGCATCCAACGGGCATCGGCATAGTTTTCGACGACGTCGGTCTATCAATTGGCGGTTTTCGCATGGCTGGTAACGGAGTGTGGAATGCCGCACCAGAAGTGTGGCTAAGCCGTACCGGTACTTTTCGATATGCGTGTATTCCACCCCTTTTGCACCACCAAGCACATTACCGCTGACCAGAATGTTTACCTGCTGGCGGTACAAGTTCACACACATTGTTATTTTAAACTGGCGTTCTATCGACGGCATCAAAGACATTCCTGCCAATCTGCCTTGCACCGTTCGCCGACTTGCCAGATCCGTTGAAAGCCAGGTGCTTCGATGGCCTCTCTTCCCTATAAACTCTAAGCCGATCTTGCGAGTATCCGCATGAGATGGGCTCCAGCAACATTGCTGGCATCCACTCAATGCTCTGCCGACGGGAGGGCAAGGCGCGATGCTTCCTGTAATAAAATCCCGCGCATCCATAGGCTCGCCGGATCACTGTTTTGAAGCGCAGGCCATTGAACGGCCTCTGTGAATGGGGGAAGCGGCAGTGGAAGGTCCATGATCCGAAGGGGCAAAACTTCTGCGAAATGTTGCGCCAGTCGCAACGGCACGGTCGCTATGCGATTGGTATTGGACAGAACGGGCAGGATCATGCTGAAGCCCTGCACGACGACCTCGATACGTCTCTTAAAACCGTGTTCGAGCAAATACCATTCTTCGATTGATGGTCTTCGTGAATTCCCGAATTTGGCCGCGACGTGCCCCATGGACATGTATCTGTCGAATGTAAGCGGCTGTGATAGCTCTTGGTTCCTGCCACAGCCCACGCATACGAGCCTTTCCTCAAACAGTTTCGCTCGAGGATGTCCAGTTGGCATGAACACGTCCGGGAGAATGATAAAATCGACTTCGCCACGGCGCAAAAGCTCGTCGTAATCATCGGCGAGGGGCAGGAATTCGAAGCTCACGCCTGGGGCTTCCCGCGCAGCACGCTTCACGACCTTTTCCATAAACACGAGTGTGAGGAAATCGGAAAGAATGATCCTGAAACGGCGATCCGACTGAAAGGGATCAAACGGCTCCCAGGAAATGATCGAAAGCTGGATATGGAGTAAGGCTTCACGTACGGCCGAAACCAGGCCCTTCGCACGCGGCGTCAGGACAAGTTCGCGACCATTCATCGTAAACAGTTCATCCTCGAAATAGACACGCAATCGGCCCACAGCAGCGCTCATCGCAGGCTGGCTGAGATTGATGCTGCGTGCCGCGGCCGTCAGGTTACGCTCGGTCATCAATGCGTCGAGCGCGACGAGAAGATTTAAGTCCAGTCCTTTGAAGCGCATCTTTTCCTTCATTCAAGATGTGGATGGTTGCCATCCAAACAATCAATTTTACCGATTCGGCATGATGGTGCATGAGGAAAATGTCGATAACCTGACAAGTATGTCGATTAGCAGACGAGTACATCGGCGTAAGCTTACGAACGACCGACGACGGTCGGAAGTATTCAGAGAGTTGATCATCTCAGACGCGAGCGAAATAGAAAGGTTCTACTATAACGATTGTATGCCGTTGCGACCGCCTGGGGCGTATGACGTGGGTAGACGAGCAGTTGCTGCAATCACACGATGTTTCCCTCAGAACTACAGCAGGAAAAAGGAGGTCTTTGCATGCGCTCAAAGGTGCGGTGGAGACTGTGCTGGGAAAACGAGTTGGAACTCGCCGAGCATATCGAGCTCGCCGACTTCTTTCGGATGACCTATGGGCCAACCGGGCCCTTTAATGCAAAACCATTCGAGGGCAGTCGAAGCTGGGCGGGAGCAAGGCCCGAACTTCGTCTCATCGCCTATGATGCTAATGGTGTCGCGGCTCATCTGGGCTTGCTGCGCCGATTTATTAAAATTGGCGCAATTGATCAGTTGGTGGGTGAGCTCGGACTATATGGCGTACGTCCGGATCTCGAGGGATTGGGGATCGGGCATTCAGTTCACGCCATGCTTCCTGTATTGCGCGAACTCGCCGTTCCATTTGCTTTCGGCACCGTTCGGCCCGCATTGCAAAAGCATATCGAAAGGTTCGGCCGTTACGGTCCGGTAACGATCTTATCGGGGATTCGTGTGTCGTCCACTCTACCGGAGGCGCGCCTCGACAAGCCGCCCACACGCATTGACGACGCGCTTGTCATCGTCCTGCCGATTGGAAGATCCATCTCCGATTGGCCTGCCGGCACGGTAATCGATCGGAACGGGCCAGAGCTATGACGCAACTCGATTGCTTATACGAAATGCCCAATGCGTGCGATGACGCCACCGACCGGCCGAGCATCTATCTGACATTTGACGACGGACCTCATCCCTTCTGTACGCCTGAGATTCTAGACGTGCTGGCGCAACATCAGGCGCCCGCAACCTTCTTCGTTATCGGAACTTACGCAGCCGAGCGGCCGAAACTCATCCAACGAATGATCGCCGAAGGGCACAAGGTCGCCAATCACACGATGACCCATCCGGACCTGTCCAATTGCGGTCCCGGCGAAATAGAACATGAGATATCTGAGGCGAGCAGGGCTATCAAGACTGCATGCCCGCAGGCGTCGGTGCAATATATGCGCGCTCCCTACGGGAGCTGGACCCAAGACGTTCTTTCCGTGTCGGCGAGCGCAGGGCTGGCGGCCGTCCATTGGTCTGTGGACCCGCGAGACTGGTCTCGTCCTGGCGTCGATGCCATTGTCGATGCAGTGCTCGCCTCTATCCGTCCCGGGGCAATCGTTCTGTTGCACGACGGATGCCCTCCAAGCGAGGCGAAGCCGAGCGTAGATAGCAGTCTGCGCCGTCATACCATCATGGCACTCTCTCGCATCATCCCAGTCGTGCGCGACCGCGGATTTTTAATCCGCTCGCTTCCTCAACATCACTGAAAGCGATATTCATGAATCTGCTCGACGCAACCAGCACTGCCGCTATCTCGCTTTATGCGATGCTCTCGACGGCTTATAAAAGCATGCAGGTCGTTTATGCTCGGCCAATCGAGGAGCCATCGACCTCTGCAGAGCCCATCGCTTCGGCGCAATGGCCGAGCGTCGATGTCATCATACCCTCCTTCAATGAGGATCCGGGCACACTCTGGGACTGCCTGGAGTCCATCGCGCAGCAAGAATACGCTGGGGATTTGAATGTCTATGTGGTTGATGACGGTTCCAGCAATCGCGACGCCATCACGCCCGTCCACACGGCGTTTGCACGCGATCCAAGATTCACATTCATTCTGCTCAGGGAGAATGTTGGAAAGCGCAAGGCGCAGATAGCAGCGATACGCCGTTCCTCTGGGGATTTGGTCCTCAACGTCGACTCCGACACCATTCTCGCCCCAGACGTCGTCGTGAAACTTGCACTCAAGATGCAAGATCCGGCAATTGGCGCGGCTATGGGCCAGCTTGCCGCCAGCAACCGCCACGAGACCTGGTTGACCCGTTTGATCGACATGGAATACTGGCTAGCCTGTAATGAGGAGCGCGCGGCACAGGCTCGTTTCGGTGCTGTCATGTGCTGCTGTGGCCCATGCGCCATGTACCGCCGGACTGCGCTTACCATGCTACTCGACCAGTACGAAACGCAAATGTTCCGGGGAAAGCGAAGCGATTTCGGCGAAGATCGTCATCTTACGATTCTCATGTTGAAGGCCGGATTTCGAACCGAATATGTTCCAACCGCCATCGCGGCAACTGTTGTTCCAAACAAGCTGCGCCCTTATCTGCGTCAACAACTTCGCTGGGCACGCAGCACTTTCCGTGACACGTTGCTTGCAATGAACCTTCTGCCTGGTCTTGACCGTTTTCTCACGTTGGACGTCATTGGTCAGAACCTCGGACCGCTCTTGCTCGCCCTATCGGTGCTAACCGGACTAGCGCAGTTCGCGCTCACCGGGACCGTGCCCTGGTGGACATGCCTGATGATCGCATCGATGACCATGATCCGCTGCAGCGTCGCAGCGGTTCGTGCTCGCCAATTTCGATTTATCGGCTTCTCCCTGCATACCTTCATCAACATCTTTTTCCTGCTGCCCTTGAAGGCCTACGCGCTCTGTACGTTGAGCAATAGCGATTGGCTGTCGCGCGGCTCTGCTGCCAAGGCAACAGGCAAGGGTGGAAAGCTGGACGCCATCCAAGACCCGGTTGCTGCATCAAGCCCGAGAGAATCGCAAGAAAATGAAGCTCCGCTTCGCCGGCACAATCTTGCGAGAGATGCTACCAGATCGATGGCATATGACGGCATTTGCACCGACCAGTAATGATCGCTCTATCAAGGTAGACGGCTTGAAAACGCACGACAATTATCAACTTTTAAATCGCGAACTGGCTGCAGATGATCCGTGGCGCCTCGACGGAAATCCGTTCGAACGCAAGCGTCACGCGCAAATGCTCCTGCTGTCGCTTGCCCAGGGGCCCATCGCAAATGCACTCGAAGTCGGGTGTGCGGCCGGCGCCTTCACGGAAAAACTGGCGCCCCATTGCCAGCGCCTCACCGTTATCGATGTCGTGCCAGAAGCGATTGATCGAACACGCCGGCGCATGAACAAGCCGGCACATATCAGCTGGGTTGTCTCAGACGTACAACAGTTTTCCTCTGAAGAGCTTTTCGATCTGATCGTGGTTGCAGAAGTTCTTTATTACCTCGGAGACATTGCCGAGATGCGAATGGCAGGTGGGAACCTGCTTCGCATGCTTGCGCCGGGCGGGCATCTGGTCTTCGGCTCGGCTCGCGATGCGAACTGCCAGCGCTGGGGTCATGTTACCGGCGCTGAGACGGTCATTGCCATTCTCACCGAAATGTTGGTCGAGGTAGAGCGTCTTGAGTTACAGGGGGACTCGGACAACGAAGACTGCTTGCTCGTCCGTTTCCGCAATCCGGTTTCCTCTTCCTAATCAATTGAAGTTTCGAGCTTAGACATGGAGACACTATGCGCATCTGTGGTATAAAGCTGACCCATGACGGGGCGATCGCCCTTATCGAGGACGGACGGCTAGTCTTCTGCATTGAGCAGGAGAAGCAAGACAACAATCGCCGATACCAAACCATCGACAATCTCGACGCAATTGTCACCGCGTTGGCGGAACACGGTCTTAATCCAAGCGACGTCGATCAGTTCGTCATCGACGGATGGGATGGTGAGATCGAGTCGCGTTTCCAGGTCCTCAGCGGCGCGGCTCCCGTCACTCTCACGGGGGCGCCCTACGTTGAACGCCACCCCGACGGTCTTCTCGATTCGCTCGACGGCTCCGGCCTTATTCTCGACGACCGGGTTCTTTCTTATAAGAGCTATCCGCATGTTACCGGCCATGTGGCCTCCGCATACTGCACCAGTCCATTCGCCAAGGCTGGTGAAGCCGCGTTCTGCCTGGTATGGGGTGGCTGCATCTTCCCGCGCCTCTATCACGTCGATGGCCACGGAGCGCGGTTCCTTGAGTCCTTATTCCCGATGATAGGGCAAGCTTACGCTGCCGCGGGCCATTACTTCGGGCCATATAAGCAGCCAAGCCGCGCGGGCTGGGACCTCGGTGTCGCCGGCAAGCTGATGGCCTATATCGCGCTTAGCTCGATTGATGAAGACATCGTCGCGGTGTTCGAAGAGCTCTACGAGGAGCACTTTTCAGGCGATGCCGAGCGAGCCTGTCGCTATCGCGCAAACATCAACGACGCTGAATCTTCCCTTATAGCCGTACATGACTTCTTCGATGCCAGCGTGGTCCGATTGGAGGATAAGGCGCCCGAAAACGTGCTTGCATCATTCCATTCTTTCCTGGAGCTTCTCTTAGTCCGTGAAATGGCGCTTGCCATGCAGCGCCACTCACTGCCAGGGCCGCGTAATTTATGCATAGCCGGCGGCTGTGGTCTCAACATCAAATGGAACAGTGCACTGCGCGAGACGGGCCTGTTCGATGCCGTCTGGGTTCCGCCATTTCCGAACGACAGTGGTTCTGCAATCGGTGCCGCCTGCAGCGCCATGGCGGCGCATGAAGGCTTTGTGCCGCTGGAGTGGTCGGTCTACAGCGGCCCGGCTTTGAAAAACGGCGATGCGCCGCCCGGATGGGAGGCTGCCCCGTGCAGCATATTAGAACTCGCCACGATCCTCGCCAGCAATAAGCCCGTTGTCTTTCTTGCCGGGCGCGCCGAGCTCGGACCCCGGGCGCTCGGAGGCAGAAGCATTCTCGCAGCCGCGACGTCGCCGCAAATGAAAGACTATCTCAACGAAGTCAAATTTCGCGAACACTTCCGGCCGGTGGCGCCAATATGCCTGGAGGACCTCGCGCCGGATATATTCAGTCCCGGAACGCCCGATCCCTACATGCTGTTCGACCACCAGACGCGCCCGGAGTGGAAGGACAAGATTCCCGCTGTCGTCCATCTCGACGGATCTGCACGTTTGCAAACCATTTCCAGGAGCTCTGAACACGCAGTTACCGAACTCCTCATCGAGTATGAAAAACTCACAGGCATTCCGCTGCTTTGCAACACGAGTGCCAACCTCCATGGACGGGGCTTCTTCCCGGATGCTGCCGCAGCCTGCGAATGGGGACGCATCGACCATGTATGGTGCAACGGCGTGCTCTTCACCAAGGAGCGGGTCGCCGAATTGGCGCCAGTTGGCGTCGCAGACAACATGAAGATGAGCACATGTCCACGGTAGCAATCGAACTTGCCGGTGTCACGAAGTCTTACGGCGAAAGGACCGTCGTCGACGGGCTGTCGTTTTCCGTTGGAGCGGGAGAATGCTTTGGCCTGCTCGGGCCGAACGGCGCGGGAAAAAGCACAATCGCGCGAATGGTTCTCGGCATGACTCTTCCTGATTCCGGCAAGATCAGCGTGCTCGGTGTACCCGTGCCGGCGCGCGCCCGCTTGGCACGCAGGCGCATCGGCGTCGTCCCTCAGTTCGACAACCTCGACGCCGAATTCACTGTGCGCGAAAATCTTGTGGTGTTCGGACGCTATTTCGGCATGAGCACACGCGAGGTCGAAAAGGTTATCCCGTCACTGCTCGAGTTCGCGCGCCTTGAGAGCAAGGCGCATGCACGCGTTTCCGAGCTGTCCGGCGGCATGAAGCGGCGCCTGACACTGGCGCGTGCGCTGATCAACGACCCGCAGCTGCTTGTCATGGATGAGCCGACGACGGGCCTTGATCCGCATGCGCGCCACTTGATCTGGGAGCGCCTGCGGGCACTTCTGGCGCGCGGCAAGACAATTATCTTGACCACCCACTTCATGGAAGAAGCTGAGCGTTTGTGCGATCGCCTGTGCGTCATCGAGAAGGGACGCATCATCGCCGAGGGCCGCCCGCATGCGCTTGTCGACGAGCAGATCGGCTGCCAGGTGATCGAAATATACGGCGGCAATCCGCATGAACTGCATTCAGCGATCCGGCCATATGCGCAACGGTTCGAGGTGAGCGGCGAGACGCTCTTTTGTTACGCGTCCGATCCGGAGCCGGTCTTGGCGCAACTGCGCGGGCGAACGGGCCTGCGTCTTTTGCAGCGGCCACCGAATCTGGAGGATGTTTTTTTGCGGTTGACCGGGCGCGAGATGGAGAAATGAATGATGGGTGAAGGTTATGCGACAACGCTGCCGGCTAACGCTTGGAACTGGATTGCGGTTTGGCGCCGCAACTATCTGGCATGGAAGAAGGTTGCGCTTGCGTCGATACTCGGGAATCTCGCCGATCCCATGATCTACCTGTTCGGTCTCGGTTACGGCCTCGGCATAATGGTCGGTCGCGTGGACGGGGCTCCATATATCGCGTTTCTGACGGGCGGCATGGTTGCGGCAAGTTCCATGACATCTGCAACCTTCGAAACGATTTATGCGGCTTTCGCTCGCATGCAATCTCACCGCTGGGAAGCAATCCTATACACACAACTGACGCTCGGCGATGTCATTCTCGGCGAATTGGCATGGGCGGCCACCAAGGCGTTTCTGGCCGGGACGGGAATTTTGATCGTCGCCACTATGCTCGGCTATGCGGCGTGGACGTCGATCCCCTGCGTGCTGCCGGTTATTGCGCTAACAGGGTTTGCATTCGCGAGCGTGGCCATGGTCGTCGTGGCACTCGCACCCAGTTACGACTATTTCATTTTCTACCAGACGCTCGTCCTCACGCCGATGTTGTTCCTCTGCGGCGCGGTCTTTCCGGTCGCGCAACTGCCGGGCGGATTTCAGGAAATGGCGCAGTTGCTGCCGCTCGCACATGCGATCGACCTCATTCGTCCAGCAATGCTCGGCCGGCCGGCGGAAAGCGTCGGCCTGCATGTCGGTGCGCTCTGCCTTTACGCGGCATTGCCGTTCTTCCTTTCGGCAACGCTTCTGCGGCGCCGTCTGATGCCCTGAAGCCGTGACCGCTTACGAAACGGAGTGATGAAATGCAGTATCGCGGACTCGGCCGCAGCGGCCTGAAAGTAAGCGCGTTCGGCTTGGGTACGATGGGCTGGGGAGAGCAGAACACGGAAGCCGAGGCACGCGCGCAACTCGGGGCGGCTCTCGATGTAGGCGTAAACTTTGTCGACACGGCGGAGATGTATCCTGTACCACCGCGCGTCGGGACGACGGTCTCTCGGCGCGCTATATCGACAGTTGGCTGCGCAAAACCGGCCGCAGGCAGGATGTGGTGCTTTCGACCAAAGCGGTCGGTCCCGTCCGGCCAGCCAAAGCAAACCTGCCCTATATCCTGGACGGCCGCGTCAGCTACACGCGCGCAAACCTTTTCGAAGCAGTCGATGCCAGCCTTCAAAGGCTGCAGACGGATCATACCGATCTGTTTCAGCTGCACTGGCCAGACCGCAGTACGAACGTCTTTCAATAGCCTGGCGTAAAGAACCAGCCGGAGAGCCCTTACGCTCGTCGGCGCAACGGCGAAGTTCTTGTGCGGGCGCCATCCCCACCTTTGTGATCAATAACAGTTGGAAACATGCGCAATGATCCATTCCCTACCGTCGCCGGAGCCATTTGTAATCCTTGCGATGCCGCGAACTGGGACGCACTATCTCGAAGCGTTGCTGAACGATCATCCAAATATCTTGAGCAACGGTGAGTTGCTCAACAGCTATGATGAAAATTGGCCCGATAAGGATCGCCTGAGGCACAGCGATCGCGAGCTTCTCGAGCTCGCCTACATGCGCTATCCACCAGCCAAGAAGAAGGTGACGCATGTCGGCTGTAAAATTAACGAGCCTCAATTTTATGAGCGTCCAGGCTTTTTCGACGAATTGGCTCGCTGGCAAGGCCTCAAAGTCATTTTGCTTACTCGCAATACATTGGAATCCCTACGATCGCTGGTGCAGGCAAGGCAAACGGGTCAGTGGCTGAAATTCAGCCCGGACCGTAATGAGCCCCCAAGTGTCTCGCTGTCAGTGAACGAATGCGAAGCCTATTTCAAAGCTGCCGACGATTTCCATGCGCGGGTCAAGGATGCGTTTGATCCGAGCAAACTGCTGATGATCGAATACCAGGATCTTCTTCTTAAACCGAGCGCATGCCTGGCAGCCGTTTTGGCCTTCCTGGGAGCTCCCGCGCATCGGTTTTCCAATCGCGCCACCATTCAACGGCAGGAAACACGCTCGCTCGCTCGCTCGCTGCGGAATTTTGTAGAGCTACGGCGGCACTTTGCAGGCGGCCCCTACGCGAAGTTCTTCGAGCTTGAGATCATGTCCCAGGACGTGGTGTAGCTTAGACGACCACGGCTCATCCCAGAGGGTCGGATGAGTATCAGCTTGCTGCTGGCAGGCTGATGAGCGGATCATCGCTCATTGTGGCGATTGTCTCAAGTGTCATGTAGCGGGATCGCTGGACGGCCCATTCATCGTTCTGTTCGAGCAGCAGCGCACCGACCAGGCGCACGATGGCGTCGTCGTTGGGGAAAATGCCGACGACCTCTGTGCGCCGCTTGATCTCACCGTTCAATCGCTCAATGGGGTTGGTCGAGTGAAGTTTGGCCCAAT
>NZ_JAQJCK010000047.1:0-8279 GCF_030182455.1 Rhizobium cerradonense
CCTTGGGGACCACGCTCGTTGAAGCGCATGACCCAGTCCCGAACGATCTGGAGCGTGACATTGCCGAGACGGGCGGCATCGGAACGCGAGCCTCCGTCATAGATCGACGCGAGCGCCAACAAACGTCGTGCCTGGGCGGCGTCCTTCGTCTGCCGCGCCAGCCGCCGCAGACCTTCTCCGTCAAAATCCTCACGCAATGAAATCCCTGATCGCATCGCAGACCTCCGGTTTGCTCCAGAGATTCAGATTCACCGCGTTTTGGGAAGGCCAAAGAGTCAAGTTAAACGGGACGCGGTATCAGTAAGAATAGGTATGCCTGCTGCGTCAGCATACTTGGCATAAAACGGATCCAGGCCGAGTGAAATCGGTGGGCTGCGAACCATGAAAGTATCGAAATTGGATATATCAGCCATCGACAATGGCGACGCAGATAAACCATCCTCAGCGCCGCCAAGTCCCCTGCGTATGCAGCAAGAAGGTATCCACCGACAAGGACCATCGCCATCGAGCATCCATGAATCATCATGACCTTTCCTTAGTGCACTGTCTTCCTGAGACGACGCAACAACCGTGCCAATCACCAAGCAAAGAACCGACGGTTATGTTTGTCGGCCCTGTCGCGCTAAGCATTTGCGGCTACGTCTCTATCCGAAGGAAAGGCGGATCAGGAGCTGCAGCTGGAGGCAACATGCTTCTCGACGCTGGGAGGTTGCTCGCAGCGGCGCTTGCATCAAAATATGTCATTTGCCCGCGAGCCAGGCTCGCATTAAGCCCGCGCTATAGTCCCGCAGCTTCCTCGAACACCCAGTCCCGCCGGTCGGTCTTCTCGCCAATGCCGGCGAGGGTGCCGACAGCACGAGCGGAGCCGGCGATCGCCGCCAAATTCGACGATAACCTAATCCTCCAATGAAAATCGCGAGATAGTGCCCGCATCAGACTCAAGGGAGAGCCTGTACTTCCGATCGCGTTGGAATGACGGCCTGAACATCGCCTGCAGCAAATCGTGCCGAGACGATGATTAGGACATTGCAATGTCGATGCGGCGGTGAGTCGAGGAGCCCGCGAGAGCCATGGCCGGCAGTCTATTGCGCTGCCACGAGCGACGCCGCCGCGGGCACGAACCGACGACACCTGCCCTGGTCGATTTTCACCGCTGTGATGCGAAGCTTGCCGCAACCATCCGACATTTGGATGAGTCCTATTAAATCAATCGATTATCCCGATGGGCCGATCAAGCGTAAATAGGCGGTGAAGTGCTCCACCGACGGTGGGGTCGGCGATGCTAATCAGTGGTGGTTCACATGACGATAAGCCTCCTCGGCAGGGATGTCGACGATGTCCCCATTGATCCCACTGGCGACGGCCGGCTCATCAGTGGCGAAGGTATTGGGCAGATCAGAATACCCAATCCGCCGACGGACGGTATCGATCTCGCTCGCATGGTCGTGTTTGAGGTCTCGATCCAGTCCGTAGCTCTCGGCTTGTAATTTCATGCTCCAGGAGGCCCTCATGAAGATTTCCGTGGTGATCGTCCAAGCGAGCTGCACGTTTCTGCCGGTCTCGACGCGGTCGGTCGCGATTGCGATCCCGTCAGCTGCCTTCGGAGTTTTGCCGAGACTACCACTTTAGGGGATGGGCCGGGTGAGAGCCGCATTCGAAAACGGCGGGGGCAAGCTGGCGGCATTGGCCGCCAAATCACATCGTGAGAGGCGGCTGGTCCAAAGGCGCCGCTCTAATTTCAAAGGCTTGAGCAAATTGCGGTTTTAGAGGGTTAGCGTTGCGTGGCGATCTGCGGACAGGATGATCGTTGCTGCCGTCGTCGAAGCGGAACGAAGATACATGGGCTTCAGCTAGGACTGCCGATCACATGCTAGCGGGTTCGACTAACTGATACGGAGAAAAGATATGTCTGATGCAAAACTGCAAAGTGTGCTTTCGGCTCTTTCGCAGACGGTGAGACAGCTCGACGCTATTCCGGCTAAACAGCCGGGTCCTGAAGCCAATTGCGCTAAGCTGGACACGAATGAGAATCCATTTCCGTTGCCAATGCTGGTGATGCGAAGCGCGATTGCCGCCCTCAAACGGCATTACCTTTATCCGGAGGATGATAATCGCTGCTTGCGGGAAGCGGCCGCCAATGCGTATGGCCTCTCCCGCGATCAGGTGATCGCCGGCAATGGATCGTCTGAACTGCTGGGGCTAATCTACAGGGCTTTCCTTGCTCCGGGTGATAGCGTGGCGATGATGTCGCCAGGTTTTTCGTTCAACCGCAAACTAGCCTTGTTGCAGGGTGCTCAATTTCTCGAAATCGAATGGAGCAAAGCTTATTCGTTGCCGATAGAGCAATTGCTTCTCGGTCCCGCAAAAGAGGCAAAGTTCATCCTGCTGGCCAATCCGAATAACCCGAGCGGAACCTTTGTTCCAATAGCCGAGATCGACAGGCTCGCTGCGCAATCCGACCGTTTGATAGTGTTGGATGAGGCGTATGTCGATTTTGCGCCCGACGATGCTCTACGACTTATCAATCGCCATTCGAACCTGCTGGTCTTAAGAACATTTTCTAAAAGCTACGCCGCCGCCGGTATTCGCATTGGTTTCGGCTTCGGTCATCCTGAACTTATCGGAAGGCTGCGTAACAGCCAAAATCTCTTCAATATGAATCTTATTGCCCACGCGGTCGGCACCAGCATCCTCTCGCACCGCGCCGCCTACGCCGAGAACCACAAACATATCAAAGATGAAAGACACCGAACCACGGCCGCACTCTCTAAACTCGGATTTTCGGTGACCCCGTCTCATGCAAATTTCTTGCTTGCTCGCGCACCACCTGGGCAAAACGGCACGTGGTGGCAAGCATCGTTGAGAAGACGAAAGATACTTGTTGCCGTCTTTCCCGATGACGGCCTGGAAAATCATATTCGCGTAAGCGTCGGTTCAAAAACCCAAATGGATGCATTCCTATCAGCCGCCGCTGACATTTCTAAAAGCCTGAAGATGCAGCCGGTCACGCACGGCTAATCTTTGTTTTTGCCGACACCACAGAAACAGCCAAGTCGATTTGGCCGGGATACCCAGATCTCCGCACCAAATGAGGTCGACACAACCGGTGTCGGCGATTGCACTGACCCTGGTGCCTTTTGATGCCTCGTCGTGGAGAACCACGGCCGGAGCATAGACCGCCTCTTCATCGCTTGAATCGACATCTTTCATCTAACATTGGAGACAATCGAATGGGAAATGCCATTCCTTCTAATCTGACCTTCGGCATCTTCGATCATCTGGACGACAACGGCTGCGACATAGCCCAGCAGTACTCAGATCGCCTGAGGTTAGCCGAGGCGTGCGACGGCCTTGGTTTTTACGCTTATCACCTTGCTGAGCACCACTGTACTCCACATGGGAGAGGGCCATCGCCAAATCTGTTTTTATCGAGCGTCGCGCAGCGTACGCGTTGGATTCGTATCGGGCCACTTGTCATGCTGCTGCCCCTTTATCACCCGCTGCGTGCTTTTGAAGAAATCTGTATGCTGGACCAATTGAGCGGCGGCAGAGTTGAGGTCGGGATTGGACGCGGTTCTCTCCCGATCGAATTAAGTTATTTCGGGATGTGTGCGGACGCGGCACCAGGCTGCTATGCGGAAGCCAGTGAAATTCTTCTTAATGCGATGAGAGGCGGCACGTTGTCCCATAAGGGCCAGCATTTTGAGCTGAGCAACATACCTTTGACACTAAAACCTCATCAAAGCCCGCATCCACCGATGTGGATTGCCACAGGTAGACCCGAATCGGCCCGCTGGGCCGCTGCGAACGGCGCAAACATCGCGTGCCTGGGACCGTCCTCTTCTGTCCGCAAAATTACTGACGCCTTCCGCGCCCATCGAAAAGAGAACACGGGCGAAGATGATCAATCCTCGTTTCGTGGCTTGCTTCGCATGATCGTGATTGGGCGTTCTGACCGCGAAGCCTGGGTGCTCGCAGCGCCGGCTTACGAACACTGGCTCGCCAGCTTTGAATTCCTTTACGAGCTAAATGACCTGCAGACTCCACCAAACCTGCCGCTGACTTTCGACGAGGCGGTTGAGAACGAGTTATGCATCGCAGGGTCGGCGGCGTCGGTGAGACAAACATTACTTAGCCAGGTAGAAGAGGCAGGCGCCAACTATCTTCTGTGTCAACTTGCATTTGGGACCCTGCCGCTGGATGCTTCCCTTTACACAGCAGCCACTATTCAATCCGAATTTATGGCTCGTCTTAACTGATGCGCCATAATTTGGAGCCCCAACAACTTTTCCTGCGCCGTGCTGGCCGTCCAGTTGGATGCTAAACGTCAAGCTCCTCGCCGTCGCATCCGGTTCATATGCTCCTGATGATGGCAAAGTTCTCGGCAGCGCCCCGTTCATGGTATCATGATCGCCTCGCTATCGTCCTATGGCAAGCATTGAAGGCCACATTGTCGCCGAATCCTCGTCGACCGAAGCCGGCTATATCACCGCTTTTGGCTTTACGCTGGGAAAGAAGCCTTGTCCCCCGCACTATATGAGAGGAATTAAAATGATCGATCGTTACATCTCTGCCGCATCGTTGACCGCTGCAGTTTTGGGCTTGATGTTTCTCAGCAATCCTGCGCCGGCGCAGCAAGCGGCGCAAGAGACGCAACCCGCCCAAGGGCAACCAGATGGCAATGGTGCGGCTGCGGCCATCAGTGACCAGAAGATCGAAGCTTTTGCCGTCGCCTATCTCCAGGTGGACAAGATTAGGCAGGAGTACGCGGCCAAGATCAAGGCGGCGCCGGATGAGACAGCGAAGCAAGAGCTACGGAGCGAGGCAAGAAAACAGATGATACAGGCCGTTCAGACCTCTCCCAATATTTCAGTGGACGAATACAACGAAATTCTGGCCGCTGCACAGAAGGATCCTGTTCTCGTGAAGAAACTTGACGACAAACTGCAGAAATCCGCGCCCGCAAAGCAGTGAGCAACCCCACGATCACCGATCAATTTGATCACCCGCCATCGCCGCGCCGAGTCCTACAATCTTGGCACGGCGTTGACCGGGGGTTCTTCATGACCATGTCCGCGACATTGATCCAACTGGGCAGTGAGCACGTCGACAAGATACCCTGCGGCAATTGTCCGGCAGCCCAGCAGTCACATACGAGCGATGGACGCAATCATCTACTCTTCGGCGGGGCGCGTGCATTATCCGGATCTGCCGATGGCTCAAAGTGCCACTGTCCAACAAGATCACCCAAGTGGCCCTCACGGCGTAGTCGCATCTCCGACATCGTTGAGCGGCAGACAGACCGGCAAAACGTGAGGTCATGGATGAGCGATGTTCGCGATCGGCTACCCTAAACTAGCGTCCCCGGTGTTAAGCTAATCCCACTATCGTCAAAGCGGTCGGCGAGCGGGCGCGGGAACGTATAAGCTTGCCGGCAGCATTAACGCGCGGCGCCCGAAACGGCGCTATGGCAGCCATATAATAGTCATGGCCCGATGAAGTTTTCGGATCACATGTGCGCAGGACAACATTCGTGCTGGTTTGAGTTGCTGAGCGGCGCGGTCGTGGCAATCGGCGAAACCATGCGGGACGCCTCCTCAAACAGCATTTCGCGCATCCAGACGCTTCCCGGATCACTATTGTGAAGTTCATGCCATTGAACGGCTTCGGTGAACGGAAGGTGTCGTGGCAGCGGAAGCTCGACGATGCGCAGCGGCATTGTTCTTGCGAAGTGCTGCGCCAGCCGTAAGGGCATGGTTCCTATGCGCTCATTGCCCGAAACCATGGACGGAATCATACTGAAGCCATGTACGACGACGTCGATCCGTCTCTCGCGACCGTGCTCGAGGAGGCACGAATCCTCGAGTCCCGGCCTCCGCGTATAGAATTTGGCCACAACGTGCCCCATCGACATGTATCTCTCGAACGTAAACGGCTCTTCCAGTTGCTTGTTCGAGGTGCAGCCTACGCACACGTGGACATCATCGAACAGTCTCGCTTGGGGATGGGCGTTTGATAAGAATATTTCCGGCAGAATGAAAAAATCAACGTCGCCGCGCCGAAGAAGGTCTTCATTATCATCGCCGGGGGGAAGAAATTCGAAGCTGATGCCGGGAGCTTCTCGCGCGACACGCTCCGCAATCCTTTCGAAAAACACGAGTGTAACGTAATCGGAAAGCACAATTTTGAAGCGGCGATCCGACCTAGCCGGGTCAAACGGCTCCCTCGAAATAATGGAGAGCTGAATCTGCAGCAGAGCCTCGCGCACCGCCGGCGCGATACCTTCAGCCCGCCGGGTGGGGATAAATTCGCGGCCGGCCATCGTAAACAGCTCATCTTGGAAATAGGTGCGCAACCGTGCGACCGCCGCGCTCATGGCTGGCTGGCTCAGGTTGATGCTGCGCGCCGCCGCCGTCAGATTGCGTTCGCTCATCAGGGCGTCGAGCGCGACTAGGAGATTTAGGTCAAGACCATTGAACCGCATAACTTATCTATCCACAGCGTGTATGTACGCCCTACAAACCTATCAGTACTCCTCATTAGTAATACAAATTGACGTTTTCACAGCGCAAAGACGCTCTGTGAAAACTTTCTTCGCAAATCGCATAGTGGGCGGAAAATTGAATATCGCGCAGTCCGACAGCGGGCCCATTTGGTGGGAAAGAAAGAGCGATCCGCACAGCATCCTGGTGAACTTCAGCGAGTGAACGGCAGGCCTTTTGTCATCGCTATATCGGTAGTCGATCTGTTCGGAGGGCAATCCCCTTCGGCGCCCGGAAAGACCTTTCCATGCGTAACAATGGTTTCACGTCCTCTGCGAATTTCTATTGGCGTGATATTTGCCAGAGATCAATTCGGTTCATCCCAGCGGTCGAGCGCCTTCTGATCCGGATCCCGATTGAGCGGGAGTTTATGATGCGGCGAAGAGGCTCAATACTAATTTGAAGGAACGTTTCAAAACACGCAGACGGCACTTGCCGTGCTCTGGATTGTTGCCGCGCGGCTATTCACTGAACATGGCACTGTGAAACTATTTGGCTTCCCCTCAGGCGGCGAGGCACCGGCAGGACAGTTGGTTTTCGCCAATGCTGCCCGCAGGCGGCGGCGATGGCTTAATCCTGTTTTGCTTCGTCGTCCTGTATCTGGTCTTGGCCGGGCCGGGGAGCTTTGATGCTAAGATGAAACGGATCTGAGCCGACCCTCGTGCTCAACTTGCCTGATAGGATCATCACCGAACGGTGGGCCGCAGCCTTGCAGATCTTCTCGCTAAGCAGCCTCCTGATCAAGGCCGCCACCAAGTTTAGATCAGACCCAACTCTTTGAACTTCAAGCTGCGGAACTGATATCCGAACGAACAGGTCCATCTCTTTCCGCCGCGTTCAATCCGCCAGCCTCAACTCCCCGCATACCATTTCCGACCTTGGTTCTGATCCAACGTCGCTTATCAAACGGAAACATAAAATAGTCACGTACGGTGAGTGGTTCGGACTGATCTCGGAGACCAACTTGCGGCCACTCGTCCTTTTTCGGCCAATATGCCGTGCGGAAAATCGTGTCCCATACCGTCGTAAAGAACCCATAGTTTCGATGCCGATGATGCGGTTCCATCGAGTGGTGAATGCGGTGGAATTTGTTGTCGCCGATAATGTATCGGAGCGGCCCAAGGTTGACTCGTGTGCTAGAGTGAGAAAGGTGGGCCTGAAAGGTAATTAGGGTCATGGCAACGACGGGCACGACGCCTGATTCGAAGTTAACCAGCGTAAGTGGTAGCGTGACAAACAATGCGTATACAAATGGCTCGGTAAAATGATGATTGCAATTCCAGGCCGTCAGTTCACGAATTGAGTGATGAGTGGCATGCAGGCGCCAAAGGAACGGAACGGCGTGTTGGGCGCGATGCATCCAATAATAGAAGAAGTCACCGGCTATCGCGACGAGCACACCTGAAAGGACGGCGAGCCCCGTGTTGATGAGCGGATTGCTAGTACCGTTCCGCAGAGATTCTGACGGGTTGAGCTATCGCAAGATTGGCAGCGCTTCGGGTTGTACGAGCAATTGAATGCTTCGCGCTACTCCAGGCTGGCGTTGAATGAGACCGGCCTTTTCCAGGGTTATCACCATCTGGTGTACAGACGGTGCGGTCACCTCAAAGTGGCGACGCATGTCCGCTTCTGCCGGGGAGCGTTTGAAGATCCTGGTGTAGGCATAAATGAAGGCCAGGTATTGGCCCTGCAGCTGCGTGAACTGTGGCGCTCCGGCAGGAGGCTCTTTGCCAAACG
>NZ_JAQJCK010000048.1:0-7627 GCF_030182455.1 Rhizobium cerradonense
ATTGGCATACGTTGCTGGAATTTTGTGGTCTGGTCGGCACTCTGATCGTTGACGAAGAGGCTATTTACGATCCGCGCTCGCCTAACGATCGTCTCCTTCTTGGCATGAAGGGTACGATGAGCGAGATGGAGTTATCCGTGTTTCGGCAACGATCCGTCGAGGCCATGCGCCAAAAAGCGCGGCGCGGCGAACTTCATCTGACTGTTGCCGTCGGATATGTGAAGACGGATGATGCCCGTGTCGAGAAAGATCCTGATCGGCGCGTTCAGGAGAGCATTCTGCTCGTCTTTCGTAAATTCGCCGAACTGCAGACCGTCCGCCAGGTGTTGCTCTGGTTCAGGCAAGAGAATGTCTTGGTTCCGTCTGTCAATCAAGGGCGCGGCAAACCGCCGATCGAGTGGAAAGCTCCGGTTTATCATACCCTTCATCACATACTGACAAACCCCGTCTACGCTGGCTCGTACGCCTACGGCCGGCGTGGGACACGGGTGATGATCAAGGATGGGCGCAAACGGGTCATCCGTGATACGTTGCGGCGTAATTCGAAGGACTGGGAAGTTTTGATCCACGACCATCATGAAGGCTATATTAGCTGGGCCGAGTTTGAAAGGAATCAGCATCTGATCGCCGAGAATGCGAATGGAAAAAGCTACATAGGGCGGGGTTCGATAAGGCGTGGCGAAGCTTTGTTGCCTGGACTATTTCGTTGCGGTCGCTGCGGTCGTCGACTGCATATTCAATATTCTGGGAAAGGCGGCAACACGCAGCGATACGTTTGTCGCGGCACATTCGGCGACATGGCGGCTGCAAACTGCATCGGGTTCGGTGGCATGCGCGTCGATCGGGCCGTCGCGCAGGAAGTTCTCGAACGACTGCAACCCCTCGGGATCGAGGCGGCGTTGCAGGCAATGGAGGCGCACACGCAGCGTCATAGCGATAAGCGTCAGCAACTCGAGAACTCAATCAAGCAAGCACAATATGAGGCTGCTCGAGCGCGGCGCCAGTATGACGCTGTCGATCCCGACAATCGGTTGGTCGCGGGCGAGTTGGAAAGACGCTGGAATGAGAAACTGATCCAATTGCGTGACCTGGAGATCGAGCTTGAGACGCTCTCGACCGACCGCGACATGCCCGCGCTATCGGCAGATGACCGTGCAAGACTGATGAAGCTCGGCAGGGACCTGGGGCAGGCATGGGACAGCCCCAGCGTATCCATTGAGACGCGCAAAAAGATCATTCGGCTACTAATCACGGAAATTGTCGTCGATATCGTCGACGACACATTGGCGATCATCATTCATTGGCAAGGTGGAGATCATACCCGGATGACAGTGAAGAAGAACAAGATCGGCCAGACCCGGTGGGCAGTTAAGGCTGATGTTGTCGATCTCGTGCGCGCCTTGGCAAGGCAGTTACCTGATTTGTCAATCGCAGCGATCCTGAACCGCTCCGGCAAGCCGACTGGACATGGCGCCAGCTGGACACGAAGCCACGTCTGCAGTCTTCGCAACATCCACGGCATCCCCGTCTATCGGGAAGGCGAACGGGCTGAACGCGGCGAGAGAACCCTCGACGAGACCGCCGACATTCTGAAGGTAAGTCGAGCTACGGCTTATCGGATGGTAAGCAGCGGCGTCCTTCCCGCTCGACAGCTATGTGCTGGAGCGCCTTGGATCATTCAACTTTCCGACCTTCAAGACGACACTGTTCGCCGCGAAGCAGATGCCAGGCGATCAAGACGTCCGATATCTCAGGATCCGGTTCAAAATCCCCTTTTATTTTAAGGACATCGTCAGATGAGCAGTATGTCGCGCCAACGTCGTGCCCCGCAAAGAGCGCATTGCGGCGATTCATGGCTGGTCGGCGGATCGCGTTTTCCACCAGGTTGGAGTCGATATCGACGTGGCCGTCGTCCAGAAACAGCCGGAATCCGTCCTGCCGCGTCAGCATATAGGCCAGGGCTTTTCCGAGGTCGGACTTGCGTGAGACGCGCTGGGCTTGCGCTGCGAGCCAGGTGAAGAATTCGTCCACCAGCGGGAGGGACAGGTCCTGTCGAACTGCGCGGCGATGTTCGGGATCTGAGCCCCGGATACTGCCTTCGATCTTGTAGAGCGCGGCGATCCGCACCAGCGCCTCGTCGACGATGGGCGATCCACTCTTTGGCGCGGCCTTGATCAGCTTTCTGCGCCCGTGCGCCCAACAGAAAGCCAGCTTCAAGGGATCACCGCCCATCCGGTCCGACGTGGCGAGGTGAGAGTAACCACCGTAGGCATCCACCTGGATTGTCCCGTTGAACCCGTCGAGGATTTCAGCGGCATATTCGCCTTTACGCCCGGGCCGATAATGGAACACCACGCCCGGCGGCGCAGAACCGTTCCAGCCGCGGTCGTCACGCAACACGGCCCAGAGATAACCGGTCTTCGTCTTGCCTCGCCCCGGATCCAACACCGGAGCCGTGGTCTCGTCGACATAGAGCCGCGTGCTTTCAAACAGCAGCCGTTTTGCCATGTAGTCGACCACCGATGCGATTTCGCTGCCCGTGCGCCCCATCCAATCGGAAAGGACCGTGCGGTCTATCGGCACCCCATGTCGCGCCATGACCTCGGCCTGCCGGTTGAGCGGCATATGTTCGGAATGCTTGGAGACGGCAATCTCAGCCAGAAGGGCTTCCGTCGGCCAGCTCCCTTCCAGCAGATACGCCGGCGCTCTGGCCTGGACGACGCCCGTTCGACCCTTGGGGCAGGCGTATTTCGGGCGGATCGTGACGATCACCTCGTAGCGTGCCGGAATCCGGTCGAGCCGTTCCGTCCGGTCTTCACCGATCCGGACCATGTTGCCGCAACCACAGGGGCAGACAATACTGTCGGGCTCGATCACCTTCTCGACCCGCGGCAGGTGTTCGGGTAATGCACGGGCCTTACGCTCCTTGCGAGGGGCGGCCTTGTCCGGATCGGATGCGCCGGCTTCGATCTTTTTCTCGACGGCGGCGATCCGCGCCTGTGTTTCGGCAATCGCCGTTTCAAGGTCTTCCAGCGCCAGTTCCATCTGCGCCGGATCGAGCTTTTCCGATTTCGGCCCGAACTTCGTGCGCCGATAGTCGTGAACCTGCCCCTCAAGCTTCTCGACCAGTTCCTTCAGCTCGGCGATGAACGCGTCCCTTTCGGCAACCACAGCCTGCTCATGTTGACGTGCAGCACGCTCGACCGACAGTTCGAACTCCATCGCCGCAAAGGCTTTGACAACCTCTGGCGGAAGGTCCGGAAACAGGCTGAGATCAAGGGGCGATGACATGCGGCCTTATAGCAAGGCAGCACAAAAAAGCCAAATAAAACAATGCAAAGGCGGCCGGATATTTACCCTGCCGCGGACGGCGCGGTCACCCGTTGCGCCATGACCCGTCGCCAGTCAAGACCTTCGAACAAAGCCTCATATTGAGCCCTGGAAAGACGCATGGTCCCATCCTGAACCTTGGGCCAGGCAAAGTTTCCATGTTCAAGAATTTTGTACCTTATCTGAGAATGCAGCCTCAACCAGCGCAGATCAGCAGCTAGTGCGGGTCACGCATCCGTTTCATCCTCTATTCGCACGGCAGCTGCCCTGCGTTGGCAAGCGAAGTAACTTACAGGGCAGCCGTTTGCTGTTGCAGACCGACGATGGCGCCATATGGCCGCTTCCCCCTCAATGGACTGATCTTGTGAGCGTTGATCCGGAAGTTGCCGCGAGCAACGGGCGGGCGCTCTTGCTGGTTTCGAACTTGATGGAATTGGCCAACATGGTGGAACACCTTTGTGACAGGTTGGCAGCGCGGTCGCGAGCGGAGTGTAAGGATAATTATGCCGCTAATGTAGACGAGATTATGCCGCAAGAGGACTCGCAATGAGCAATATATCCCGATTTGTACGCCACATTTCCCTAATTTGCTCAGAGAATGTCCTTGATACAAATCAGAAGTGCGGTATAATTAGCATTACATTAATGCTCGATCTCATACCCGGAGCCCGCAATGCCTGCGAAGTACGGCGGCAAGCGATCAAAGATGGATGCCCTCATCGACGAGGGCACCTTCAATCCAAATTCCGAGAAGGTGCGCGACCCGAAGTTCCGCGGCAGCGAGTTCTTCGATCCGCGCGACGCCGTCCAGGTCAAATACGAGATGCTGCGACGCGTCTCCGTCGACAACGTCTCGGTAACGGACGCTTCCGACGAGTATGGTGTTTCCAGACCGACCTACTACCAGGCCAAGGCAAACTTCGACACGAGTGGGATTGCTGGACTGGTGCCGGCAAAGCCGGGTCCCCGCGGGCCCCACAAGGTCGACGACAAAGTCCTGGCATTTCTGCAGGCAAGGCTGGTTCCGGGCGTACCCGTTCATGCACGCGAGCTCGCCATGATGGTCCGCAACGAACTCGATATCGAGCTTCATCCCAGGACGATCGAGCGGGTGTTAAAAAAAACGATCCGCTAGACGTTGCCACGGGACCGGCATGTTCATTGCCGGCCATCGCGGACCAGTACGAGATGCTGCGCAGTGCAGCTCTCGGCGAAGTTCTGCCGCTCAAGGCCCGTAGCGGCCTCATGCTTTTTCTGCGCCGCGGCATGTGGGGATGGGCCCGTGCACTGCCTGCGGCGGCAAGCCCTGATCAAGACCCGTTTTACCTGTCATTGGCCACCCGACCGGCGCGCGACGACCTCAGCGCCGTCGTTCATGTCCTGGCGACCATCGCCATGAGCATCCACCAACGGAGAGCACCATGAACATGAATGTACACCTCAAAGTCCAGTCCCATCACCGTGAACGCAGCGCCTACCTCTACATCCGCCAATCTTCGATGCGGCAAGTCATCGACAATACCGAGAGCGCCATGCGGCAATATGCGCTTCGCGGGCGCGCTATCGCACTTGGTTGGCGCGACGAGCAAATTATCGTCATCGATAACGATCAGGGTGAATCCGGCGCATCGGCGGTCTGGCGCGAGGGATTTCAGCGGCTGGTCAGCGATGTCGGCATGGGGCATGCCGGGATCGTCATGGGTCTGGAGGTCTCCCGGCTGGCGCGCAACAATGCCGACTGGCAGCGTCTACTGGAGATCTGCGCCCTTGCTGACACCCTGATCCTCGACGAGGACGGTGTCTATGACCCGGCAAGTTTCAACGACCGCCTCCTGCTCGGCCTCAAGGGAACAATGAGTGAGGCCGAACTGCATGTGATCAAGGCAAGGCTGCGCGGCGGTATTCTCAACAAGGCACGGCGCGGCGAGTTCCGTTGCCCCCTGCCAACCGGACTGGTCTATGACCATTCCGGCAATGTGGCTCTCGATCCGGACATGCAAATTAGAGAGACGATTGCTCATTTCTTTGAGACGTTCTCTCGCGTCGGATCCGCCTCCCAGACCGTCAAGGCCTTTCGTCAGGAAGGTATTCTCTTTCCCTCCCGCCTGCACGATAGCCAGACTGTTTTTCGGCCACTGACGCCTTCGACGGCGATGCGCGTGCTGCATAATCCACGTTACGCCGGAGCCTATGCCTATGGTCGCCGTCGCTATCGACGAACCATCGATGGCAAAAAGCTCGTCCGTGAACAAGGTACCGACGATTGGACGGCGTGTATTCCAGATGCCCATCCCGGCTATATCAGCTGGGAGCAGCACCAAGAGAACCTGAGGATTCTAAAGTCGAACATCTGCCATAAATGGAACGCCGGTGTCGCATCGCCTCCGCGGGAAGGACCGGCGCTGCTGCAGGGACGGGCCGTGTGTGGGCAATGCGGCAGGCATTTTCACATGCGCTACGCTGCCCGACGCGGTCGACAGGAAGCCTGGTACGTTTGTGACCGCGCCCGTAGCAATCGCGGAGAACACGTGTGCCAGGCGATCTCTGCTCCTCCCGTCGACGAAGCCATCGGCATGTTGATCGCGGATCAGATGACGCCGGCAGCCGTCGAACTGGCAATTGAAGTCCGCAAAGAAATCGAAGCGCGACATGAAGAGGCGGACCGGCTGCGCTGTCGCGCAATCGAGCGCGCCCAAACCGAGGCCGATCTCGCCCAGCGCCGTTTCATGCTCGTCGATCCCAATAACCGCCTTGTCGCCGACACGCTCGAAGGGGAATGGAACGAGAAGCTCCGCATCTTGGCTAATGCCCGCGAAGAGCGCGAGCGCGCCCAGGAGCACGATCAATTCATCCTCAATAAGGCCGTCCAAGAGCGGTTGGTCACAATGACGGCGGACTTCAAAAAGCTCTGGACCAATTCAGAGACCCCGAACCGCGAACGAAAGCGCTTGCTTGCCCACATCATTGAGGATGTCACCCTCCTCAAACTACCGAAGAGAGGCACAACCAAGGCTCATATTCGCTTCAAAGGCGGCAAAACCCAGACACTCGTCACCATCAGCCCAAAATCGCCCAGCCAGCAGGTCAAGACGAGCCCCGACGTCATCCAACTGATTGATAAACTCCTCGACGATCATATTTTTTCCGAGATCGCCGACATTCTCAACAATCAGGGATACCGTCCGGGCTCGGTGACGCGCCGTGACCAGCGCAACGCCCGCTTCACAACCAAACGCGTCACCTATCTTGTTCGCGAATACAAGCTGAGATCACGCTATGACCGGCTCCGGGATCGTGGGATGTTGACAAAGAAGGAGGCGGCTGCACACCTCAATATCCATGAGCATACCCTCGCCAGATGGGCTGAACATGGCCTCGTCACCAGCCATGCCTACAACGGACACTATTACCTGTACGAGCTTCCGAAGAGCGATTTACCGCAAAAGCAATGCAGTCGATGGAACCAACTCGTCGATCGCCTCGCCGCCCATAAGGAAAATGCCAGACACGCCAAAACCTTCAACTGAATCCGAAAGAGAGATGCAGTATGAATGCAGATCGTTGTAGGTTAGCACCATTCCGGTGCCATCCCACACCAGGATCTTCAGGCGATCGCCGCGCTTCGACCGGAAGATCACCGTCACCCCGGAATGCGGATCGAGCTTCAATTCGGTCTGCACCATCAGAGCCAGCGCCTGATGCCCACAGCGGAAGTCAACCGGCCGCGTTGCAATCAGGATCGGCAGGCGTTGGCCCGCGACGATCATGCCGTCCCTCGCATGGCTCGCACCAGAGCCGCCACACGTTCAACCGGCACATCGCCGGGAACCCGCATCACAACGTCCGGGCCGATCTCCAATGTCAAGACCGACGAAACCGTCGCCGGCAGCGGCGGCGCCAAAACACTCACAGCCTCGCTCGGCTCTGCCGCAATCGCCAAAGGCACAAATGCAGGCTCGGCATCGCCGCTCTCCGACTGGCCCGACATAGTCTCAAAAGGCAACGCCAGAATGCCCTCGCGCACTTGCCGGCGCCACAAGGAAAGCTGGTGCGCAACAACGTCATGACGGCGCGCGACATCAACAACACGAACGCCAGGCTCAAGGCTTTCCGCCACGATCCGCGCCTTCACATCGTCCGGCCAACGCCGGTTTCCGCGGCGCGGCTCGACAACTTCGTAACGCCCAACAAATCCATCATCTGCCATGCAAATCTCCAGATAGTCCTGGAAACCTTCTCGCACACCCGGCAAGCCTCAAAATATAGCCAATTCAATGGGGCGGAGACGGCGCTTACG
>NZ_JAQJCK010000049.1:0-2500 GCF_030182455.1 Rhizobium cerradonense
TTGGTTGCGGGGGCAGGATTTGAACCTGCGGCCTTCAGGTTATGAGCCTGACGAGCTACCGGGCTGCTCCACCCCGCGCTATCCGAGCAAACCGCGTTGCGGTTTGTCCGCCCTGAGCGAACCGTTGGGGTTCGTCGGAGCTTGAGCAAGCCGCGTTGCGGCTTGCGTGATCCGGGCAAATCCGAAGGATTTGTCCCGTGTTCCCGTGGCACCTTATTTCGGAGCCGGGCGTATAACTGTATGCCTTTAGAAGCGACAAAGGCCGCTTTTGAGCGGCCTATTGTAACACGGCTTAGCCGTTTTTGTGTCGAGAAGATTTAAATCATCGGACAAACCCAGATGGGTTTATCCGGCGTTGCGTTTTGCAGACCTGGCAGCGACCTACTCTCCCGCGTCTTGAGACGAAGTACCATGGGCGCAGGGGCGTTTCACGGCCGTGTTCGGAAAGGGAACGGGTGCAGCCACCCCGCCATAACCACCAGGTCAGCGAAGCGCAACGTTTGAGAAGCTGGTGAAGAGAGGATGGAGGCAATAGCCTTCATGTCTCTTGTCTTTTTTTGAACACGTCAGATGCATCGTGTGATGAACACGAGCAATGGGAACGATCAAGCCAATCGAGCTATTAGTACCGGTAAGCTTCATGCGTTGCCGCACTTCCACACCCGGCCTATCAACGTGGTCGTCTACCACGGCTCTGATAGGGAACACTCGTTTTCAGGTGGGTTTCCCGCTTAGATGCCTTCAGCGGTTATCCCTTCCATATATAGCTACCCTGCTATGCCCTTGGCAGGACAACAGGTCCACCAGAGATATGTCCATCCCGGTCCTCTCGTACTAGGGACAGATCCTGTCAATATTCCTACACCCACGGCAGATAGGGACCGAACTGTCTCACGACGTTCTGAACCCAGCTCACGTACCGCTTTAATTGGCGAACAGCCAAACCCTTGGGACCTGCTCCAGCCCCAGGATGCGATGAGCCGACATCGAGGTGCCAAACAACCCCGTCGATATGGACTCTTGGGGGTCATCAGCCTGTTATCCCCGGCGTACCTTTTATCCGTTGAGCGATGGCCCTTCCACGCGGGACCACCGGATCACTATGACCGACTTTCGTCTCTGCTCGACTTGTCAGTCTCGCAGTCAGGCGGGCTTATGCCATTGCACTCGACGACCGATTTCCGACCGGTCTGAGCCCACCATCGCGCGCCTCCGTTACTCTTTCGGAGGCGACCGCCCCAGTCAAACTACCCACCATACACTGTCCCGGATCCGGATGACGGACCGCGGTTAGACATCCATGACGATAAGGGTGGTATTTCAAGGATGGCTCCACAAGAACTGGCGTCCCTGCTTCAAAGCCTACCACCTATCCTACACATGCCGACACGAATGCCAGTGTAAAGCTATAGTAAAGGTGCACGGGGTCTTTCCGTCTGACCGCAGGAACCCCGCATCTTCACGGGGAATTCAATTTCACTGAGTCTATGTTGGAGACAGCGGGGAAGTCGTTACGCCATTCGTGCAGGTCGGAACTTACCCGACAAGGAATTTCGCTACCTTAGGACCGTTATAGTTACGGCCGCCGTTTACTGGGGCTTCGATTCAGAGCTTGCACCCCTCCTCTTAACCTTCCAGCACCGGGCAGGCGTCAGACCCTATACGTCGTCTTGCGACTTCGCAGAGCCCTGTGTTTTTGGTAAACAGTCGCTACCCCCTGGTCTGTGCCACCCTCACATGCTTGCGCACATAAGGGTCACGCTTCTTCCGAAGTTACGCGTGCAATTTGCCGAGTTCCTTCAACATAGTTCTCTCAAGCGCCTTGGTATACTCTACCTGACCACCTGTGTCGGTTTCGGGTACGGTCTATACGGTGGAGCTATTTCCTGGAACCGCGTCCCTGCAAGATCAATCCAATAAGACCTTACAAGTTAAGCAATCCGTCACTACCACCAGGCCCACGAATATTAACGTGGTTCCCATCGACTACGCGTGTCCGCCTCGTCTTAGGGGCCGGCTAACCCTGCTCAGATTAACTTTAAGCAGGAACCCTTGGTCTTTCGGCGAGAGGGTCTCTCACCCTCTTTATCGTTACTCATGTCAACATTCGCACTTCCGATACCTCCAGGATGCCTCACGGCTGTCCCTTCACAGGCTTACGGAACGCTCCGCTACCACTCCTCAAAGAGGAATCCTCAGCTTCGGTGCATGGCTTTAGCCCCGTTACATTTTCGGCGCAAAGACCCTTGACTAGACCAGTGAGCTGTTACGCTTTCTTTAAATGATGGCTGCTTCTAAGCCAACATCCTGGTTGTTTTGGGATCCTCACATCCTTTCCCACTTAGCCATGACTTGGGGACCTTAGCTGGAGGTTAGGGTTGTTGCCCTTTTCACGACGGACGTTAGCACCCGCCGTGTGTCTGCCGAGTAGTACTTCCCGGTATTCGGAGTTTGGTTAGGATCAGTAAGACGGTGAGTCCCCATAGCCCATCCAGTGCTC
>NZ_JAQJCK010000050.1:0-6128 GCF_030182455.1 Rhizobium cerradonense
CAGGAGATGCTCCCAGCTGGGTGCCGTGAACCAGGGACGAAACGACGACAGCCACTGGCGAAGGATTTGCGGAACAGGATCACCCGACCCGACGCAGTTCTCATTATGATCGGTCATCCACCGGTTCGAATCCGGTCACGCGAAACAGGCAAGTCAGAGAGACTGCGGCGAATTGATTCACCCCGCTCAAATTGCCTCAAAATGAGAGTGCCGCGCGCGCCACGCTGCCAGTACGCGGAAGATCAGCGCCGCCGCAACAAACCCGAAATTCCAAAGAGATTTTGTACAAAGTCAAGCTAAGTCAGCATCAGCATCAGCATGCCTTCGAGCTCGCGCCCGGTCTGGTTGATCGTGATGCCCCCGAGCGTCGAACGGAGATCCATGTAGCCGACGGCTAGGCCCAGCGACGTATTTTTCGTGATGTTGAGATATTGCGAGATCAGCGGCGGCACGATGACCCGCAGGGCCTGCGGCAAGATTACCAGACGCATCGTGCGTCCTGAGGAGAGCCCAAGCGCATGCGCCGCTTCAGACTGGCCCTTCGAAATGGCAAGAATGCCGGAACGAACGATTTCCGCAATGAAGGCGCCGGTATAGAGGCTCAGCCCTATCCAGAGCGCGATGAAGGCATTGCGCAACTGCAGACCGCCGGTGAAGTTCAAGCCCTTCAAGGCCGGACAGTCTAAGTGGAAGCCGAGTACGTAAAGGAGGATTATCATCGGCAACGCAAAGACGCCCAGGCTCTTCCACCACGTGGCCGGGCGCTGACCGGTTTTGCCTTGGACCTGCGCGGCGTGCTTTTACCAATCCCCGATGCCCGATGAGTGAAAGCGCCACAATAGTCAGAATCGCTACGTAATTGAGATCAAATGCTCCAAGCACATCAGGAGCCGGCCCCAGGCTTTGCGAGAAGGCGGGCGTGGGTAGGTAGATGCCGCGGTTCGTAACCGCGATGCTGTCCCAGAGCATTATCGCTGCTGTGGGATGCTCGCCGCGAAATGCGTTCGGTGTCGGCATCGCCTGCGACATCACCGCAGCTACGACGATGATCCAGAGCAGAGCCGGAATGTTGCGGAAGCTCTCGACATAAACCGTCATCAAGCGGGCGACGATCCAGTTGTCTGAAAGCCTCAGCACCCCTGCCAAAACGCCAAGAATTGATGCGGTCAAGCACGCCATTGCGGCGACAATCAGCGTGTTGAGCAGGCCGACGACGGCGGCACGGGCGTGTGTGCTTGTGCTGGAGTAGTCGATGGCATGCGGAGAAATGTCGTAACCGGCCGTGCTCCATAGAAAACCGAAGGAGAAGTCTTTTCCAAGTGCGGCGAGATTGCGAATCGTGTTGTCGACCAGCCACGCTGCCGCAAGCAGGAGCAGGATGAACGCCAGGATCTGGATCGTCCGTGCTCGATAACGGGTGTCGTTAAACAGCATGCCCAGGTGAAACGGCTGGCGCGGAGCACCGGTTTTCATTGTCATGCGAGATATCTCCCTGAAGGTCTGCGCGGCCTTCGGTGCGGGCAGACGAGGCGAAAGCGAAAGGCGCGGGGGCAAGCCCGCACCTTGAAGGCTCTCAGCGGAACGGCAGCGGGTACATAAGACCGCCCTGGTTCCACAAGGCGTTTTGTCCGCGGGCCAATCCGATCGGCGTTTTCTCGCCGATGTTCTTGGCGAAGATTTCCCCGTAATTGCCCTCGGCGGCAATCACACGTTTGGCCCAGGCGGCATCGAGGCCGAGCTGTTCGCCGAGATTGCCTTCCTTGCCCAACAGGCGGTTTATTTCGGGGTTGTCGGTGCCGGCGGAAAGCTTCTCGACATTCTCTGCGGTGACGTCGAGCTCTTCGGCAGCAATCAGCGCCTGCAACGTCCATCGCGCCACATCAGCCCATTGGTCGTCGCCCTGACGCACAAGCGGACCCAATGGCTCTTTCGAGATGACATCCGGAAGAATGACGTGGTCCTGCGGAGTCTTGAAGCTGGAGCGCGTAGAGGCGAGGTCCGATCCGTCGCTGGTATAAACGTCGCAGGCGCCAGCCAAGTACTTCTGGGCGATGTCGGCATTGTTCTCGACCGGTACCGGCTCGTAGGTCATGCTGTTCTTGCGAAAATATTCCGCAAGGTTCAGCTCGGTGGTGGTGCCTGTCTGGATGCAGATCGTCGCGCCGTTCAGGTCCTTGGCGCTCTTTGCGCCGAGCGCCTTTGGCACCATGAAGGCTTGCCCGTCATAGAAATTCACGCCGGCAAAGGTGAACTTGAGGTCGACGTCGCGCGAAAACGTCCAGGTCGTAGTGCGCGACAGGATGTCGATTTCGCCCGATGCGAGCGCCGTAAAGCGCGTCTGGCCGGTCGTCGGCACGAAGTTCACCGCATTGGGGTCCTTCAGGACCGCGGCGGCGATCGCCCGACAATAGGCGACGTCCATGCCTTGCCAAACGCCGGACGCATCCGGCGCGGAGAAACCAGCCTGACCACCGGTCACGCCGCAGTTGAGCTTGCCACGCGCCTGGACGTCGGCCATCGTGCCGGCCGACGCTATGCCCGCCGTCAGCGTCGCCGCGGCCACTGTGGCCAACAACAAAGTCTTCTTCATTGACATTCTCCCGGTTTGTGATCCGAAAGCAGCGGCTTCCTGCCGGTTCTCCGCTTTGGGATCGGTTGAGTTCCCGATTGTTCGTCGTTCCGCAGAGCCTGGTGACACGTATTGTTATTGGTCGATTTCGAGCATCGCCTCTATCTCGACGGGTGCATTCATCGGCAAAGCGGCGACGCCGACGGCGGAGCGCGCGTGCTTGCCTTTGTCGCCGCAGACAGCGAGGAGGACATCAGACGCCCCGTTTGCAACGAGATGTTGCTCGGTGAAGTCCTCAGCCGAAGCCACGAAGACCGTGATCTTGATGATCCGTGCAATCCGATCGAGGCTGCCGAGATGTGCCTGCGCCTGGGCGAGGATGTTCAAGGCGCATTGTCTGGCAGCCAGCGCTGCGGCCGTGACGTCAAGCTCGCGGCCGACGAGACCTGTGGCAATCAACTTGCCGTTCGACAGTGGCAGCTGACCCGACGTGAGAATGAGATTGCCGCTTGCGACGATGGGGAGATAGTTCGCTACCGACTTCGCCGCTTCAGGCAGTTCTAGCCCGAGTTCGGCCATGCGTTTTTCAATCGTTTGAGACATCGGCGCGCCTCACAGTTTAGAGATGGCGGCGTTGATGCGGGTGATCGCATCATCGACAGTCGAGCGAGGACAGCCGAGATTGACGCGCATATAGCCGCGGCCCTCAATCCCAAACTTCTGGCCCTTGTCGAGCCAGACGCGCGCCTTGGTCAGCATGAATTTTTCGAGTGTTGCGGCATCCATGCCGAGCCCACGGCAATCCATCCAGGCGAGATAGAGCGAGTCTGCCGGAAGCACGCGGACCTTGTCGGTCGCATTATTGATCCGATCCGCGAAATAGAGGTGATTGCCGCGCACATAGGCGAGCATCTCCTCCAGCCAGGGTTCGCCATGGGCATAGGCCGCTTCGCAAGCGACCATGCCCAGTACGTTGACCAGCGGGAACATGTTGCGGTCGTATTGGCGCAGCAGTTCACCACGCAGCCGCGGATTCGGCACGAAGATATTTGCGCATTGCAGACCCGGCAGATTGAAGGTCTTGCTCGGCGCGGTGCACGTGATGCTCATTTGCGCGAATTTTTCGCCCAGCGATGCGAAGGCGATGTGTTTCTTCGCCGGGTTGAGGATCAGGTCCTGGTGAATTTCGTCGGAAATCACCAGAATGTCGTGCCGGGCGCAGATCTCTCCCATGGTCCGCAGTTCTTCTTCCGACCAGACATTTCCGGTCGGATTGTGCGGATTGCTGAGGATGAAGATCTTCGTGTTGGGCCGTATGGCCGCCTCGAAAATGGCGGCATCGAACCGGTAGCCGTCCTCGGTGCGAACGAGCGGGGCGAAGGCCAGATGACGGCCATTCATCAGCATGTCGTTGTGGAAATGGGCATAGACGGGCGGCTGGATGAGAATGGAGTCGCCAGGCGCGGAAAACGCCTGTGCGGCGACCTTCAGGATGGTAATGATGCCGGCCGAGGCAACAACCCATGCCGGCGCCACGTCAAAACCGAAGCGCTTTGCCTGCCATCCGGTCACGGCCTCAAGGTAATTTTTGGTCATGCCGCCGGGATAGCCGAAGACGCCGTGCTGGACAGCCTCGGCAAGCGCATCGATGACCGGTCGCGGGGCTTTGAAATCGGTATCGGCAACCCACATGGGAAGAGGATCGGCGGCCGCTTCGTCTGCGGACAGCAGGCGCTCGGCGAAAGCCCATTTCATCGAGTTGCTGTTCTTGCGATCGATGACCTCGTCAAAAATAGATGACGGCATGGCGTGATCCCCACGCGGATGCGGCGCAGTTGCAAGCTTCGTCAATACATTTCCTTTCGTCCGTCGCGGCTGCCTCGGCAGGATCATGGTTGACGAAAAGGTTAATCGCAGTGCATTATGAATGGAAATGGTATGAATTCATGTGGTGATGAGCGGAGGTCATAATGATAGATCGGCAGCATCTTGCGATCCTGAGGGAAGTCAACCGTCACGGCAGCGTCACCGCGGCGGCCGAGAAGATGAACGTCACACAGTCGGCGCTCAGCCACACGATCGCGAAGTTCGAGGATCGGCATGGCATCAAGATCTGGATGAAAACCGGTCGGGGTTTGCGCCTAACGCAAACGGGCGAATACCTGCTCACCGTGGCCGAGCGGGTTCTGCCGCAACTGGAGCACGCGGAACGGGTCCTCATAGACTTCTCATTGGGGCGAAGAGGAATGCTCCGAGTTGGCATGGAATGCCATCCCTGCCAGCGCTGGCTCTCGAGAATGGCGACACCCTATCTGGCTCAGTGGCTCGACGTGGATTTCGACGTGCGCACCGCCTTTCGCTTCGACGGGGTCGAGGCGCTGCTCGGTTATGAAATCGACCTCTTGATAACGCCGGACCCGGTAGAGGCGCCGGAGCTGCTGTTCACGCCCGTGTTCGATTACGAGCTGGTCCTTATGGTGCACGAGTCCCATCCTCTTGCCGGCAGGACATGCGTGCAACCGCACGATCTGATGGACGAAGAGCTAATCACTGTTCCCGTCACCCTAGAGCGATTGGACATTTACACCAAGTTTCTCGTTCCCGCCCATTATCGGCCCCGTCAGCACCGCACGGCCGAAACCGTAGACCTGATGTTGCAACTCGTCTGCGCGGGCAGGGGGGTCACCGTCCTTCCGGACTGGTTGCTGCACGAGGATGGGGCAGGAATGCCGATACGGGCGCTCAGCCTCGGAGAAGCCGGCATCCGGAAGAGCATCAATCTGGGCGTCAGGCGCGGCGAGGAGACCATCTCCTATATCGATGGCTTCCTGACGCTTGCCCGAGAGATGGGCCGCACACCCCTCGCGTGATTGCGGGATGCGTGGTGAGGCAGTTTCGTTCGCCGCGCAAGTTGCGTGTCCTGCCGCATTAGCCGTCCGAGACAAAACCGATTGCCATGCCAAGGCGTCCTGGGTGACGGTTGCGCGCGCCACGCCGGAAGCCAAGCGCTCGTAGAAACGCGCTGCGGCCTCAAGACATGAAGCGCGAGTACAATCTGATCGAGCGACGCGCGGAAACCGACACTAGAGTCCTTCCTCATCTGTTGCGGGGTAAGCTGGCGGCGCGCGATACCAACGGAACGAGCATAAAAGCTACGGCCGGCAGCACAAGCCAGTTGACCGTGCTCCAGCCTGAGCTGTGCAGCAGCGAACCGGCGAAAAAGGAGGCGCAGGCAACTGTCCCGAACACCATAAATGCATTAGAGTCGGATTCGAAAAGCGTTCAACGATATCCATACCTTGCTAGCCGTCTGGTGATGAGACGAATGTGGGCGATCATGATCCACGCTTCGGCTGATGCGATCGAGCGTTCGACGTCTTTGGCCAATCTGCGGCATCTGCCAAGCCAGGCGAAGGTCCGTTCGACCACCCATCGACGCGGCAGAACCTCGAAGCCTTTCGCCTTGTCTGAGCGCTTGATGATCTCGATCGTCCAGCGCCCGATCTTTTTCAGTCGCCGCTTCAACTTATCGCCCGCATAGCCACCATCGGCGAAGACA
>NZ_JAQJCK010000006.1:0-339956 GCF_030182455.1 Rhizobium cerradonense
GTAAGCGCGCATTTGGGTGCACGCCGTAAAGTGGCTCGAAGGGGCGCGCGTCAGGCGGTCTGTTTTTTGAAGTTGAAGGGCAGCAGGTCCTCGATATCGGTGTCGTTTGGACGCTGCGGCAGTACGGTGAGGACGTATTTCAACCATGCGAATGGCTCGACGCCACAGGCCCGGCAAGTCAACATCAGGCTATAGATGACGGCGCTGGCTTTGGCGCCGGCAGGTGTGTCGCTGAACAGCCAGCTGTTTCGTCCGGTACAAAAAATTCTGATGTCCCGTTCGAGAATGTTGTTGTCTATCGGCATTCGGCCGTCTTCCGTGTAGCGCGTCAGATAGTCCCATTGATTGAACGTATAGGAAACGGCATCGCCAAGTTTGGTGTCGGGCACGACCTTTGGCGCGATTTTGTCGAGCCATTCCTTGAGGGCGGAAAGCACCGGGATGCTGTGTTTCTGGCGAAAGCGACGCATGTAATGATCTCGCGTTTCGCCGTCATCGGGCTTTTCGTCCCGCACCTGCCTTTCGATCCGGTAGAGCTGGTCGAAGAACTTGAGGGCCTGCGCCGGAGGCCCACCGGGTTTCTTGCGCGCCTTGAGGGCATCGACAAAGCGCCGCCTGGCATGGGCCATGCACCCGACATGCGTGGCACCTTTCAACGTGCGCCAGGCCTGATAGCCGTCACTCATCAGGATGCCGCGGTAGTCGCCAAGGAAGGCCTGCGGATGCTCTTGTCCGCGGCCGGGCTGGTAGTCGAACAGCACGATCGGCTGTTTACTGTCTTCGCCGCTACGATATGCCCACATGTAAGAGATGCTGGTGGGGTCCTTGCCCTCTTCCTTCAGCACCTGGACTGTGGTCTCGTCACCATGGATGACGGTCTGCGATCGCAGCCGCAGTTTCAGCGCGTCATAGATGCGAACGAGGTGTTTCTCGCTCGAACCGATCACCCAATGGCCGAGAGCGCCGCGGCTGACAGGAACGCCTGCACGCTCAAAGGCCTGCGCCAGACGATAGAGCGGCGTGCCATCGACGTATTTATGAACAAGCGCGAAGGAAAGCGTCGAGGCCGTGGCGATGCTGCCGGGCAAGGGCTGCTTCGGCATCGGCGCGATGACAATAGGCGTATTGATCCCGGTCCGGTCGCAGTTGCGGCACGCATACTTGGCCCGGACATTCTGCAGAACCTTCGCCTTCACCTCGATATGAAGCTGCTCGGTCACCAGCTCGCCCATGCGATGCATCGGGTGGCTACAGCACGGGCAGACCTTCTGATCGTCGGCGAGGTCATATTCGACGCGCTGGCGCGGCAGGTTTGCCGGCAGAGGCCGGCGGCCGGGTTTCTTGCGTTCCGGCTTGTCGGTCTGCGGCAATCCCGTGTCCGGAAGATCGATGGTAACCGCCGCGTCGGCGAGGTCGCAGCCCTCGTCCCCCTCAAGGGTGGCCTGCTCGGCTTCGTTGAAGATGCGATCCACGTGCTTTTCGCTGCGCGGCGCAAAACGATGCAACTGCGCCAGCGCCAGCTCTTCCTCGAGCTTGAAGACGCGCTGCGCAAGGATATCCTTCTCGGCCTTCAGCGCGGCAATCTCGGCAGCATTCGCCGCCAAAAGCGCCATCAATTCTTCAACGGTCGGGGTGCCAGTTCTCGTCATCGCATTCTTGAATCTGAACCGGCCCTCTGCGTCAACCGCCCCGCGACAAACGCTCTGCGTTTGTGCCGAATTCACCCGACAAATTCATATTGCCGCACTGGATGGCGGACCATCGCGTCGAGATCAATGCCGTCAAGCAGCCAATGCAATTGCTCGACATCAAGTGACACCACAGCCTCCTGTCGCCGGGGCCAGCGGAACCTGTCTTCGGTCAGCGCTTTCAAAATTAGCACAAAGCCCGATCGATCAAAAAACAGCAATTTCATCCGGGTTTTACGACGGTTGCAGAAGGCAAACACCGCCCGCTCGAACGGGTTGAGGCCCATAGACTGCTCGACCAAAATCGCGAGGCTGTTGATCCCGGCCCTAAAGTCGATCGGTTGCCGGTGAAGGTAAACCTTTACGTCAGCGGCCAGTCTGAACATTGCACAACGCTCCGATCATCGCCGTCACCGCATACGCATCGCCGCATTCCAGCGTCACCTTCACGCCGTTCGGCAGTGACGCGCTCAGCCTGGCTGGTGAAGAGAGTTGGCCTGTTCCCACTGGCTCCGACAGCCGGACGGAAGCTTTATCCGGCCGCAGGTCCAGTGCGCGGCAATCATCCGGGCTCGACACGACCTCAGTCGACCCAATCTGAACTGGAATAAACGCTGGCAAGGAAGCTGGCGAACTCGACAGCGCCTCCTGTTTCGCCTGCCGATGTTGGCGGATCCATTTCCAAAGAAGGTTCGCATTAATCCCATGGTCCAATGCAAGTTGCGCGACCGACGTGCCTGGCTGCAAACAACTTTCGATCAACCGTGCCTTCGACAGCCGATCAAAGCTCCGCCGCCCGTCCCGACCCACGAGCTTCACACGAAGTTTCTCATCCTCATTGGCCATAATATGGTGTCCACCTCTTTTCTGGTGCACACCTCATGCCTCACATCTTTCAATGCCAAAAGGTGCCGCAAAACGCGCGCTTACGAAACTGCGTCAGTTTCCCTTGCAGGCGCCGCTGTATTTCTTTGCCTTCTTCCAGGGAGAGGCCAAAATTATCGAGACAGGCCACATCGACAATCCGTTCGACGTTGGCAACCTCGCGACGCTGCAGAACGCCGTCCATCCCAACAAACTCTACCGAGACGATCATCTGCAATTGCGCTGTCACGAATGGCCCTTTCACAAAAGGCACCCGATTACCTGAAGATCCTTACCCCCACGTTTTTCCCGCTCCCAAAGAAGCGGTCGCATTCTCACGTTTAAATGCCAAACAACATGGCGAAACTGCCCTACCTGGTCAGGTTACGCCCGCAATCGCGTCCCACGGCGCCGGATCGGGAAAGAGTTCGCGCAAAAAAGCGACGAACGCGCGGACGTTCGGATTTCCCTTGCGGCTCTCCGACCAAAGGGCGGTGATGTGGTTTCGTTCGACCCAATGGTCGACCAGGAGAGGGACGAGTTCGCCACGCGCCACGAATGGTGCAGCGATATAGGTGGGCGACAGGCCAATTCCCGCGCCGCCGACGAGCGCGGCCGCGGCAGCATCGGTATTCTCCAACACGAGACCGGCCGTCGGAAGAATCTCGACCACACGTTTACCGACCCGAAAAGGCCACCTTATGAGCTGTCCACTGCTCTGCAGGCGGACATTGACGCATTCGTGCCCCTCGATGTCTTCGATCCGTTCGGGCCGCCCCCGTTTTTCCAGATAGCCGGGCGAAGCAAAGACGCCCACCCGATTGGGCGCCAGCTTCCGTGCAATCAGCCGTGAATCCTCCGTGCCGGTCACCCGGATCGCAATATCAATGCCTTCCTGAATGAGATCTGCGAACCCATCGCTCACGCGCAGATCGACAGCCAGCCGAGGATAGCTTTCCCTGAAGCGCGCGAGATTGGGGGCGATCAGATGAACCCCGATCGGCACCGAGACCGTGACCTTGAGTATGCCTGAAGGCTCGCCCCGCGCGGCCACGGCCACCTGTTCCAATTCCTCCGCGTCATGCAGGAGTTTTAGTGCCCGGTCGTGCAGGTCACGCCCCTCCGGGGTGAGGGTCAGAGATCGCGTGGTTCGGGCGAAGAGGCGCACGCCAAGACGCTCCTCCAGTCTCTGAACGCTTTTGCTGACAGCAGACGGGGAGATCGACAGCGAACGCGCGGCAGCGCTGTAGCTGCCGAGCGAAGCCGCACGCGCAAAAGCGATGATCCCGGTGAGGCGGTCAATTCCGATCTGTTCCATGACGGCACTATTATAAGGATACTGGGCATAATTATCAAACGTAGGGCCAAGGTCTATCTTTCGGGTCATCGCAATCGACGACAGAACCGGAAACCAAGAACATGACGCAGACCATTGCAGCCGCGGAAGCAAACGAAGCCCGACTTCCCCTTGAAGACAAGCACATCCTGATCTTCGGCGGGACTTCTGGTATCGGCCTCGCCACCGCGCTCCAGGCGAAGGCAGCTGGAGCTCGCGTCACCGTGGTCGGGCTCGACCGGGACCGTTCGCGCCGCGCCGCGGAGCAACATGGCTTTGCCGACTGGCGGGCCGCCAACGTGACCGATCCAGAAGCGATCCGCGAAGCGCTATCCGATGTCGGACAGGTCGATCATCTCGTCCTGCTCGCGGGATCGTTTGCTATGGGAAAGGTTCTCGAAGCCGACATCAGCCTCCTCCGCCTCGCCTATGAGGAGCGCATTTGGTCGGTCGTGCATATTCTGCGCACGCTCGGCGACAAGCTGGCCCAGGACGCTTCGATCACACTGGTCTCCGGCGCCCTGACGCACCGCCCTGATGGCAACGGCACCGCGATCATCGCAAGCGCCTGCGCTGCGGTCGAAGTGCTCGGTCGCGGCCTGGCCCTCGAGCTTGCTCCGCGTCGTGTGAACACCCTGTCGCCCGGTCCCATCGACACGCCGCTCCTCGGCAAGACCATGGGCGAAGCCAGGGATGGCTTTGTGCGCGCAATCGAAGCACAGCATCCGCTTCACCGCTTTGGCACCGCCGAGGAGACCGCCTCCGCAGCCGTGTTCCTGATGACCAACGGCTACATGAACGGCGAAGTCCTTCACATCGATGGCGGCTCCCGGCTCTAACGCCGCCTCGCGCCGGGATCCTGGCGAGCAACATCCATTCCAGTCGAACGGGCGGCATGCCCGGGGAGAAATGCCATGCGACACATCGCAATCACGGAGTTCGGCGGGCCTGAGCAACTGGTCGCCGAGACCACCGAGGACCTGCATCCCGGCTCCGGTCAGGTTCTGGTCGAAGTGGAAGCCGCCGGGATCAACTATCTGGACCTCACGCAACGCAGTGGCGCCTCTCGGGTCCACCTGATCGAGCTGCCGTTTGTCCCCGGCCTTGAAGGCGTCGGCCGTGTTCTGGAGTTGGGGGAAGGCATCGCAACGTCTTCCGGTCTTTCTGTAGGCGCCCGTGTTGCCTGGATGGATGCACGCGGCTCCTATGCGAGCCAGGCGGTCGTTTCCGCGGAACGTGCAATCCCTATCCCGAACACCTTCACGGTCAGCGAGGGTCTGCTGTTCCAGGCCCTGACCGCCCACTATCTCGTCCACGAGTATCGGAATATCCGTGCCGGCGACCGCGTGCTGGTGCATGCGGCGGCCGGCGGCCTGGGGCAGCTACTGGTCCAGTGGCTGAAACATCTCGGCGCCTGGGTCGTCGGCACGACGTCCAGCGACAGCAAGGCGGAGAGCATTCGCGCATTGGGCGCCGATGCCGTCATCGTCTACGGCGACAACTATGACTTCGCCGACGAAGTTACCAGGCTTACCGGGGGCAACGGCGTTGACCTTGCATTCGATGGATTGGGCGAAAAGACGCTCCTCAAGACCATCGCGACGCTTGGTCGTGGCGGAACGGTGGTGGCCATCGGCGCCGCTTCCGGGCCTATTCCGGCGATCAATCCGACGCTGCTAACCCAGCGCGGTCTGCGCCTCGCCGGTGGGTCGGTGTTCGCATATGTGGCCGATCCGGCAGAGTTGCAGAAGCGGGCGTCCGATGTAATCGCTGCCGTGCAAGCCGGATGGCTGCGGCTGGACGAGGCAACCGGCTATCCGCTCGATCGTGCGGCAGATGCCCACCAGGACATCGAGAACCGCCGGGCTAAAGGCAAACTCTACCTGATCCCCTGAGCAAATACCGGCGCCATTGCGCCTCGGCAGACGGCTGAGCCCGCCGATGCTCCTGTCCCGAGCAACGCCGTCTCTGACTTTAACGCAACATCATCCTCGTGAACCAAGGAGAACTCATGCGCAACGCACTCATTCTCGCGGCCGCCATCCTACTGAGCCCCGCTCTCCCAACGATGAGCTCCGCTCAAACGGCTATTGCCACCGAAGCCGGCACATCAGCCGATAAGCAGGCGATCAATGCCATCCATGAGCGCTGGGCCGGGCTGCTCCAGGCCAAGGATGCGGCGGCGATCGAGCAACTCTACGCCGATAATGCCGTGTTGCTGGCGCCGGGCGAAGCCGCCGTCATTGGCAACGCAGCGATCGGCGCTCGGTGGACGCGCCAGCTCCAGTTGAAAGACCTTGCCTTCAGCCTGCATCCCGAACAGGTGGTCGTCTCGGCGTCGGGGGATCTCGCGCATGATCGCGGCACTTATGATTTCGCGGCAACGCTTCCGCAGGGCCCGATTACCGACAAGGGCAAGTATGTTCTCGTCTGGCAGAAGATCCGCGGCCAGTGGAAAGTCATCGCCGACATCTTCAACAGCAACCCGACCCCGCCGGCGAACTGACGGCCAGGCTCAGCTTCAACCGATACAGAAAGGATCGGCAATGGAATATGTCACGCTCAACAACGGAGTGCAGATGCCCAAGCTCGGCCTGGGCGTGTTCAGGATGGACGATGCCGAGGTCAGGAAAACGGTGCCCGTTGCGCTCGAGGAAGGCTATCGGCTGATCGACACGGCGTCCCGCTACTACAATGAGAAAGCGGTGGGGGCCGCACTGGCAGAGTCGGGCGTAGCCCGCACGGATCTGTTCGTCACGACCAAGCTGTGGTTCAAGGATTACGGCTACGAGAAAACCAGGGAGGCATTCAAGGTTTCGCTGGACAATCTCGGGCTCGACTACCTCGATCTGTATTTGATGCATCAGCCGTTCAACGACTACTACGGCGCCTGGCGGGCGATGGAGGAGCTTCTGGACGAAGGCAGAGTTCGGGCGATCGGCGTCTCCAACTTCTATGCCGACCGTTTCCTCGATCTTGTGACTCACAACCGCGTCATTCCGGCGGTGAACCAGCGCGAGACGCATCCGCTCAACCAGCAGGTCGATACCCTGGCACTGCTGAAGCGGCACGGTACGGTTCTTCAGGCCTGGGGACCACTGGCCCAAGGCAATCAGGGGGTCCTGACCAGCAGCGCGCTGGCGGACATCGCGGCCGCGCATGGCAAGACCGTGGCGCAAGTCATTCTCCGCTGGCTTGTTCAGCGTGACGTCACCATGGTCGTGAAGAGCACGCGCGTCGCGCGCCTACGTGGGAATATAGACATCTTTGACTTCCATCTCAGCGAAGGCGAGATGAGCATCATCGGCAGCTTCGATCGACAACAGCCGTTGGCTGGATTCACCCATCAGGATCCCCGCATGCTCGAACTTCTCCTCACGCTCGCATAGCGGCAACAAACAATAGACGTGCAGACGCCGGCCCGCGGGTCGGGCTTAGCGGCTCAACCCCAAGACTCCCGCGCATAGCGCCATCCACACAGTCATCCCGGCTTACGAGGTTATAGAAAATGGACACCCAGATTGCCGGGGGCATGTCTCGAGGAATGACGCTGCTCTTCGCCCTGGCCGGCGCTTCGGCGGTCGGAAACCTTTACTGGGCACAGCCGCTACTCACCGAGATCGCGACGGACCTGAATATCTCCGTGGCCTCCAGTGGAACGCTCGTCACGGTGACCCAGCTCGGATATGGGGTGGGCGTCCTTCTGCTCGTCCCCCTGGGCGACGCCTTCAATCGCCGACGCTTCATCCCCATAATGATAGGCTTGTCCGTGCTGGCGTTGCTCCTCAGTGCCTTTGCACCCGGCTATTGGGCGTTGCTCGGCGGCCTGACCGCACTCGGCGTGACCACCATTTCCGGCCAGTTGCTCGTTCCGCTCGCGGGCGATCTGGCGCGCGGCGACCAGAGGGGCGACGTGATCGGCGCGATCGCATCGACCATGTTGATCGGTATCATGCTATCGCGCTTTCTGAGCGGCCTCGTCGCCGACCCCTTCGGCTGGCGTGCGATCTACATCGCCGCGGCCGTCATCAATATCGTCTTTGCCACAGTGCTGGCAAAGAAGCTGCCTGACGACGGGCGGCGACAATCCGTTCCCTACGGCCAACTCCTCCGGTCGATCGTCGGCGCCGTTGCGGGTCTCGGCCGGCACGGGCCACGCTGATCATCGGCGCCAACCTCTTCGTGGCTTTCATGATGTTCTGATCAGGGCTGACCTTCCTCCTCAGTTCGCCTCTCTAACCATCATTCCGCTCAACATGGCGGAACCGGTCCTGATCGTTCGTGGATCCAATGCCGTCCACGGTCTCGGCTTCTCGCCGCATGGTGCCGGCCGCAACGTGTCGCGCACGGCGCATATGCGGCAGTTGTCGACGGAATATGGGGCGGATTCGCGTGGGCTTAGCCCCAACAACATCGCGGCCATTCTGGAGAAGGAAACAAGCGGGCTCGATGTGCGCTTCTTCTCCGGTTTTGCGGATGCGTCGGAACTGCCGAGCGCCTACAAGAACGCTGCCAACGTGCGGGCGCAGATCGAGCATTACGGCCTGGCCGAAGTGATCGATGAAAGTGATCCCGTACGGGAGCATTATGGCCGGGGACTGGCAGAAGAACGCACCCTGGCGCAAGAAGCGTCAGTAGAACTTGGGGAAGGCAACCAGGCTTGCCTGCCCCTGGGATGAACTAAGCCTGCAACTGCAACAACGGAGCTAGTTTAGTGGTGGTCCCTGACAACGCCGCTTTCGGTCTTTCCGCTATATACTATCGAGGCGCAATCGATCGGATGATGCAGGTCAATGCAATGCCTCGAAAGTGGCTCGCCGACTCCACTCCACCATCCGGGTTTCCATTGTCAGTTTGCAAGGGCAGCTTGCGAAATAGAAATCGTTTCCGATCTCGGCAGAACTTTCCGCGGCAATCTCTCCATAGATGTTCGATCCGATGATCCCCACCACGAGTTGCGAAGGGCAAGGAGGTTCGGGCCGTCAAACCAAAAAGCGATAGACTCGACTGCGTACAAAACTTTCCTCACGAATATTCACAAGCTATGGATATCTCGTTTCGACATTGGGATATCCCCTCGACTTTGTTAGAACTCAATTGGAGTGTGGATTTTCGGGAAGCCAATCTTCAGCGATCAACCCGTCAACACGTGTGAATTCACGCAGGTTCCCGGTTATGATTGAAAGCCCGGCACTTCTGGCGTGTCCGGCGATAAGTACATCGTAACCGCCAATCATTTGTCCCTTTCGCTCTAAAACTGCTCGAATATTCGCAGCATGGGCGGCGGCAGCCTCGTCAAACTGGAGAATTACGAGACGGGCAGCAAAATTCTCGACACTGGAACGATGCTTCACGGGATCGGCAGATTTTTCGGCGCCATACAGAAGCTCGTTCAGGATGATTGTTGAAATGCAAAGTGCGTCTGCATTTTCATTGAAACGATCGCGCAAGCCTTTCGGCCTGTCACGAAGGAGCCTGATGCACAAATTGGTATCGAGCATATAGCGCAACATGTCAGAAACTTTCCCTGACCTGTGCTGCAGGTTGATTCCGCTCGCCGAGATCAACACCGGGCGCATCAAAAAAATCATCCCAGATGCTGTTGGCTGGTACAATTACACGGCGGTTGCCATCTCGCAGAATTGCCACTTCCTTCACATTGTCGGGAAAAGCGACATCTTTTGACAGACGGACTGCCTGGGTTCGGTTTGATTGAAAGATGGTGGTTCGTGACATTATCTGGCCTCCAGGAGGTATATACACAATGTATATCTCGGCCGCGTATATGTCAAGCGTATATACGCGAGATCGAGGTCAGCATGCTGGCTCAATTAAAGCAGACAGGAAGAACGAGCCAGGATCATCTGCTAAGAAGGCCGAATCGGTGCGCTTCGTCCAACAGTGCCCTGACGGACGATGGCTGCCATTTCCGTCCACCACGCGCGGGTCGTTCCCCCATCTGATCCAGTTGCGCTGCAATGTCGCGGAGCGACAGATCGGGATCCGCGATCGAGATCGCAGCGACAAGCGTCATCAGATGGTCCTGCGGAGCGCGGCGTGGAGAGCGGGCTAGCAGTTCCGGCTCCGCCAGTTTTTCACGGACCATGCTATGGACCGCACGGCGCAGCCGCTCAACGGTCCATTCGTAGCCGCGGCGATTGAGGATTCGCACCACGTTCTCCCAACTGTGCTGAGGCCGGAGCTGCCGCACAGTTGGCAACCAAGTTTGCGCTGAAGAGACGAGCTCGTCGAGGTATGCCTTTTGGCGCGCCTTCGAAACAGCGCGCCTGGCTTCCGGCCGGCGCTCCCGTAGTCCTGGATTGCCAGCGAGCTTGCCTCGCGCTTTGGCAGCTTTCATGCCCGCCTTCGTACGTTCGGAGATCAGCGCTCTTTCGAGCTGGGCGACGGCGCCGAGCACCTGCAAGGAAAACATGCCCTGCGGTGTGGAGGTGTCGATCGGATCGCGGAGCGACCAGAAATGGATCCCCCACCCCTTAAGATCCTCGATCACCTGCAGAAGATGATATTCGCGCCGAAAACGCCTTCGAACAGGACAATGTCGAGAAGGTCAACGCAACGATGCGCGCGCTGGTCCGCACACCCGTTGTCCGCTCCGCGGCGATCATGCCGGACGCCTGCCCGGCAGGCCCGGTCGGGATAATTCCGGTTGGTGGCGTGGTTGCTTCCGAAGCAATCCACCCCGGCATGCATTCAGCCGATATCTGCTGCTCCATGGCGATCTCGATCTTTCCGGGCGTGGATCCGAAGTCACTCCTGGATGCCGTGCATGCCGTGAAGCATTTCGGTCCGGGTGGACGCGCGCGCGGCGCACAGGTAAAGCCTTCCGACGCGACACTTTCGGCGTTCGAGCAGAACCCTTATCTGGGCGACAACGCACTCAGCCTTGGTATCGAGCACTTCGCGACCCAGGGTGACGGCAATCATTTCGCCTATGTCGGCACCATGAAGTCGACCGGCGAAACGGCACTCGTCACTCATCATGGATCGCGAGCGCCGGGTGCACGGCTCTATGACAAGGGCATGAAGATCGCCAACCGCTTTCGTGAGCGGCTCTCGCCTGAGACCCATAGGGAGAATGCCTGAATCCCGGCAGACACCGAGGAAGGTGACCTCTACTGGTCAGCACTGCAGACGATCCGCCAGTGGACGAAGGAAACCATTATGCCCTTCACGACATGGCGGCAGAAAAGCTCTCGGCCAAGGTCGCGGATCGCTTCTGGAACGAACATAATTTCGTATTCCGGAAGTCGGACGGACTGTTGTACCACGGCAAGGGCGCAACCCCTGCCTTTGACAAATACACCTCGGCACAGATCGGCCTCGTCGTCAATCTGTTCGGCCTAATCGATGCATTCGCGGCGCAACGCACCGGGCGCCTGCACGGGAAAGACCGAGATGGAGAAGCCCTGCATGTCGAGCGACGTCATCATCGCAGCCGGCCCAATGATGTGCGAGATCTTGCGCGATGGTCGATTGGGCGAGTTCATGAACTACGACCGACATTTCCAGGATCGACGTGCCGCCAAGATTGTTGACGAGGACAACATGGGGTTTGAACCGCTCTCTGCCAGAGCACCCGCGATCTTATGAACGAAAAGCGTTCCGGCCACGCCGCGGGACTGCGGCAGATCGGGCAGCGCGCTGTCATCGTCGACGATCACCATGCTGACGTTCAAACCGAAGGCGCGGGCGCGTTCGGCCGCCAGGCCGAAATTGAGGCGGTCGCCGGTATAATTCTTTACAATGAGCAAGCAGCCGGCCGGTCCGGTGACCGCTAGGATACCGGCGAGAATCGCATCGACGCTGGGAGACACAAACACGTCTCCACAATCAGCCGCGATGAGCATCCCCTTTCCGACGAAACCTGCGTGAGCGAGCTCGTGACCAGCGTTCTTCCGCGACTGTCCCGCTGAAGCTCTCACCATGGACCAGATGGGTGGGCCACCATCCAATGCTTGAAGGACGAAATAGTGCTCACCGTAGAAGGCTTTCGGGTCCTGTGCCTGGCTCAGCCACCTAAGTTCACGGGCGCCGACGATGCGCAGGATAGTCGGGGCGATCGGAATATCTGGCACCGGCGCGCCCTGGCGCAAAATGCCCTTGACCGGCTCACCGACGGTGGTCCATCCCTTCAGTTCGGGCAGAACCTCATTCCATTCAGAATAGTGGTTCAAATCGTCAAGAACGTTCCAGACAAGCTGTGGTGGCGCATCGATCGTGATTTCAGTTTCCGGGACAAGCAACGGAAAATCTTTCAAGAAAAGGAACGCCGTCGACCATCGCCCAGAGTGGATTGAATGCCAACGGCCATCGACCGCTGGGCGTAGTCACTTAAAGGAGTTCGGTGGGCACCGGCACGCCTCGCCGGGCACCCTCTTCCGCAAGCCGTTTGGCTGTTCCAGCGGCCAGCGAAATGCCTACTGCAAGATTTTTTTTTGCCGCCGTGAACCCACGCTCACCAGGTAGGAACACCTCTTCGACGCCCGCTGCTGGCGGCAGCGCCTTGATGGCTCTTGCCAGATCGGCAATATCCCCATCTAGAGGCCCAGGGAGGCCAAATGCCAAAGGATTTATGGCAATCGCCAGTCCATTAAAGCCATTGTCCTTCTTCTCACCCAAAGCCGGCGCGATGAGAGCGTTGCCGCCGAGTAGGCTCACCAGCACTTCGATCATGAGCGACAGGCCGGAACCCTTTGGTCCTGCCATCGGCAGAACGGCTTTTACCTTGGCGGGATCGGTGGTCGCAACACCCTCGGCATCGACGCCCCAGTTTCCAGGAATGGGTTTGCAGGCATCTTTAGCGGCCATGACCTTACCGAGCGCCACGGCGCCGGTCGACATGTCGAAAAGCAGCGGATCGGAATCTGTGCCTGTGGGGGCGGCGATCGCGATCGGATTGGTCGAAACGCCCTCCCCTCGTGTACCATGATAGACCATCAAAGGCTTGGATGCCGACATGACGATAGCGATCATACCCGTCCTGGCGATCCTCTCGGCAAAATAACCGATAGCTCCCGAATGGCTGGTACGCGTGATCTCGCAGAGGCCAATACCGAACTTGCCGGCGAGCTCCACTGCCTTGTCTGATGCCATCGACATCCCTGACGCACCTGGGACCAGATCCCCGTCGATGCGGGCGATGGCTCCGAATTCGCGCGCGACCTTCGGCTTGGCCCCGCCCTTGACAATGCCGAGTTCGACCATCTCGAGATAGCGTGGAATGCGTAGTACGCCATGGGAATCGGCGCCGCGCAGGTTTCCCCAGACAAGCAGCTCTGCGGATTGCCTGGCATAAGCAGGGCTGAAGCCGCCGGCCTCCAGGAGACCTGCGGAAAAATCCTTAAGCACCTCGCTCGAAATCACCTTCTTCGACGGAGCCTCAGTCATGACGCGGCACTCAGCGGCGATGGGAAGAACTTGTCGAGCCATCCCTTCATTATCGCCTTGGTGCGGGGCGCATCATTCGGCGCAAGCGGGAAATGGGCGGTCGTGTCGATCAACATCAGTTCAGTTGGTTGGCCGGCCTTTTCGAACATGCGGACGGATTCGATCGTTGGCGTGATGATATCGTTGGCAGTGTGGAAGAGCAGAAGCGGCCGCGGTGCGATGTTAGCCACGACGTCGTCGGCGCGGAAATTATACATGGACCAAGCCGTTTCGACGGGGATTTCCATGATTGCCTTCGGAGAGAGATTTTTGCGCAGCGCTTCCGGGATCGGAACGGCGTCGAAACGTGACATCCAAAGGCTCTCACCGGTCTCCTGCTTATGTTTGCGGCCGTTTTCCAGAATGCCGATGAACTTGTTCCAGGATTCTTCAGTCGGATGTTGGCCGCGAAACTTGCGCTCACCATTGCCCCAGCCGCAGGAAGAAAGGCAGCAGGCGACGCGGTCGTCAACGCCGGCGGTATAGACGGAAATCGCGGCGCCAAAGGAATGACCGGTGATACCGATACGGTTCGGGTCGACCTCTTCTCGAGTTGCAAGAAAGGTCAGCGCATTCTTGGCATCCGCCACTTGATCGAAGCAGCGCACCTGCGCACGTTCGCCTTCACTCTCGCCGCAACTCCGAAAATCGAAGCGCAACGCCACGTAGCCGAAAGATTCCATCATCTCGGCCTGAATCTGCGCATGGCTTTCATCCTTCGAACCGACGAAGCCGTGGCACACGATGAAGGCTGGAAGTTTCTGGCCGGGCTTTCGGTTGTCCGGAATGTGCAGGACTGCGGAAAGCTTCAGTCCATCCGACATGAAAGTCAGTTTTTCTTGCATGGTCTCTTACCTCGAATTCGGTCAGACGATCTTGGTGAAGGGATGGAAATATTCGCGCCACTCAAGCGGCGCCGGAGTGCCCCAGACGTTCATGTCGCGGACGTTGCCAGGCCGATCGAGATTGGTGATCATGTTCGGCTCGAAATGCTCGTCGTCGGCAATGTGCGACATTGGACCCGAGCATTCGATCATCATGCCGCTGGCATCGGTGTAATAGGCATATGTATTGTCGCCCGGGCGGTGACGGCCTGGGCCCCACATCAACTGCCTGTCGAAGCGGTCCAGAATATCGCCGAGGCGGCAATACATGTTGAATTCGGTAAATTCGAAGGAGACGTGATGCAAGCCGGCGGCCTTTCCCTTGACGACGCCGAGGATATGGTGCTGTCGATTGCCGCCATACATCCAGCTCAGAGCATCGTTGACCATGCGTTCGGACAGCTGCATCCCCGCAATTGCGGTTAATTGCGCGCGGGTCTTGGCCGGCTCCGGCGAAATCAGGTTAATGTGGTCAATGCGTCGCGGCATGATACCGTTTGTCGAGAATCGTTGCCCTTTGATGTCGTTGCGAACCGGCGTGTGGATCTCGAAACGCAGGCTCTCCGGCGTGACGAAGGTGACGCTTTTATCCATGCACGAGAGGCTCGGCTCGCGCGAAACGATACGGCAGCCGGTACCTTCGATACGCGAGGCTGCCTCTTCCACGTCGTCCACGTGAAGAGCTTCCAGACCGATCGTATGGGCCGAGTTTTCGTCGTTGTGGATCAGCACCAACTCGGCTGCGCGCCCGTTGGAGCTTAGCCAAGTCTGGCCCTCGTCGCGATGGGTGACCCTCAGCCCCAAAATTTCCGTGGAATCGCGGATCACGGCATCCGGGTCCGAGACGTTGACCTTCATGTGGCCGACGGCGTGCGCGATGTGCATCTTGTGCTCCTCCCTTGGATTTCATGCAAAGCTTGTCGATTGCGGCCTTGATACGCCAGATATCAGGTCTTCGCAAGTTATTTCGAAATATTACAGAATATCGAAATTATTACAGCCGCCTGAGTCACCTGCCACCACGTTGCGCAACGTTCCGATACGCTCGATCTGCACTTCGACTACATCGCCATCCTCGAGGAAAGAAGGCGGCGTGCGGGACGAACCGAAACCGCTCGGGGTGCCGGTGACAATGACGTCGCCGGGCTCCAGGAGGGTGAATTGGCTGAAATAGGCAATTAGCCAGGGAATCGAGAAGATAAACCGGCTGGTATTAGTGCTCTGGCGAACTTCGCCGTTCACCAGAGTCTTGAGAGAAAGCCCCGTCGGATCCGGTATTTCATCTGCTGATATCATCCACGGGCCGAAGCCCGCGCTCCGAAAGAAATTCTTGCCCGGTGTGAATTGCGTTGAATGTTTCTGCCAGTCGCGCACGCTGCCGTCGTTAAAGCAGCTATAACCTGCTACGTACGAAAGCGCGTCTGCCTCACCAATTCGCCGACCGGCCTTGCCAATTATGACTGCGAGCTCACCTTCATAATCGAACTTTTGGGAGAGATCCGGCTTCAGCAAAGCTTCGCCATGACCTGTCTGCGAAGCGGCAAACCGCGAGAAAGTCAGGGGATAATCAGGTCTCTCCCTGCCTTCGTTTTCGGCTTCCCAATAGTTGGTTGCCACGCACAGAACTTTAGAGGGATTGGGGATGACAGGTAGGTAGCGGATGTCGGCCAGCGCATAATCCGCGGTAAGGTCCGTCTCCTTACCGAGACTCGACGCGTTGAGTGCTATGTAGCTCGCGAGGTCCGGCAGCCTGCTGCGCCTTTTGAGATCGGTGACCGCGTTCCCAACGACGCAACCGAAGCTGACCTCTCCTCCATGCGAAAAACTCAAATATCGCAATAAGCCCTCACATATTTTCGAAAATCGGTGAATTATCGTAAACATGAGCCGCGGTGATGTGACAAGCCCCGGAAAAGGCTCAACGGGTGGAAAATTTCAGCGATATTGATTTTTTTCGAAATTTTTCATATCTGAGGAGGATGACCTGCATGTGCGCCGTGCGGGAGAGCTGATCGGGAGAGCCTGGTGGAAGATCGGAAGGCAGGGAGCGAGACGCGCGCCGGCGATGTGCTGCAACGCATGCGACTGGACATCATCAACTGTGTGTTGAAGCCGGGAGAGAAGCTGCGCTTCGAAACCCTGCGCACTATGTACGCCGTCAGTTTTTCCACCCTGCGGGAGGCGCTATCGCGACTTGCTGCGGAAAATCTCGTTATCGCCGAAGGACAGCGCGGCTTTGTGGTCGCGCCAGTTTCCATCGCCGATCTTAATGATCTGACGAACGTCCGCGTTCTGATCGAGTGCGAAGCGCTTTCAAAATCGGTCCGGCGCGGTGACGACCGCTGGGAAGGCAACATTCTCGCGACCTACCATCGGATGGATAAGCTGCAGCAGCGGCTGGGGCGAGAATACTACCTCTCCGAGGAATGGAGTGCCGTACATGGCGAGTTTCATCATGCGCTGGTTTCGGCGTGTGCATCGCCTGTGCTGCTGGAGATAAGGAGCAAGCTTTTCGAGCGCGCGCATCGTTACCGGCGAATGTCCTCGCAATTCAGACCCTATTGGCGTGAGAAAGGGGCTGAGCACAAAATGATCGTCGACGCAGCACTCGATCGCGACGAGGAAAACGCCCTCAGGCTGATTGAGCAGCACATTCGCGAGACAACCGAAAACGTCATCGAACATGCCGGGCACCTGTTCCCCGAACTGAAGCCTGTTGCGCCCAAAAGGCGAAAGTCGCTTTCTGCCGCCGAATGAAGGCGACGCCCGATGATCTTGCATGAACTTTGATTTGACTTGCGGAATTGCCGTGGGATGCCGTGTTGCGAGCAACCCGCGGGAACGCTGCGCATTAGAGAGTAATGTCTGATATATTTTGTTTTTACGAAATCAGTTGAAATTTCGAAATTTTGCGATTACGACTTTTCTCAGGTGGAGGAACGCCCCGGCCTGCGGGGCGATGCTGAGGAGGAACTGATGACGATTGCCCAAACCATGACCGCTGCCCGCATGCACACCATCGGCGGGGAAATGAAGATCGAGAAACTGCCAATGCCGACTCCGGGCGACATGGATGTTCTCGTCCATGTGAAGGCCTGCGGCATCGTACCGAATTTGCACAACATACTTGCCAACTGGCCGACGTGGTTCCCGCACATGCCGCAACCGCCGCTTCCGGCTGTCTTCGGCCTCGACCCGGCAGGGGAAATTGCCGGTGTTGGCAAGCAGGTCCATGGCCTCAAAGTCGGCGACCGTGTTTATGTCAATCCCGGCCGCAGTTGCGGTTCGTGCCGCCATTGTCGCCGCGGCGACTCGATTTCTTGCAAGCACTACGCGTTCCAGGGTTATTTCGGCTTCTCCGAACACGCCATGCAGACCTTTACCGACTATCCGATCGGCGGACTTAGTGAATTCATGGTTGCTCCGGCCTCCGCGATCGTAAAGATCCCCGACAATATGGACTATGGTCAGGCCGCCCGCCTCGGCTACCTCGGTACGGCCTATTCTGCATTGAAGAAGGTAAACGCCGGCCCGGGGGATACGATTCTGGTCAATGGCGGCACGGGTACGCTCGGTATCGGCGCGGTCATTTTCGGCCTTGCCTTGAATGTGAAGAAGCTCCTCATTACCGCGCGCAACAAGGCGCTGCTTGAGGAAATCAAGTCTCTTGCACCGAACCGTATCGACATTTTCTCGATTGAGGATGGCGGGGTCGCCGACTGGGTGATGGCGCAGACCGACGGTGAAGGTGTTGACGCGTTCCTCGATTGCAATGGTCCGGGTGCCGGGCATGATACTTTCCGCCAAGGCCTGCTCAGCATGCGACGCGGCGGCATTGCAGTCGACATCGGCGCGATTGCCGGGCCGGTCGAAATCGACGTACACCGACTGATGGACCGCAACCAACGACTCTACGGTTCCGCTTGGCTAACCACTGCGGAAGGCCAGGAGATGGCGGATATGGTGGCAGCCGGCATAGTTGACCTGTCGATCTTCGAAACGAAAAGCTTCCCGCTTGCGGACGTCAACAGCGCCATCTCCGGTATCGAGCAACGCCACGGCGGTTTTTCGAACTACGTTATCTGCCCCTGATGGCTTTCGCGGGTTTCTCCTTGCCAGACGGGGAGCCCACCGTTTCTCCAGTTCGTTATTGGGAGGATTTTATGACGTTCAGACGTGTCGTTACGGCCAAAAATGCATCCGGAAAATCCGTGGTCGTCAGCGATGGCGCATCACCGCGCGAAATGGCGCTCGAACACACGCCCGGTTTCGTTTCGGCGCCCATATGGACGGTGGCCACGCCGCCCTCACTGCCCTATGATGGCAAAGATCCCATGGAGGAAAGTGGCACGCTCCTCCATCCGTCTGCGGGTTCCTCGACATTCTTCCTGATCACCTTCCCACCGGACGCCGTAATGATGTCCCCGGATTTCCGGCCGGAGCTTGCGGGGCCGGAACATGCTGTCGCGGCTCCTGGTATCATCGAGCATTTCGAGATGGAGAATCCGGGCATGCACACCACGCCGACTCTCGACTATGGCGTTGTCATCAGCGGGACGATCACGCTCGAACTCGACGACGGTGTGACGGTAGAGCTGAAGCCGGGCGATACCTTCGTCCAACATGGCGCCCGCCACGCCTGGCGCAATCCGACCGGCGATCCGGCGACGATCGCCGTTGTGCTTGTCGGCGCCAAGTAAAAGCACTTTGCCCAAGACTGCGAAGGCGCCGGGAGTTCCCGGCGCCTTCGTGTTTCAGGAACGCGCCGTTTGCTCGGGCGCCTCCGCTCTTGCGACATCTGCGAGAAGCTGGCGGCCCCAACGATGGAGTCCCGAACGGTGGGTCCGCTCCGTCCAATACATGTCGATCTCGATCGGGATTTGGATGGGGAAGCGGCGTACCGTCAACCGCCCCGCGTAGGTGGTGGCCAGACGGTTCGGGATAGTCGCGACGAGATCGGTTCCGGCTATCATCAGTTCCAGACTATCATGGCTCGGAAGCGTGAGCTGCGGATTCAGCACAATGTCGCGCTCGCGTAAGGCGCTGAAGTAGAGCGCTTGCCATTGGCCGTTATGCGTGACCGCCACATGGGTCGCTTCCCGAAAGCGCTCCAGCGTCATCTCTCCCTCCGCTAGCGGGTTGCAGGGATCCATGACGCAGGAATAGTGATCCGAAAAAATGTGCCGGCGAAAATAGCCTTCCCCTAGGATGCGGACGGGGCCGAGCACGATATCGGCGATATTCTCCTTGAGCTGCTGCTTGCCGTTAACCGCCGATTCCAGAATGTTGACGACGACATTTGGCGCAAGTCGACGCATCGCCTCGATGAAGGCCGGCATCAGCAGGAAGCGCTCATGGTGGTTACACGAAAGTGTCATCACGCCCTCCGCTGTCGCCGGATCAAATTCCGCCGGAACGGCGATCGCCAGCATGCGGTTGACCACCTCGCGCGCATGGCTGACGAGATCTCGGCACTTGTCTGTCTCCGTGATGTGGTTGCCCTGGCGAACGAACAGTGGATCTCCGAATGCGCGTCTTAGACGGTCGATCGTATAGCTGACCGTTGACTGGCTGACGTCCATCTGCATGGCGGCGGCCGAGAAGGAACCGGCGTCATAAACGGTCACCAGCAATTGCATCGATCTAAGATCGATCTGCGCTAGATCTTCTGGAATCACAGGACGCCTCCAGGTCATCAAATTTCTCGATGACCTCTATCGTATCCACCCAATTGGCAGAATGAAAGCTACCGCCTAGCGTCAACGGGTATCAATTTGCTTGGGAGGGCAAGATGGGAGGAGAAGCAATGTCGGTCGTAGAGACATCTGTTGCCCCGCCGGTCATTTCCGATGTGACCTTCGCTGAACTTCTGACTGATCCTTACCCCACATTCAAACGCGCGCGCGACATGGCTGCGGTGGTCCGCATCGAGGCAGCGAATATCCTCGTTGCCACCCGCTATGAGGACATTATGGCGATGGAGCGCGATCCGGAACTTTTTTCGTCCGAAAATCCACAGTCGCTGGTCAACAAGGTTATGGGCCACACTATGATGCGCAAGGATGGCGAAGCCCATGCCCGCGAGCGCAAGGCGGTGGAGCCGGCGCTGCGCCCCGGCGCGGTCAAATCCTGTTGGGGTCCGAAGTTCGAAATCATCTTCGACGAGATCGTGTCCGATTTCGAAAAGGACGGCGAGGCAGACCTCTTCAATGCGCTGGCTGCGCCTATGGCCGGGCGTGCACTTGCCGAGGTACTGGGATTTTTCGGCGTTGATTGGCAGACAATGGCGCTTTGGTCACAGTCGCTGATCGACGGCGCCGGCAACTATTCCGGCGATCCGGAGATTGCACGCAAGGCGGCGGAAGCGGCGAAAGGTGTCGAGGATGCCATTAACCGCGCCCTGCCGCATCATCGTCAAAATCCGAACACATCGGCCCTCTCCTCGATGATCCATGCGGAAGACCCGCACACGATCGAGCAGATTTATGCCAATATAAAGGTGGCGGTCGGCGGCGGACTCAACGAGCCGCGCGACTCCATACTGACCATGGTGCTTGGCCTGCTCGAAAACCCCGATCAGTTGGAAAGAATCAAGTCCGACCCGAACCTATGGCCGACGGCTTTCGAGGAGTCCGTCCGCTGGATTTCGCCGATCGGCATGTATCCCCGCCGGGTTACACGCGACGTCGTTTTTTCCGGTGTCCAATTGCGCGCCGGCGATCAGGTGGGACTGTGCGTTGGCGCTGCTAACCGCGACGATAGTCGTTTCACCGATCCCGATCGTTTCGACGTCTTTCGCGAAAAGAAATCCCACCTCGCCTTCGGAGCGGGGGCGCATTTCTGCGCCGGCACTTGGGTCGCCCGCCATTTGGTCGGTCGCCTCGTCGTGCCGCGCCTTTTCGAGCGGTTGAAGAATTTGCGCCTGAAGGACACCGAAGCATCTCGAATTCAGGGTTGGGTCTTCCGCGGCCCGGTTAATTTGTCGGTGATCTGGGACGCGTGAAGCCAAAATCATCGGAGGAGAACAAAAATGACCGAGATCACATTCATTCTTCCTAACGGAGGGCAAAAAGCCTGCACGGCCAGCGAGGGCCTCAGTCTCATGGAAGTAGCTCTGCAGAATTCGGTGCCGGGCATCATTGCGGAATGCAATGGCGCGGCCGCCTGCGGCACGTGCCACGTGATCGTCGACGATACCCTGATCGACAGCCTCGATCCGATCAGCGATCATGAGAACGACATGCTTGACTTCACGAACGCACCGCGGGAGCCGGGCAGCCGGCTGAGTTGCCAGATCCGGATTGACGGGCGTCTCAATGGCGCGGTCGTCCGCGTTGCGTCGGAGATGTAAACCATGGCGGAGCGGGTAGTGATTGTCGGTGCTGGGCAAGCGGGTTTCGCCGCAGCAGCGAAGCTTCGTCAGCTCGGGTTCAAAGGCTCGATCACGATTTTCGGCAACGAGGGCATCATGCCCTATCAGCGGCCACCTCTCAGTAAGGCCTATCTGCTTGGGAAGCTTGAAGCCGACCGTCTTTCGTTTCGCAATGAAGCCTTTTTCGCAGAGCATAACATCAAGATCCTCCACGACGAACCGGTTCTGAAAATCGATCGCGTCGGCCGGCAGGTCATCACTGTCAACGTCCGCGTCCCTTACGATAGGGTTATTCTGGCGACCGGCGCTGATCCGGTCCGCCTGCCGGCCCGGATCAGCGCCGGTGTCGCCAACATTTTTTATCTACGCAACAAGACGGATGCAGATCGTCTTGGCACGATCATGAAGCCGGGCGCCCGACTGTTGGTGGTCGGCGGTGGCTATATCGGCCTCGAAGTGGCTGCCGCCGCGCGACAGGCCGGTGCCAGAGTCATGCTTGTGGAAATGGCGCCGCGTATCCTAAGCCGGGTCGCTGCCGAACCAACGGCAGACTATTTCAGAGCGCTCCACAGCTCTGAAGGCGTCGATATTCGCGAAGGCGTCGGTCTTCGTGACCTGAAGTCGGAAGGTGCAGCGATCAAGGCTGTTCTCGACAATGGATCTTCCTTTATCATCGATGGGGTCGTGGCCGGTATCGGCGTGCGCCCGAACACCGATCTAGCAGAAGCGGCCGGCCTGAAAGTTGACGGCGGGATTGTCGTTGATGAATTTGGCTGCACAACCGATCCCCTGATTTGGGCAGCCGGAGACTGCGCCTCCTTTATCCATAACGGCGAAATGGTCCGTATCGAATCCGTGCCCCACGCAATCGATCAGGCGGAGCACGTGGCGCGGAATATTTTCGGTGAGGCAAAACCCTATCGTCCGCGTCCCTGGTTCTGGTCGGATCAATACCAGACGAAACTGCAGATCGCGGGCTTCAACCGCGGTTATGATCGCGCGGAGATAGGGGCAAGCGCCCACGAAGGCGGACTGAAGGTTTCTTACTTCAAGGAAAACGCGCTGATTGCCGTTGACTGCATCAACGATGCGCGCGGCTTTATGATGGCGAAGCGCGAACTCGGTTTTTGATCAAAAAAACTCCATTAGTGCTCCAGCGGACGCCTCTGACGTACGGTGCAGGAGCGCCTTCCAGAGGTTCATTTGGAGAATGACGTAAACTCGTCTTGACCTGGTCCATAACTTCGCGGCCGCCCGTGGCACGTCGTAGGCGAATCCAGACGCATAGACACCGATCAGATAGATTGCGGTTTTCTGCACCTTCAATCCATTCGCCGCAATATGGCTGAGATGACCGATCACAAAGCCATCTTGCGGCAGCTATCGGCGCAACGGCGGCAGGCGTCGACGCAGCTCTGCATGTCGCCGATCCGTTTACAGTCGTCGGCGCATTGCGCGCAGATTTCGGCGCATTCGCGGCAGACATGCTTGTGGTGCTCCGAGCCGATCAGCATGAAATGTGCGGAGGTCCGGCAGATCTCCGCGCAGGCCATCATCAGCTTGAAGTGCGGGGGCTTCGTGTGCTCCCCTCCGAGTTCCAGGCAATGCCCCATCGCCACCGACAGGCATTCACTGTAGCAGGCCAGGCAGTTGTCGATGCAGGCCTTCATCTCAGTCGACATGTGATGCATGGCGAAATCTCCTATTTGGCTTCCTTGTCGACCCACTTGGACATCTCCTCGATCTCCTTTTTCTGGGCTTCGATGATCTTCTGGGCCATCTGCTTGGCCTCGTCGTTGTCGCCGTACTTGAGCTCAACCTCCGACATGCTGATCGCGCCCATGTGGTGGGCGATCATGCCGCAGACGAAGGAAACGTCGGCGTCATTCTTCATCATTCCCTGCATCATGTTCATGTGCATGTTTTTCATGCCTTCGATCGACGCCTTCTGGTAATCGGTCATGTCGCCCATCGGCATGCTCTCCGACGGCATGTTCATCTTCGACAAGTCCATTCCTTGGGACTTGCATTTTTCCGGATAAGTCATCGTCGACTGAGCGGAAGCGCCCGGCGAAAGGATTGCCAAGGTTGCGGAGGCAACCGCGGAAGCGATAAAGATAGTGAGCGTATTCATGATCGTGCTCCGATAACTGATTGAGGATGATTTGGTCTCAAGCAGCAGAATTTCGGGGCGGCGGATCGATCGCGCGGATCAACAGCAGCGGCCGATTGAGGGAGGGCGCCACTTCATGCCGTTGCGGTTCCGGTAGTGGCGGCCGTTTAGGCGTTGATCGGCGAAGAGCCGGGATTGGTCATCGGATACCTGCGTGTCTCATCGGTTGACGACCGCCAGCCGGCCGACTGCCGCCTTGATGGGGACCGAACGCACGACTCATCTGAGTCACGAAGCCTCTGAGGTTTATAATAGTTTATTTTTTGGAGAGCTTGTTATGGTAAGTTTTCAGTTCAAGCAGTTTCGACCTCCAAGCCATTGATATGCTTTAAACTCAGCTATATTAGCGGTCGCCAAAACGGCGCCGACTGCACATGCATGGGCGGCGATAAATAAGTCATTCGGACCGAGGGGCGTGCAAGCAGCCCCAAGCTCGGCCCGTATTCCGCCGCATTCGACATCCGCTGGCGCATCCACGCGAGCACTTGAAGACTTGCAAGAATAGCTGTCTATCTGTGCCAGTCGGGCAGGAAAAAGCGGTCACAGCTCCACCAAAAGGATGAACTGGCTCCATGCTATGTCCTAAAGATGCAATTGCCATTTGCTCTGTTTGGCGTCAAATCATGGCCGCGGAAAGATCGCATGGCATGACTTCTGCCGTGATCTGGGGTGATGAATGCGCCAAATGTGTTTGGTCAAGTTCATCGCTATGACTGCGTGTATCGGCTGGGTTGCCCCCACACAGCCCATTGCTGCACCCGCCCACTTGGCGCAGGGGAAGAACCGCTAAACTTCGCGAGGCCGGTGCCCATTTCGCGGACGGTTCGAACCCATCGGAAACACCGAGGTTGCCGTTGCCGCCGCCGTGTTCTTTTCAGTAGTTGCGTCCGTTGTACTGATCCATCTGGGGGATAATCAGATGCGATACTATACACTAGATGCCATCCGTGGCATCGGGGCAATCTCCGTCTTGCTTTTCCACATGGGGTTGGTCTGGCACATAGCACCGTATGGATATCTGGCAGTCGATGTCTTTTTCGCGCTCTCGGGTTTCGTCATGGCGATGACCTATGAGCGGGACCTGAGGTCCGGGATGACAGTGGGGCAGTTTTATACCCTGCGTCTGGAACGCCTCTACCCTACCTACCTGATCGGCCTCGGCCTCGGAACGATTGTCATCGCCGCCAAGGTAAGTGCCGGCGCCGACTGGCCTTCGCCGTGGATTCTGTTCAACGTAGCGATTTTACCAGCGCCGGTCACTGGCGACTTCTTCCCAGCGAATGTTCCGGCTTGGAGCCTGTTCTTTGAGTTGATCGCCTATTTCTGCTTCGCCACCGCCATCCGCGTCCGAAGCTCGACCCTGGTGCTGGTGATAGCCGTCTCGGCTTGCGTGCTCGTGACTCATGGCGGCATCCGAAATGTCGGATCGACATGGGCGGAATTCCCGCTCGGGCTCGCGCGTCTCGGCTTTGCGTTCCCACTCGGCTGGCTGCTGTGGCGCTGGAACGTCCGCCCATGCGAACTTCCGGCGGCGCTCCGCCGCCCGGCCAAATTCCTCGGCGATATGTCTTACCCTCTCTACGTTATCCATTACCCGCTGCTGTCCCCGTTGCAGTTGATACTGGGCAGATATGACCTTGCCGGCCCCCTGCCGGCAATAGCTATCGTGGTCCTGCTGGTCGCGGTTTCGGGATATCTAGCCCACCTAATGTCCCACCGAGCCAAGCATCTGCATGAACAGCATCAAGACCACGAGGATGCCGTCGCCAACCCACCCCGACCTTGATCCTCTTGTTCAGCGGCTACGGCGTGCTACGTCGGTCGACCCTCCATATACTGACGGAGACGAGAATGATGACCAGGACAATGGGGACGATGGCAGCGATCACGACGGCTTCATCATTTCTAACAGGGCATAGGCCATGCGGCCAGAGCTTCCTGACGGCGTTCTCATAGGCGAACTTCCTTACGAGGCTGGCGGCGATACTCGGCCTACAGACGTGACAGAAGTTCACTGCCGGTTCGCCATGGTTCGGCTTCGAACCAATTTCGCAAGTCGGCAGTCGCCTTGACGAGAGGGTCAGGACGCCGCCGTCCTCTTTTGGCTTTTACAATCGGGCGATCCGTTGGCCGGGCAGCTCCATCTTTCCAGGCAGTCCGCAAACTAACCAGGAAAAGGTCGATCGGCTGAGCTACCCCGACAGTGCGCATGGCCGGCGGAGTGTCGGCAAGCGCAGCGAGTCGCTCCTGCAGGGCGCGAATCTCGCGCAACGGCAAGACAGGATCGAGCTCGGCGTAGATTTCCTGCAGACGGGAGCAAGCTACATCGGACGTGCGAGCGTCGGCAATCAGACGCTGATGCGGCGTGGCGGGCGGGTAGAGCCTAGCTAGCTAGCAGCGTGGCGGCCTCTAGCCCTTGAACCGACGATGGCGGCGTCAAAGTAAGCCTTCAGCGTCTCGTTCATGAAGACGGTGTCGTTGTCCGTATCCAGGCCAAGAAGCGCGAACGGCAGTTGCTTGCGCAATTCTGTGACCACACTGCTCAATAGCGTCTGCTCGCGAACCAGCAGCAGATGAGCATCGGCGCGGCTACAACGCGTTTCGGGAAACCTTTTGCGGCTTGTTCGGCGCGGTTTTTTCCGCGCGCTGCCGCGCCGGTCCCCCTGCACTGACGAGGTTATGCGCCGTATTGATAAGGCCAATGTGCGAGAAGGCTTGAGGGAAGTTGCCGAGCAGACGCCGGCCAACGGTATCGAACTCCTCCGAGAGCAAGCCTAAATCGTTACGAAGGCCGAGCAGGTGATCGAACAACCTTTGTGCGTCCTGCCGGCGACCAGTTAGCACATAGGCATCGGCCAGCCAGAAGCTGCACGCCAGGAATACTCCTTCCCGGCCGCCGACACCATCGTCGGTCTCGTTCGTCGAGTAGCGCATGACGAGCCCGCCCTTCATGAGCTCCCGCTCCACCGCAGCTATCGTACCAGCAACGCGGGGGTCGCCGGGGGGTAGAAATCCGACCTGTGGCATCAGCAGAAGGCTCGCATCCAGCGTATCGCCGCCGTAGTACTGGACGAAGCTGTTCTTTTTCTCGTTGAAGCCGTTGGTGCAAATTTCGTCATGAATTTGTCGGCGCACCTCACGCCACTTTGCTCCAGGACCTTCAAGACCGTAGCGCTCGGTGCAGATCACGGCTCGGTCGAATGCCACCCAGGCCATCATGCGCGAGTGGGTGAACGCCCGCGCCGGCCCCCGCACTTCCCAAATTCCGCGATCCGGCGTTTGCCACGCAGTCACCAGGTGAGCAAGCAGCACCTTTTGCAGCCGCCAGGCCTCCTCCTGCGGCTGAAGCTCGGCATCGCGCGCGGCGTTGAGGGTGTCGATCAGTTCCCCATAGACGTCGATTTGTACCTGACCAGCAGCATCGTTGCCGATCCTGACCGGAAGGCTTCCCTCATATCCTTGCAGCCATGGCACCTCGAACTCGGGAAGCCACCGCTCTCCCGCTATTCCGTACATGATCTGGAGTTGGTCAGGAGCGCCCGCAACGGCCCGCAGCAGCCATTGCCTCCACTCCGCCGCCTCCTGGCGATAACCAGAATTCAGCAACGCATAAAGCGTCAGCGCTGGATCGCGTTGCCAGCAATAGCGATAATCCCAATTGCGGGTACCCCCCGATCTTCTCTGGAAGCGAGGTTGTCGGCGCTGCGACTATCCCGCCCGTCGGCGCATAGATCAGCATCTTGAGAGTGATCAGCGAGCGGACCACCGGCTTGCGTCAATGGTCGGGCATGTCTTCAAAGCTGCCGTGCTTTACCCATTCACGCCACCAGATCGTCGCTCGATCGAGCTCCTCCGACCGATCGCGGACGAAGTGCGGCTGCTCGTTCGAAGGATGGTACGACATCGTCATCGGCACGCTGTTGCCGGCTGCTACGGAGAAGCGCGCGCATGTCTTCATGTTGCGGCCTTTCAAGTCCAGTTCAGCGTGCAACTCGACGGCGTTGGGGCCGGCGATCGCGCTGAGACCATAATCCTTCCGCCGCACCCAAGGCACCGCCTGGCCGTTTTCGAACCTCAGCACGAGCTCCATGTCCATTTCGACGGTGCCCGACACGCCCGTCACGATGCGGATCAAATCGACGTGCTGATCGCCTTCGTTGATAGGCATGAAATCGGTCAGCGTAACGACGCCGGTCGCCGTCTCGAACCGGGTTTCTATAATGGCGGTATCCGGAAGGTAGCGCCAGCTCGTCTCCGCTTTGCCGACTGGCGCGATCTTCCAGCGGCCGTTGTCCGGGGTGCCGACCAGCGCTGCAAAGCAGGCGGGTGAATCGAACCGCGGCAGGCACAGCCAGTCAATGGAACCATCCTTACCCACGAGCGCTGCGGACAGCATATTGCCGATCAATCCGTAGTCTTCGATGCGTCGTGCCATGTCCCTGTCACCCCCCATGCGCAAAGGAGGGGTAGTCGGTCATGCCTCCATCGACAAAGACCGTCGTCGCGGTGATGTAGCTGGCGGCATCCGACGCCAACATGATGGCAATGTTCGCCACATCCTCGGGTTCGCCTATCCGGCGCAATGGAATCTTCGTCAAAAAATCCCTATATAGCCCTCGACACCCCGCCAGACTGCCTGATTGATCGGAGTGCGGATCGCTCCTGGCGCGACGCAAAGCACGCGAACGCCATGCGGCGCCGCCTCCTGCGCGAGCGTTTTGGACATCATCGATAAGCCCGCCTTGTTTGCCGCGTAGGCGCTGTAACCGGTCCAGGCGATCACCTCGTGAACGCTGGTGGTATTAAGTACAACGCCTGACCTCTGGGCCACCATGCGTTTGAGTGCTTGGTGCGCACAGAGATACGTTCCCTTCAGGTTAACGTCGATGACCTTGCTCCAGGCGTCGCCATCGGCGTCCCAACCGAGCGCACGTTCGCCGTCGATACCGCCGTTGTTGACCAGTATGTCGATGCCGCCCCAGGCAATGTCCATTTCACCGAACATCGTCTCGACAGCTTTGGGGTCGCTGATGTCAGCCATCAGCCCAACAGCCTGGCCACCGACATCGGTGATGGCCTTAACGAGCCTTTCAGTTTCGTTCGGGTTTACCAGGTAGTTGATGGCAACCCGCGCACCCTCGGAGGCGAAGGCCCTCGAGATCGCGGCTCCGAGACCAGAGTTGCCTCCCGTCACGAGGACACGTTTGTTCGTCAGTCGGAGGTCCATCGTGATGCCCGCAAATTTATGAAACGGTGCTCCAGGCGCAAAAATAAATAACGCCGAAGGGAGCCGCGTTGTTCCTGCCAAGCGAATTGTTGTCGTGCAGAGGCGAAGAATCCGATCCGAAAGGACTCAGGGTTGATGTCATGTTGATGGCACCAGAGGAGTTAAAAATGAGGACATTCGCCCACGGGCCCTGACCATCAAACAAAGGTCGAGACAGTTCCAGTGAAGCATCGCGTCGTCCATCATGATGACGTGGGGCCAGTCACAGCGCCAACAAGGCATTCGTCGAGCGATCCGACTTCGGGGTTGTCATCTCGGCTTCGGCCATGGTTCTTTGCCCGTTGTTTCCCGAAAGGGCTGCCATCTGTGCCCGCTTCTCCTCTCGATATGTCACTGGTTACTCCACGGAAAGACAGGCAGCCCGTTGAGCTCGACCTTACCAAGCCCATCTGCTCCAACATGGCCAAGATGGATCAAGTATCGATAGTTAAGAGTACATGCGGCTTGTACGCAAGCGTTTGCGGTGCTACCATGGCGTCACAAGAGAGTATCGGAGTGCACAATGCCCCAGACTAGCTACAAGATCAGCGAAGCGCGCAAACATTTCGCCGAGGTGCTCGAACGCGCCAACCAGGGTGAGGAAATCGTCATCATGCGCGGCAATGAAGTCTACGCGCGAATCGGTCCGGCCGACGGCGGCAAGCGGCCGTTCGGCCTCTTACGCCAGCGTGGCTTAACCGACGATCTGTTCGACGATGTCGATGCTGAACAGGCGGCCATCGACGCCGGCGACTTTAACGACGATACCGGTGTCTGGCGGGGCAGCCGGGCCGATCGCGGGCCCAAGGCATGAAAGTTCTGCTCGATAGCCACGCCGTCTATTGGTGGACGATCGGCAGCGACCGCCTTTCCATAAAGGCGCGATCGCTGATCGAGGACAAGATGAACACCGTCCTCGTCAGCGCCGTGTCCTTCTATGAACTCGACAACAAGATCCGGCTGAAGAAGCTCGACCTCAAGCCGCAGGAATTGCGCGCCGCCGTTGCCGCCAGCGGCCTGCAGACGCTCGCCATCTCCGATCTGCACGCCGAACTGGCGGCAAGCTTCGACTGGGACCATCGCGATCCTTGGGACCGCATCCTCGCCGCTCAGACGCGGCTGGAACATTGCGCGCTCATGTCGACCGATTTGGTGTTTGACGCGATTTTGCATGAGCGGGTTTGGTGAGGGCAATCGCGATGAAGATTTTTGCGAATATTCCGGAAGCAGCCGAACGATTTGAAGAGCTGATGGATCTTGCCCTGCGTCATGACGAGGTCTTCATCTGCCGAGCCGGGCAGCCTATCGCCGTTCTTACGGCGATGGCGAAGCCGGGCGAGGGCACGATGGATGCGTTTTTGGCATTGGCAGCCGAAGGCCGCTCGACGAACGGTGATCAGACCTCGAACCACGATGAATTCTATGACGAAAACGGACGGTCGAAATGAGCGGCGCGTCGCCAACTTCGATCGAAAGGCGTGCTGAGGAACTCGACTCTCTCGATGCCATTCTTCGATTCGATCGGCGCGACCAACTGGCAGCACTGCTCACCGACGAAGACGTTGCCACATTAAAACATCTGGCCAAAGAGGGTATGGGCGACAACACGATCAGGGCGCTCACCTCCGATCTTGGTTATCTCGAGGCCTGGGCCGCCCTCGCGACCGGCTCTCCCCTGCCCTGGCCGGCGCCGGAAAGCCTCCTGCTAAAATTCGTCGCCCACCATCTGTGGGATCCGGCCGAACGCGCCGCGGATCCGAGCCACGGCATGCCGGCTAAGGTCGAGGCTGGGTTGCGCGCCCAAGGGCTGTTGCGCGTGAACGGTCCGCATGCCCCCGATACCGTGCGGCGTCGCCTGACCTCCTGGTCGATCCTGACGCGCTGGCGCGGGCTGACCGGAGAATTTTCGGCGCCATCGCTGAAGACGGCCTTGCGGCTCGCGATCAAAGCGAGTGGCCGGCCACGACAGCGCAAAAGCAAAATAGCGGTGACCGGCGATGTGCTGGCAAAGCTGCTCGCTACGTGCGCCGGCGAGCGCCTGGTTGATCTTCGCGATCGAGCCTTGTTGTTGACGGCGTTTGCCTCCGGCGGCCGCCGACGCTCCGAGGTTGCGACCCTGCGCGTTGAGGACCTCATCGACGAGGAGCCGGTGCATGCCGATCCGAAAAATGCCGCCTCCCCTCTGCTGCCCTGCCTCACCATCACCCTCGGCCGCACCAAAACGACAAGCGTCGACGACACGGCCCATGTTCTTTTGATCGGCCGGCCGGTCGAGGCGCTGAAGCATTGGATTGAGGTCGCCAGGATCGAGAGCGGACCACTCTTCCGGCGCATCGACCAATGGGGCAATGTCGACCGGCGGGCGTTGACGCCGCAATCCGTCAATCTGATCCTTAAAACACGCTGCGGACAGGCGGGCCTGGATCGGGAAATGTTTTCGGCGCATGGGCTGCGATCGGGTTACCTGACCGAGGCGGCCAACCGCGACATTCCCCTGCCGGAGGCCATGCAGCAGTCTCTGCATAAGTCGATAACGCAGGCCGCGAGCTACTACAACAACGCCGAGCGCAAGAATGGCCGGGCGGCGCGGATCCTGACTTAACCCTTGGCTAAGCCGAATAGAATTAGGCAGAGCTCACTCAATCTTTTGACGGAAAGCAAGCAAGCTGTTGGTTGCGACGCTGTAGCACGGTTGCCACAAACTTCGTCTTCCGCCTACAATGCGTAATTGCATACTTGCGAATGTGTCGTTCTTGCGTATGATTGTCATCATCCGCAAATCAAATTGAGGGAGGCATAAATGCAAGTTGCTACCATGTTTTTGTGCTCCTTCCGCGGAGCGTCTGTGACGGCTTCTCCTCGCATCCGTGTTTGCGTGCGACCGCTGCGTCAACGGAATTGGCAGCTCTAGAGGCCTTTTTTCGCTGCCTTTTGGGCATTCTCAACAAAACTAATGTATCTGGTTGATCGAGCGGCCGTCTGCATATTCGCATTCGTCCCGTCATCAATCACATCAACTTTCGAAAGGAGCCGGCCGCCGGAGCGGTACCGGGATAAGCGATGACCAAGTCCCAATTATTGGTTGCCGACGCCCTTGACCCGGCCATGGATGATCTATGCCGGAAATTTGGTGTTTGGAGAACGGCGACAGCTCTATTCCTGGCAGCCTGGCGGAATTATGAGACCCGCAGAACCCTCCTGCAGCTGTCAAATCGCGAGCTGCGGGACATCGGCTTACCTGAAAGGCAGGATGTATTAGGGGAGCAAATCAGCTTGGTCCTGCACATGCGCCGTTTCGGCTAAAGGGACTTTGTAACGAGTGCCGAGCCATCTCTCGACAGTCAGTTCTGCCCGGAAATTCTTGCTGAAGCGACTGCTCTGGCCGAGCAGTCGCGAAGACCCCGCTTGTCGCATATCATATGGATCTGAATGATCGACCTTCTCGAGCCAAAGCCAGCCCAAAACGATCGGCCGGGCGATCCCTTCCAAAATGGCCAATTTTGCGCAATTTCCGCCAAGGAAGCCCGCTGATGCGTATTTGGCTGTCGCGATCGGTCGTTGCCTATCTTTGATCCAAAACTCACGCTTTATGGCTGCCCATTTTGATGATAAAACACCTTGGCAAAGGCTCGTTTTCTCACGCATTCATTATCTGTACACACCCCGCGAAAAACGGGCCAAATCTAATTTTATCCCTCCAAAAATTTTGCAGCAGAGCTACATGGCGCCCCCAATCGCGAGCGCGCCATGCCAATATAGCGACGGTTCCAAACCGGCCCGAACGGGTCGGAGCGAGAGCGTCTCTGACACCCCCTTGTTCCTTGCCTGTCATTCCGGCCGCTCACCAAGCCTTGAAATTCCAAACCGGAAGTTTGGACACATCCTCACCGTCCGGAAGGCCGATATCCTGGCGCATGCGATTGGACAGATGAGAGGTTTGGTTTGCCTCTTGATGGCGCCGCCAGACGGCGAGAAGCAACGCAAACGCGGTCTTCCGAGCGCCGAATTTCAGGCAGAGTTCATTAACCGTTGCCGAAAGGGTATCAGCAACCAAAGATTGTGCTTCGCGCATAGTGTCTTTCCCGGCGCAACGACGCAACCAGGTCCTTTCGAAGGTCAAAAGACGCGCGGATAACGGACGCGAAAATACGAACGTTCGTTCCGGTAGCCGGTCACGTCAAGATAACAGGGAAAATGCTAAACGGCAGAGAATCCGAGGGCTTAGAAAGCCAGGTGCCAATGTCGGCTTGGGCTCGAAGCGCAGCGCATCGACACCACCACGGCCATTCCGCCAGAGAAGCGTCTAAACATGACAATTGATTTCATTTCACGCCTCCTCTGATTTGATTGCGGATGCGCGTATGGTACACGAGATCGGTCAATCGGCAAGCATGCAATTTCACATTGCAGGAAATGGAGCTAAATTCGTTGCGGAAATGCAACACTATTCCGACACCGCTCGCGTCTCTGCTTGCATCATTTGGCCGTTCATGGAGTGACATGTCACCCCGTTTGACAGGCGTCACACTTGACCGCGCATTGCCCTTGCCGCTTTAGTGAAAAATGTTTCGGCGGTCCGTGAAGGGGAGAGACGCGGACGAAATTGGCCGGGAAACCTTGGGGAGGACCTCTCTTGTCGCTTAGACATCAGATCATTGCGCTTGCGATCATTCCGCTCGTAGTCGCGATCCTGGCGATCACGAGTTTCATCACTTGGCAGTCGGCGAGCCTTACCCAAGTCAATATCGCGACATTCGAGCAGAACATGCTGAAAGCCAAGGAAACCGAAATCCTCAACCTGACCAATCTTGCCCTTTCGGCGATCCAGGCGACCTACGGAGATGCGGCCGCGGACGATCAGGCGGCCAAGGAAAAGGTAGCGGCGATCCTGACTTCGCTCGACTACGGCAAGGACGGATATTTCTTTGTCTATGACTATGACGGCAACAATATCGTCCATCCGCGCCAAATCTTCCGGCATGGCCGCAATTGGCTCGATCTGACTGATCCCAACGGCGACAAGGTCATCGCCGAGCTGATCGCGACTGCAAAGGCGGGCGGCGGCCTGCACCAATACAAGTGGCAAAAGCCATCCAGCGGCCAGGTGGCCGACAAGCTGTCCTTCGTCGTCGGGCTCGACAAGTGGCGCTGGGTCGTCGGAACTGGCGTCTATCTCGACGACGTTTACGCGCAGACGGCGGCGGCAAATGCGAGCATGCGCGCCAGTATCAAAAGCACCTTTGTGATCGTGGCGCTGATTGCCGTTCCCGCTGTTATCGTCGTCTTCACGACCTGCATGCTGCTTACTTTTCACGAGCGGCGCATGGCCGACGGCAGGCTCAAGGCACTGACCCAGCGGGTGATCGACACGCAGGAGGAAGAACGCGCCCGGCTTGCCCGAGAACTGCATGACGGCATTTCGCAAAATCTACTCGGCGTCCGCTACGCCATGGATCTTGCCGGCCGCAAAGTCAGGACCGACGTCAACGATGCGGCGCGCACTATCGAGCGCGGCGTGGAGGCGCTGAATGGCGCGATCAAGGAGATCCGGCGGCTGTCCCACGATCTGCGCCCGCGTGTGCTCGACGACATGGGTCTCACCGCAGCGCTCGAGGCTTTGTGCCATAACTTCGAGGAGCGGAGCGGGATCACGACCGAAATCGAAGCGACCGGTTTCGTCGATCGGCTAAAACCCGAGGCCAGCACGGCTCTCTATCGCGTTGCTCAGGAGGCATTCAACAACGTCGAGCGGCATTCCGGTGCGAGCCGCCTCGCGGTAAAACTTTGGAGCGACGGCGGGCGGGCGCGCATGACCATCTCCGACAACGGTACGGGCTTTGGCGACGCCAAAACGGCAGGCGTCGGCGGCCACGGTCTAGGTCTTCGCAACATGCAGGAGCGAATGGCGCATTTCCGCGGCCTGCTTCTGATCGACAGCACGGCCGCTGGCACGACATTGACAGCGATGATGCCGAAATCAGCCAATACGCAACCCCGCGATCAGGTCAAAGCCGCATGACAGCGCGTCCCAAAATCAAGGTACTGCTGATTGACAACCACCCGCTGGTGATCGATGGGCTGAAAGCCGTGCTCGAAACCTACGATCATATAGAGGTCGTAGGAGCGGCAGGGCTGGCACAGTCCGGCCTGGACATCGGCCGCGACACGCGGCCCGAGGTCGTGCTGATGGATATCAACATGCCGAAGCTAAATGGGATCGACGCTATCGAGCTCTTTCGAAACGAATTGCCCGAGGCGCGCGTCGTCATGCTCTCCATGCATGACAGCCGGGAATACATCTCCTCCTCCGTGATGCGCGGTGCCGCCGGCTATGTTCTTAAGGATGTCTCGACCGACGAAATCGTTTTGGCCATCGAGACGGTGGCTGAGGGTGGAACATACTTCTCGTCCGGTGTCGTCGACGTGCTGATGGAGCGGAAGAGCGGAAACGACACGGATTCCCTGACACCGCGCGAGCGCGACATCCTCGGCCTCATTGTTTCCGGAAGGAGCAACAAGGAGATGGCCGAAGCCCTCGGTATTACGCCCGCCACGGCCGAGACGCACCGCAAGAACGTCAAGAAGAAGCTCAACATTGCAACGACCGCAGGCCTCATCCGCTATGCGCTCGATCACGGCATCAGCGTCAAAACGCGATGAATCGGCGTTCTACCCACTTCTGGGTAGGCCCGACCATTTCACTCCGTAGCCATCTTGTCTGACGAAAATCGTCACCATAGGACTTTACTGCGGCTGGCTTCAGGGCGAGCCGTTGGGAGGAATTCAAATGCATTGCGTCTGCTGCCGTTCAACCGGGGAACCTGTTGCAACGGCACGAGCCAAGCTGGCCTCGGCTGGCGACTGACAGGCTCGCCTTCCACGCTGACAACCGCAACTTGCCGCCACGTGTGGCGCCCGGAAGGTATCTGACATGGAAAAATCACGGAGCAAGGCAGCGCTTTGGCTGCTCGTCATTCCCTACATCGGCCTGCTCTGGCCATCCCTCTATAACATGCGCGAGCCGGCCTTGTTCGGTTTTCCCTTCTTCTATTGGTACCAGCTTCTCTGGGTGCCGATTACCGCGGCGCTGACCTTTATCGCCTATCGGAGCACGCGCCATGACGACTGAGATCGACAGCACGGCGCTCGCCGTCTTCCTCTTCTTTTTCGCGCTCGTAACAATCTTGGGCTTCGTCGCGTCCCGCTGGCGCAAACCAGCCACGCTTGCCCATATCGACGAATGGGGCCTCGGCGGCCGCAGCTTCGGCACCTGGATCACCTGGTTCCTGGTTGGTGGCGATTTCTATACGGCCTATACGGTGATTGCCGTCCCGGCATTGGTCTACACGGTCGGCGCTTATGGCTTCTTTGCTCTGCCCTATACGATCGTCGTCTATCCCTTCGTCTTCATGGTGATGCCTGTTCTCTGGAAACGGGCAAGGGATTTCGGCTACGTGACCGCCGGTGACGTCGTGCATGGCCAATATGGTTCGCGCCCACTCGAACTCGCCGTGGCGGCGACCGGCGTCATCGCCACCATGCCCTATATCGCGCTGCAGCTCGTCGGCATGACCACGGTCCTGAAGGCCCTCGGCCTGCATGGCGAACTGCCATTGGCGATCGCCTTTATTGTGCTGGCGCTCTACACCTATTCGGCGGGTCTGCGCGCTCCGGCTTTGATCGCCTTCGTCAAGGACATCATGATCTACATCGTGGTGATCACTGCTGTGGCACTCATTCCCTCAAAACTCGGCGGCTATGCCAATGTGTTCGCCGCAGCCGATGCCGCATTCCAGGCCAAGGGATCCGGCAATCTACTCCTTGGCGGCAACCAGTATGTCGCCTATGCGACGCTCGCCTTGGGCTCGGCGCTCGCGGCCTTCATGTATCCGCATACTTTGACGGGCATCTTCGCCTCGAACAGCGGCAAGACGATCCGCAAGAATGCCGTCCTGCTGCCAGCCTATACGCTGCTGCTGGGTCTTCTTGCCCTGCTCGGCTATATGGGCCATGCCGCTGGCCTGAAGCTCGAAAGCCCCAATGATGTCGTGCCGGCGCTTTTCAAGACGCTGTTTTCGGGCTGGTTCTCCGGCTTCGCCTTCGCGGCGATTGCGATCGGCGCCCTGGTTCCGGCGGCGGTGATGAGCATTGGCGCGGCAAACCTTTTCACTCGCAATTTCTGGAAGGCCTATGTCAATCCGGAGGTAAGCAGCGCGGGCGAAGCCAAGGTCGCCAAACTGACCTCGCTCGTGGTTAAGGTGGGTGCCCTGCTCGTCATCATCTTCCTGCCGACGCAGTTTGCGCTCGACCTGCAATTGCTGGGCGGCATCTGGATCCTGCAGACGCTTCCTGCCCTGGTCTTCGGCCTCTACACCAATTGGTTCCGTGCGCCGGGCCTGCTTGCTGGCTGGTTCGTCGGCTTCATCGGCGGCACCTTCCTCGTATGGGATGCCGGCTGGAAGCCGCTGCACCTGATCAGCCTCGGCGGAGAACCGTTCACCATCTATACCGGCCTGCTTGCTCTTGCGGCAAACATCGCCGTAGCGGTGGTGATCAACGCCGTCGTGCCGGCAAGGACCCCGGCGCGGGCTTGAAGCAAAAAGCCGAAGGACCGCAACAATGCGGTCCTTTGGATGAACACCATCTAGGGAAGGCATGCGATCGGAACCCCTATCCTGCTCCTAGAAAAGCGGCACAAAACGACCGTTTCACCACTTCCCACACCTCACTTTAGGACGCGCGGAATTATCATACTAATATCCAGAATACGCAGACATATACAATAAGCGAAAGGAATATCCGATTGACGGCGGCGCTTGCCTCCGGAACACGTAAGAATGCACAGAGGGTTAACCTTCTTCGACACGTTATCGTCATCACTATTTTTATGAAATAAGTGATGGTGGTTTTTGAGCTCGGATTTTTCATATTCACTTAGTCGGCTCTTTAAAATCCTTCGCCGTCTGCGAAAGGATAGAGGCGGCAACGTCGCCATCGTCACTGCCCTCGCCATGGTGCCCATGCTCCTCGCTGTCGGCGCGAGTTTCGACTATATCCGGGCCTACAATGTCAGGCAGAGCATGCAAAGCGATCTTGACGCGGCCTTGATCGCCGCCGTCAAACAGATCGACACCGAAGACACTGACGCTCTCAAGGAAAAGGTTTCCGACTGGTTCCATGCGCAGGTAGAAAGCAGCTATACGCTTGGCGACATCGAAATCGATACGAGCAACCATCGCATAACGGCAACGGCAAGCGGCACCGTTCCGACGACTTTGATGCAGCTCGCAAATATCACTACCGTTCCCGTCAGCGTATCAAGTGCCGTCAAAGGGCCGGCCACGTCCTATCTCAACGTGTACGTCGTCATCGACAAATCCCCTTCGATGCTTCTGGCGGCAACGACTGCGGGTCAGCAGACCATGTACTCGGGCATCGGATGCCAGTTCGCCTGCCACACGGGCGACGAACACACTGTCAGCGGCACGTACTACGCCAACAACTACGCCTACAGCACCGCAAAGAAGATAAAGCTGCGCGCCGACGTTGCCGTGGATGCCGTCAGCGAAGTGCTCGATATGATTGATGAGTCCGACAGCAATCATGAACGTATCAAAGTCGGCCTATACAGCTTGGGTGACACGGCCACGGAAGTTCTGGCTCCCACCCTGGATACTACGACCGCGCGCAAACGCCTTTCAGACGACAACTACGGTCTCACAAGCGCAACGTCGACGACCTATACTTATTTTGACGTCTCCTTGACGGCGCTGAAGAAGATGGTCGGTACCGGTGGGGATGGCACCTCCTCGGCAAAACCGCTCAAGCTGGTTCTTCTGCTGACGGACGGTGTCCAGTCGCAGCGCGAGTGGGTGATCAACGGGGTGACGTGGTACAAGAACAAGGCCATATCCGGGTTATACTGGAACAAGGTGGCGCCGCTGAATCCGGATTGGTGTGCCTACATCAAGAACCAATCCGCCACCATGGCGGTTCTTTATACCGAATATCTGCCGATCACCACGGACTGGGGTTATAACGCAACCGTCGGCTCGACCATGGCGAGCGCCAGCTGGAAGAGCACCTGGGGCGGCACCATGGATAGCGGCGTATCGACAAGCATCACGAGACGCGACTATATCCCCTATGCGCTTGCCGACTGCGCATCCTCCAAGAGCCTGTTCATTTCTGCCTCGTCGTCGGCGGACATCACGACCGGTTTGTCTGCGCTCTTTACGCAATATCTCACATCCGTGCGGCTGACCCAATGAGGCGAGCGAAACCGTTTGCACTCTTGCGCCGCTTCCTCGCCGATCGCCAAGGCGTGGCCGCGATCGAATTCGCGATCCTGGCCATACCGCTGTTTATGTTCATATTTGCGACCATCGAAGTGTCGCTGATGTTTTTCGTGAACTCCGCATTGGACGCTTCGGTGCAAAAGATCTCGCGAATGATCCGTACCGGCGAGGTCGCATCCTCCAACCTCACATTGGCCGATTTCAAGGCCAAGATTTGTAACGACATGCTCCTGTCGTTCGAATGCTCCGATAATCTTTTGGTAAAGGTCGACGTACTTTCCGACATATCGACCGTCGCCAGCACCGATCCCATCGACAGCAGCGGCAATCTTACCGTCACCGAGACTTATAATATCGGCAAGGGCAGCGACTACATCCTGGTGCAGGCGTTTCTGCCCTGGACCGCCGTCGTCAATTTTCTCACCTTGTCGAGCGCCGAGCTTTCCGATGGCCGCTATCTGCTCGGATCTTCCGTTCTGTTCCGCAACGAGCCTTTCTAACATGATCCCGAAACGGAACCTGTCCTTTCGCCGGTTGACCAAATTCTCTGTTCGTTATCTGGCGCGCGATCGGTCGGGTGCTTCGGGCGTGGAATTCGCTCTCCTGTTGCCGCTCCTGACAGCTCTCCTGTTTGGCGCCGTCGATCTCGGCCATGCGCTCACGGTCAGCCGGAAAATAGACGAGATCGCCGCCACCACGGGCGATATGATTTCGCAGCAGGGCACCTGGACACAGTCCGACGTCGCAAAGCTTCTTACCGGCGCGAGCTTCATCCTGCAGCCTTATGACACCACAGGGCTGACGATCACGGTCTCGGTGAACGATATCAGCAGCACTGGCAGTGCGACGGTCAATTGGTCTGCCGCGTTCAATACATCCGCCCTCAGTTCCGGCGTGGCAAGCTCAGTCACGATACCATCGCAGATACAGGAAGACGGCGTGCAGGTCGTGCTGACGCGGGTGAAATATACATTTACAACCCCCGTCTCGGCCTTCTTTGCTACTTTTACCGGCACGGACGGCTATAGCTTCGACCGCTATTTCTTCAATCGTCCAAGAGCCAGCGACAAGATTACTTACAAATAGGCCGGAAGGTCAGCTCTAGGCATTTCGCGCCTACGGGAACCTCTGACGAAGCTGCCATCTCCCACGGATCCGTGTCATCTCGTGCCTGGTCCGCCATCCTCCGCTTTAAGCCACTCAATGAATTGCAAGGCCTGTCGTCGTTAGCTTCTACCGGCGACGTTCCGCCGCTCCTTTTGGCATTACTACAAGTTATGCGAAAGCAGCAAATTTATGCCGTTGAAGGGTCGGCCAGTTGGGCGAAGAATTGGACATCCAATTCATGAGGTCAGTTCATGCTACAGACATTCGCTTCGTCGATTTCCTCGCTGCTCGACAGCCGCGCCGACGGTCATTCGCTTCCCGCCGGACTCTACATTAGAGACGACGTTTTCGAGGCTGACCTCGATGTCTTTTTCAGGAAGCATTGGATCTGCATCGGCCTCGACTGCGATGTTCCGGAGCCGGGCGACGCCACCGTCGTCGACATCGGCAACAGCAGCCTGATCATTTTGCGTGACGACGACGACCAGATCCGCGTCGTCCACAACGTCTGCCGCCATCGAGGCGCCCGCATCCTGGACGCAGGATCGACGGTCATTTCGAAGCTCGTCTGTCCCTATCATCAATGGACCTATGAGCTCGACGGCACACTGGCGCACGCGCCCCATATGGGCATCGACTTCGACAAGAGCTGCAAGAGCCTCCGACCGGTGAATTTCAAGTCGATCGGTGGACTGATCTACGCCTGCCTTTCCGACAATCCTCCCGAAGACATCGACCGGCTCGAGCAGGTTATGACCGAGCGCTTGGCTCCCTACGATATCCGGAATGCGAAGGTCGCCTACCAGACCGACGTCATTGAGAACGGCAACTGGAAGCTGACGATGGAAAACAATCGCGAGTGCTATCACTGCTCCGCCAACCATCCGGAACTGTGCGTGTCGTTCGTCGATCTCGACTTCGGCTTCGATCCGGAGGCGCTGAGCCCGGAAGATCTGGAGGAGGCCAGGCAGCACGAAGCGCTCTATGCCGAACGCACCAAAAGCTGGGAAGCAGACGGTTTTCCGTCCGCCGCCGTTGAACAGCTCGTGGACTGCGCCACCAACTTCAGGACCCAGCGCCTCATCATCGCCGGCGCCGGCGAATCCCAGACGCCTGACGCGACGGCTGCGTGCTCGAAGCTGCTCGGCAGCATGACGCGAAAGGATCTCGGCGACACCCATCTCTGGGGTCACAATAGCTGGAACCACTTCATGGGCGACCACGCCGTCGTGTCTATCGTCATTCCGCTTTCGGCCGGAAAGACGCTGGTTCGCACCAAATGGCTGGTTCACAAGGATGCCGTCGAGGGTGTGGACTACGATCTGCAGAAGCTGACCGACGTCTGGGTCGCAACGACCGATCAGGACTCCGAACTCGTAGGCAGGGCGCATGCGGGCGCTCTTGATCCGGCCTATCTTCCCGGCCCCTACTCGCGCTTCTCGGAGACCACCCTCGACAAATTCGCAACCTGGTACATCGATCGGATGCGCGCAAATGGATACTAACGCGATGCAGACTTCGTTGGCTCCGCAGAGAGCGGAGTTCTGGGATAGCGAGCGCGATGACACACTCGTGTGCCTGGACGTTCATCAGGAGACGCATGACGTGAAGAGTTTCACGTTCGCGTCCCCTGCAGGAAAGCATTTCGCCTTCCAGGCGGGTCAGTACTTTCTCTTCGACTTTGCCATGGGTGCGGAGACCGAAAGCCGCTGTTACAGCATCTCGTCCTCGCCGCAGCGGACAAACGCTTTCACCGTGACAGTGAAGCGGGTTGCGAACGGCAAGGTTTCGAACTGGCTTCACGACAACATGGCCGTCGGAACCACCGTCAAGGCACAAGGGCCGCTGGGGCACTTCGTCCGCCCCAGCACAGCCAGGAAGTTCCTGCTGCTATCCGGCGGCTCGGGCATCACCCCGGTCATGTCCATCCTCCGGGATTTCGGCGACACATGCCGCCCCACCGATATCGTCTTCATGCACGCGGCCCGCACCCCACGGGATCTCATCTTTCGTGAAGAGCTTTCGAACCTTGCCATAAGGATGAAGAACGTCAGGCTGCATTTCCTTCCTGAGGTCGTGACCGGAGAGCCATCCTGGTCCGGCCTGACGGGCCGGATCTCCGCCGAATTCATGAAGCTTGCCGTTCCGGACATTGCCGAACGGACCGTGATGTGCTGCGGCCCGGCGCCCTTCATGGCCGCAGCCCGCACGATCGCCGGGGATCTCGGAGTACCTTCGTCAAGCTATATCGAGGAGAGCTTTGACGCCGCGGTGATAGACGAAAATGAAATCGCCGCGCCGGAAGTGCCGGTTGGAAAAGTATATCAGGTCGAATTCTCGAAGCAGGCTCGCAAGATCGAGGTAGCCGACGAGCAGACGGTGCTGAGCTGCGCTAAGAAAGCCGGCATAAGGATCCCCTCATCCTGCGCTAACGGCGTCTGTGGCACCTGCAAGTCGAAGCTGGTGTCGGGCTCGGTGGATATGAAACACAATGGTGGTATCCGCCAGCGCGAGATCGACGCGGGACTGTTTCTTCCCTGCTGCTCCAAGCCTCTGAGCGATCTCGTCATAGAGCGGTAAATCAGCCGCTTTAGGCGACGCCGGCATCGCTACCTCTGTCGTTCGGTTGCCAGAGGATCCGTCTGAAGCGTGGGGGCGCGCCTTCTTACGCACACCAAGGCATCAATGATGGGGCGGCCATGGACGTCGGCTGCCAAAGCACCTTCCGTTCCCGAAGATGCTTTGGCGGGCCGCGGCCGACTGCCCGGCCGGATGTGGGCAGCGATCCAAGTCCACACTTTCTAATCCTGAAATCTCGCGTGTCAGGCGGCACAGACCGCTGCGAAAGACGCCGCAATTTCCATGAAAGACTTGACGTCTATCTTATGTCTACTTAATGTCTTCTAAAAGGATAATGACATGAGCGACGATGATATGACGACCGACATCGCGAGCCCCGACCGCAAGGCCAGCCTTAGTCTTGCCCTGCGCAGACGGATCCTCACCATGGAATTGCCGCCTGGCTCAGTTCTGGACGAAGTGGCGCTGAGCGAGGAGTTCGGCCTATCCCGCCCGCCTGTTCGGGAGCTGATGCGCCAGATGGCTGGCGAAGGTTACATCGAGCTGGAAGCGAACCGAGCCGCTCGGGTCAGCTCGATGAGCTACCAGTCGCTACGGGACTACTTTCTGATGGCGCCGATGATCTACATCACCGCGAATAGACTGGCGGCCGAGAACCGTACTCGGGCAGAACTCGACGCTCTGAAGCAGATTCAGCGGACCTTTCAGAAGGCGGTCGACAATTGCGACGCCGAGGGTCGCGTCTTCTATAACGACCAGTTCCACCGACAGATAGGCGAGATGGCGCACAACGTCTATCTCGTTCCCAGTCTCCGGCGCCTGCAGATCGACCACGCCCGTATCGGGAAGATCTTCTACAAGCATCCGAACACGCCGCGCATGCAGGAAGAACTGGAGCTTGCATCCCGGCAGCATGACGAAATGATCGAGGCCATCGAACGACACGACGCCGATGCCTCGGCCGAGCTGGCGCGCCTGCACATCGAACTCTCTCGTCGAAACATGGCCATGTATGCGGCCCCCGAGGGTATGGAAACGCCGACCCTCTAGGACGGCATCTCGAAGAACAAACCAAAACCATCGCTGGAGAGGCCGATGAGCGAACTTCCAAGCAAGCAGGAACATAGCCGGGTAAAGAAGAGCCCTTTGTTGCCTGCCAAATGCCTCGACCTTTCACCTAACCTCGGGGGACATGACAAGAATGTCTAACGTTCAATTTCCAGGCCTAAACCTTGCCATCGCCACCCCCTTCGACGATGCCGGCCGCATCGACTACGGGCGTCTCGAACACAATGTCGAGCGCTACCTTGCAGCCGGCGTCAGGAGCTTCCTGTTCAGCTCCGGCACCGGGATGCATGTCTATCTTTCCAAGGAGGAATCGGAGGAGCTCGTCAGGCGCGGTGCGCGCATCGTCAACGGTCGGGCGAAGGTGATCGCTCAGACATCGGCTCTCCTGGTGGAGGACGTGGTCGAGCGCACGGTGCGCGCCCGCGATGCCGGCGCCGAAGGCGTTATGATTCTTCCACCTTTCTTCGAAGGACCGACGGACGATCAGGGAATCCTTGATTTCTACAGCGAGGTTGCGAAGGCGGGTCTGCCGGTCATCGGTTACAACGTACCGCAGGCGGTCGGTGTTGCGATCACGCCCGAACTTCTGGAGAAGCTGAACGAAATTCCCGGATTCTGTGCCGTCAAGGACAGCAGCGGCGATCTTGGAAAGCACGCGGCACTCATTCGTACCGGCCGGTTCGTGATGAACGGCGCCGACCCTCTCGTTCCCTATGCGCTTTATGCGGGATGTGACGGTTTGATCTGGGGTGGTGCGAACTTCGCTCCACGAACCTCGGTCGCGCTCGTCGAGGCAGCATCGAAGCGCAGGTGGGACGAGGTCCGTGAGCTCTGGAAGATTCTGGAGCCGTCCATGGGGCTGATCTGGGAAGGAGACTACGTGCAGTCCGTCTATGCGGCCGCCGAACTGACCGGTTACGGGGCGGGAGTGCCGCGTAAGCCGCTGCGCGCGCTTGCTCCGGAAAAGCTTCCCGCTCTCCGCCGCTCCCTCGAAGCGCTTATGGAACGGGAAGCGATTTGACCGTGACCCAGGCCGCAAAGAACGTCTTCGTCGCATCGAAGCTTCCCAAGCGCGCGGGCGTGTCGGGATGGGTGGCGACACTTCCGCCGCGCACGCCGCGCCCGGCCTTGGGCGAAGCGATCAACGTCGACGTCGCGATCATCGGCGGCGGTTTTGCCGGTCTCTCCGCGGCGCATCGTCTCTCGCAGCTCGACCCGACCGTCCGGGTGGCTGTTCTCGAAGCGGGTATCGTCGGCGAAGGTCCGGCCGGCGCCAATTCCGGCTTCATCATCGATCTTCCGCACGAGGTCTCCTCGAACGATTTCAGCGGCGAGTCGGAGGGCAAGTTCCGCGACTCCGTGCTCCTGCAGCGTTCGGCAATCGCGCTCGCGACCAAACTCGCTGCAGAGAACGGCTGGGGACAGGAGCTGTTCGATCCCTGCGGCCGCTACAGCGTCGCGATGAGCGCCGAAGGCGACAAGCATCTCGAAGCCTATTCGCTGCAGCTTTCGAAAATGGGCGAAGCCCATCGGCTCCTCAAAGCCAGCGAGATCGAAGCGGTGACGGGATCGAAGGCCTTCACCTCCGGCCTGTTCTCGCCCGGCACGATCATCATCCAGCCGGCCGCTTATATCCGCGGAGTGGCCGACTGTCTGAAGGAGCCGGTGAGGCTTTTCGAGCAGACACCTGCTCTTTCCTTCGAGCGCTTCGGCGGCGGCTGGCTGGTGAAAACGCCGAAGGGCTCGGTGCAGGCGGGCAGGATCATCATGGCCAATAACGGCCATGCGGAAAGCTTCGGCTTTTTCCGCGGACGCCTCCTTCACGTCTTCACCTATGCATCGCTGACGGAGGAATTCGATCCGGCAAGGCTAGGCGGAGAAAGAAAGTGGGCGGCGACGCCTGCGCTGCCGATGGGAACGACGGTGCGGCGCATCAATACCCGCGGCGGCGACCGCATTCTGATACGTTCGCGCTACAGCTACAATCCGAGCATTGAGATCAGCGATGCCGCGATCCGCAGCGCCGGCCGCCTGCATGACGGCAAGTTCTCACATCGTTTCCCCACGCTTGCCGGCGTCGGCATGCAGTACCGCTGGGGAGGCGCGATGGCGCTGACGCGGAACCATGTGCCGGCCTTCGGAGAAATCGAACGAGGTGTCTTCGCAGCCTGCGGCTGCAACGGACTAGGCGCGTCGAATTCGACCGCTGCCGGCATAGCCGCGGCCGAGCGCGTGCTCGGGCACGAGTCCGAACTCGGCCGTGTCTATAATCGCCTGGCAGCACCGGTTGCGCTGCCGCCGCAGCCGCTGACCACGATCGGAGCGAAGCTCCATCTGGCCTACCGGGAATGGAGTGCCGGGGCCGAATGAGACGCGAATTTTATCTGCGCCGCCGGCGAAGATGATAGTGGCGAGGCGAGCCCATACCGCCGAAGCGACCTCTCGCGCAGGCATCCGCAAACCCATGTCGCAGGCTGACATCATTATTGTTTCATAGGGGGTGATTGGACCGAACCATCAGACCCTTGAGGCGTTATAATGTCTTATGGGGTAGTCTAATACGCGTACGCGCCGGAGGTCTTCGATGTCACCCGAAGTCGAACTGAAGCTTGAGCTTTCCACGGAGGCCGCAAAACGGCTGTCGCGGTTCACCCCCCTTACCAACCCTGAAAAGGTCCTGAAACAAACTTCAACCTATTTTGATACCGACGATCACAAGCTTTTTCAGAACGGGTTCACCCTCCGTGTCCGTCAGACCGGCGATGTTCATGTCCAGACCGTGAAAGCGGTGGGCCAGAGCCAATCTCTTTTTGCCCGTTCGGAATGGGAGACGCCCATCGAAGGGGACAAGCCGGTCGTCGACGATTCCAATCCGCTCAAAACCGAGTTCGGTGAGGAACTTGCCGTGTCGCCCGCCTTCAACGTGGAAATCGAGAGGCGCGTTTGGACCGTGAAGGAAAACGGTTCCCTGATTGAGGTGGTCATCGACCAGGGATCGGTCGTCTCTGGTGACCGGAACACCGCCGTGCGGGAAGCCGAGCTTGAGCTGAAGGATGGCAATCAGAAGGACCTATTCGTATTCGCACGCAAGATCGAAGCGGTCGCGCCCATTCGTTTTGGCGTTCGCTCCAAGGCGGAAAGGGGCTTCGCGCTGATCGAGCAGCAGAAGTCCGTTTTCAAGGCGGAGGATATTCGCCTCGATCAGAATATGCACGCATCCGATGCCTTTCAAACAATTGCCGCCTCGTGCTTCCGGCAGTTTCGTTTGAACGAGGATGTCCTGCTGCGGCAGCGAAATGCTGAAACGCTGCACCAGGCCCGCGTAGGGCTGCGTCGCCTGCGCTCCGACTTCTCGCTGTTCAAGCGAATGCTTCCGGGCGATGAGCCGCAACGACTGAAGGACGAGCTGCGCTGGCTGGCCGGGGTCCTCGGAGAGGCGCGCAATCTGGATGTGCTGCTGACAAAGGCGACGGACTCAGACCTGCGGAGCCGGCTGACGGATGCCCGGGAGGCTGCATACGACGACGTGGTTGAGGGATTGAACTCCAGTCGTGCCCGCGCGCTCATGCTGGATTTTAACGAATGGCTTCGGTGCGGCGAATATCTTTCGCTTCCCGAGACTGAGGACGTGCGGGGCCTGTCGGCGTTGGAGTTTGCCGAAATGGCGCTCAACCGAATGCGCAAGAAGCTGAAGAAGCACGGGCAGGCGCTCGCCAAGGTCGACGATCGTCAACGCCACGAGGCTCGCAAGGACGCGAAGAAGCTGCGTTATGCGGCCGAGTTCTTCGGGTCACTGTTCGACAACAAGCGCGGCGTGCGCCTTCACCGGCGTTTTATCGGCGCAATGGGGAGGCTTCAGGACCATCTTGGATTGCTGAACGATCTTGCAACCGGGCCCAACGTACTGAGCAAGCATGGTCTGACCAACCATCCGGCTGCCGACAGCGTTATTTCCCATGCGGACAAGGATGCGCTGATAGACGACGCGCAGGTTTCGCTTGACGAGGTGCTGGACGCGAAGAAGTTCTGGCGCTGAATATTATTTTACAGCAGGGATGCCCGAGGATCATGGCGATCTCCCCGGGGGCTTCGTCGTGAGCGTTTCGGTCAGGTTCTGTCCGAACCGGCCGCAGCGGCGGCTGGCAAATTATACAGCACGGAATCGCCGAATTCATGCGTGCGATATCGCCCTGCGGTAAGCGCTGCGGAGGCCTTTGCGAGCAGGGCATCATCCGCAAAGGCGCGCAGAAGCTCGAAATGGCTTTCTCCGGGCTGGTGGACGCCCGTCAAAATCGTATCGACCACGCGGAGCGGCGTGCCCTGGGCGATGCGCCCCGTCGCAACGCCATTTCCGGCGCGAACGCTGCCGTCGGGATTGGCCGCCGCCTCGAGGGCGCGCACGACGCTCGTGCCGATCGCGATGATGCGCCTGCCCTGGAGCTTCGCCCGCGCGATCTGCTCTGCGGTGCGCTCGGGGATGCTGTAAGGCTCGTCGAAGGGAAGACGTGAGTCGAGTGCGGGATCGCCGGTCGAGGAAATGCCCGCAGCATGCGTGAGCGACGCGAAGCCAATGTCGCGCCGGCGCCATGCCTGAAGCGTGCGCCAGTCGAGCGCAAAGCCTGCCGACGGCGCCTCGAAGGCGAACGGTCGGGCTGCAATCTTCGTCCATACATCCCACAGCGCCAACGGTTCGGGAACATGCGCATATTGGATCGGCCGGCCATATTGCGCCAGACCGGCAAACACCGCCGCTTGGTTGCTGAGGAAACGCAGTTCAAGAAGGCGAGGATGGTCGAAAAGGCGCTCTATGACGACCTCGAGCGGGCCGAGCCGAAGCTGATCGCCCGGCGACAGCGGTGGCGGTGCCGGCCGGTCTTCCGTGCGTGCCCGATGATCGCCCGAGCCGAAGGCGATTGCCACGAAGCGAGTAGGATCGGGAGGTGATAGCCAGCCGGCGAGGCGGATCTCGACCGCCTTCCCGCTTGGCGCATGGATTCCGTGCAAGCTGGCAGGCAAGGTCGCGGCATCATTGGCGACAACAAGATCGCCGGGATTGAACAGCGCCGCGAGCTTGCTGCGCGGCATGTCGCGCATCGTGCCATCCGCCTCGATGACAAGCAGCTTGGCGGAGTGGCGGTCGGATTGGTCATCGGCGATCATGCCTGTCCTCCGGCTATAAGCGCGGCACGGACCGGCAACGCGGTGAGCATCTTCTCGATGATCTCGGCAGCGGCGAGCTCGGGAGCCTTCAAGGTCGACGGATCGGCGTCGGGAAGTGCCAGTGCGTGAAGCGGGGTGTCCATATCGCCAGGGTCAAGCGCGAGGAACCTTATACCGTCGGGCTTCGCTTCCTCGTCCCAAATCGCCGTCAGATGGGCAAGAGCGGCCTTGCTCGCGCCATACACTCCCCAGCCGGGATAGGCATTGACCGCCGCATCGCTGGAGATGTTGATCACCAGTGAGCCGCGGCCCTCGCGTGCAGACGCGGCAAGCGCGCCGAACAGCGCCTTCGTCAGCCGGAACGCACCAAGGAGATTGACCGCAAGCGCCGCCTCCAGCTCCTCGCACTCGGTATCGGCCAGAAGCGCCAGTGGGACAGGGCCGAGGCTCGACGCATTGTTGATCAGGACATCGACCCCGTCCAGGCTGGCGGTGACCTGCATCGCGGCCGGATAGATATCGCCCTTCTTGCCGATGTCGGCCACGATGCCGTGCGCGCCCGTCTCGGCTGCGATGCGTTCGACATTCGCTGCCGTGCGAGCGACGAAGGCGACACGCGCCCCCTTCGCCGCAAGCTGGCGCACGAGGGCCAGTCCCAACCCCGACGTGCCGCCCGTGATCGCCACGCGAAGTCCCTGAAGATCGATATTCATCTGCATTGCTGGTGCTCCTTCAATGGGTACCAACAACTGCTACAAGTTCAAGTTAACTTGAAGTCAAGCGGGAATCGTGCTCTTGTTTACGCATGGATCCGATGCTCACCATCACGGACGTATCGCGGCGCAGCGGCGTTGCCTCATCTGCCTTGCGTTTCTACGAGGAGCGCGGGCTGATCGCCTCAGAGCGCGCCGGCTCGGGGCACCGGCGCTATCACCGATCCATATTGCGCCGGATCGCCTTCATCATCTTTGCGCAGCGGATCGGGCTGACGCTTGAGGAGATCGGCGCGGAACTCGACAAGCTGCCGGCCGACCGTATGCCATCGCGTCGGGATTGGTCGGAGTTATCGGGCGAATGGGCAAAGCGCATCGATGAGCGCATTGCCGAGCTGCAGCGGCTGCGGTCGGGGCTTACCGAATGCATCGGCTGCGGCTGCCTGTCGATCGACCGATGCAGCCTCGCCAACCCTGCCGATGTGGCGGGACGCAAGGGGCCAGGGCCGAGATATTGGCTGGGGTGAATAGGCGGCCGCATCCCCGGAGCGATGCGTGACGGCATTCGGCTGCAGGCCTACATCGTGAGAGCCTGGATCACACCGAGCAGGCCTTTCATATCGGTCGGCTTTCCCACGTTGACAGCATTGGCAAGGATTGCATTCTGGGCCAGTTCGGACTTTTCGCATGCGCTCGCGAGGACGAAGGGCACGCCCAGCGACTTCAATAGAATTGCGACTGGTGTCACCTTTTCATCGTCAAGATTGACATCCAGGACTGCTGCATCCGGACGTTCGTCTTGCAGGAGATCGAGGGCATCCTCGACCGAGCCGACCGGTCCGAGCACGCGAAAACCTCCCTCGATCAACGCTTCCCTCAGTTCCATCGCTATGAAGAACTCGTCTTCGACTATGAGGACGAGGTTCCCGCGTACATCCTCTCTCTCTCTCTCTCTCTCTCGCATGTCCGCTCATCACATCCTCACACAGGGAGTTTGATCGTTGCAGTCAAACCACGGCCGCCATAGGCAAGCTCCACCTCGCCGCCCAAATGGGCAGCAGTACCCTCGATCAATTCCGTTCCATAGCCTTTGCGTGTCGGCGGTGCCAAGCCCGGGCCTTTCTCTTCCCGCCACTCGCATTTCAGGTATTTTCGTTCTTTTGGCCCGGCTTCCAGCGACCACTTCACATGGATTTCGCCTTCAGGAACGGACAAGGCGCCGTATTTTACCGCGTTGGTGGCCAGCTCATGGATCATCATGCTGATCGGAAGGACCTTTGAACTCGATAGTTGCACTGTCGGCCCCTCAAAATGAAGCCGATCCACGCCAATTTCGCTGATTGTAGTTTTCAGCAAAACGGCAAGATCAGCCGTTCCCTTGTTTGAAACGAGCTCCTGGGCACGTAGAGTGACCTCCAACCGTCCAAGGAAGGCGTCGCGATACTCCTCTGCGGTCCGGCCTTCGGTCCCCGTTTGCATCGCGATCGCGCGCACGACCGCAAACAGGTTCTTCATCCGATGCCGGGTTTCGGAGATGATGAAGTTTTGCTCGGCCTCGTGGCGCTGGCGCTCGGTAACATCGTCGAAAAGAACGAGGACGTTGGTGCTGTTGTCGTCGGGATGAACGAGGCGCCGGGCATCGACGAGAAAAGTCCGCCGACCGATCGCAGGAAAGTCGTGCGTCACCTCAAATCCGATCACGGCAGATGCCTTGGGAATTACCGAAGCTATGAGTTGCCGAAGCTCTTCGATGTCCCACTGGCCATTGCCTAGATCAAAGAAACTGCGCCCCAAGATGTCATCCCGCTCGACTTTAAAGGTGCGGATGAAAGCGTTGTTGGCAGTCACCACGCAAAACCCCTGATCCAGGACGACCACCGGCTGGGTCATCGTATCGACGACACCTTGGGCTTGGACGTGGCTGCTTCTCAGTAAGCGATACAGGTCTTCCAACATCATCGAGGAAATCTTTCCCTGGTTAGAAGTATTCGCATGTTGACGTTCTCGTCCTCAGATAAACGTCGGATTGCTTAACCAGATTTCACCAGCCTGAAAGGCGAGCGAGACTGGCGATGGGCACTAAAATAAAGATGGCGGCTTCATATTATTTGACAAGCCGCTCTCGACACACATTCCGCCAGATGCGGCGTGTCGGCGAGCAGCAAAGCCGCTACGTGTCCATCAATACATGGATTTCCATAAGTTGCAGCGCTGTTGTCACGAGACTAGGGTGCTGCATGGGCTCGCCAGTCCCGATATCGAGAAGAAGCCGCTCGAAGCACTGACGATCCCAGGCTTTCTTTGCCCCGCAGGAGCAGCCCATGATGCGCGTCTGGTCGTACCGCCCTCAATTCCTGCACTTAGGGCTTTTTATCGCGGCTTATGTCTTGGGCTGCGGATTCGCTCAATCGCTCGCAATCGTCCCTGGAACCGGTATTTCCATTTGGCCTCCGAGCGGGCTTTTCATCGCCACGCTTGTCCTCGCCCCCAGGCAAAGTTGGCCGTGGTGGATAGTGGCGGGGTGTCTGGCTGAATTGTTCAGCAACCTTTGGTTCCAAAGTCCGCTGCCCGCGGCCTTCCTGATCTATGCCGGCAACGCTCTTGAGGCGGTGGTCGGCGCATGGCTTGTGAATCGGACCTGTGGCCGTCCGGTTCGGCTGGAAACCTTGCAGGAAGTTCTCTCATTCGTCGTCTTTGCCGCTGTCATCGCGCCGATCGTAAGTGCCACGATCGGAAGTGCGACGCTTGCCTGGTTCGACATGCAATCGCAATCCTTCACGACGGCGTGGCCCTTATGGTGGATCGGGGATGCCACCGGGGTCTTGATCGTAGCGCCGCTGGCGTTGGTCGTGTTCCAGAACTGGCGCGGTGAGGCCCAGCTCTCGCCCGCGCGATGGCTGGAAGCCTGCCTCCTGGGGCTGATCTTTCTCGGTGTCGCCGCCCTTTCCTTGAGCGGCGCCTTGCCCTTCAGCTACATTGTCATGCCCCCTCTTCTTTGGGCCGCGGTGCGTTTCGAATTCAAAGGCGCCGCCGTGACCCTGACACTTCTTGCCCTGATCACGGCGCTATTCACGATATCCGGCGCCGGCCAATTTGTCGGTGATCCCGGGTCTCAGAAGCACAACCAGATCATGCTGCAGCTTTTTCTGGCAATCTCGGCATGTTCAGCGCTCATCGTGGCCGCCATATCGCGACAGCACCAGCTTGCGGTGGCCACATTACGCCAAAGCGTTGAGGCATTGCGTGAGCGCGAAAACGAGCTTTCGCAGCTCGTGAACATGGTGCCCGTCCAGATCAGACGTCTGACACCTGAAGGCGAGCCGACCTTCTTCAACAAGCGCTTGCTCGATTTCTTCGGTTTGGACGACATAGCGCAATTGGACAAGCCTAACATGAGCCGGCTGGCGGCAGCCATTACGACTCTCGTCCATCCCGAAGATTCGGCCCGCCTATTGGAGACGGTCCGCCACTCCCTCGCCACCGGTGAGCCCTACTCGATGAAATATCGCATGCGCCGCGCGGACGGCGCTTACCGATGGGTGGACGGCCGCTGGGAGCCGCTGCGGGATCAAAGCGGAGCGATTGTGCAGTGGTTCGCAATCTCCATCGACATCGACGATGAAGTGCGTGCGCAGAACGCATTGCGCGAAAGTGAACGGCAGTTGCGGCAGCTCATCGACGCCGTACCCGCTCTGATCTGGAGCGCGACGCCTGAAGGAGTGCCGTCCTACATCAACAAGCGGCTCATGGATACGGTTGGGGTCACTCTGGAAGACTTGGTCGCGCCGGACGGATCGCTGTCGCTGGCCGATGTCTACCCGGAAGACAGACAGGCGGTGAAGCAGGCACTCGCACACTCGTTCGAGATGGGTACCCCTTTTGCAATGAAGTATCGTCAGCATCGCTCCGACGGAGCCTATCGCTGGACCGAGGGGCGCGCAGAGCCGCTACGCGATCCGGAGGGGCGGATCGTGGAATGGTATGGCGTCTGCCTCGATATCGATGACCTCGTGACCGCGCAGGAGGCCTTGCGGCAAAGCGAGCGCCGCTACCGAGACCTGTTCCACTATATGCCGATCGGGCTGGCCCAGGTGGATGCCGGCAAGTTGATACCCCTGTTCAAGGAGTTGCGGGCGCAGGGCGTGACGGAACTCAGAACCTATATAGACGAGCACCCCGAATTCCTGCCGCGCGCCTTGGAAGCGCTGGAGGTTGAAGAAGTCAACCGGCATATCATCGAGATGTTCGGCGCAAAGGATACCGGGGAGATGCGGGGGCCGATTACCCGGTACTGGCAGCCGGGGATTGCCACCATACGCCGTTCCATCGAGGCGCGTTATCGCGGTGAGGAGATCTTTCAGGAAGAGACCAAGGTGGCCCGAATGGACGGCAGCGTCATCGACGTCCTTTTCACAACCGCCCGCCCCGGCGCCGTGGCCGACAAGAGCCTGGTTGGCTTTATCGATATCACTGAGCGCAAGAAGGCCGAGGAGGCGTTGCGCAACCGGGAGCGGGAGTTCTCGCAGCTCGCCGACATGGTTCCGAGCCTGCTCTGGCGGTTAAGTCCAACCGGCGAGCCGGTTTACTTCAGCAAACGCACCATCGAGTTTTTCGGTTTGGACAGCGAGGCTTATGAGGGGCTGACAATGAGTGGCCTCGCCGCCGCGATAGCGTCTCTCGTCCATCCGGATGATGCGGCGCGACTGTCGGAGGCGCTCGACCGCTCGCTCGCCACCGGCGAGACCTTTTCCCTGAACTATCGCCTGCGTCGTGCCGACGGGGTTTATCGCTGGATGTCGGGCCGCGCGGAGCCGCTGCGCGATCAAAGCGGAAAAATCATCCAATGGTACGGTCTCTCGCATGATATTGATGATCAACTGCGCATCGAGGAGGAATTGCGCACGCGGGAGCGCTCGCTCTGGCAGCTCGTCGAAACGCTGCCCGCGATGATCGATTGTGCGGCACCCGATGGGGAGCCGGTCTATCGCAATCCCCAGCTCCGTGATTTCCTTGGTTATAAGCTTGAAGACCTGGACGGAACTGGAAAATCCCGGCTGGCCGGCACACTCGACGCCGGCGTTCATCCCGATGACCTCCAGGGCGTCAAGGAGAATTATGCCCATTCCTTATCCACCGGCGAGCCGTATGCGCGCAGGCATCGCCTGCGGCGGTTCGATGGCGAATATCGCTGGATCGAGACACGCGCCGCACCGATGCGCAATCCCGAAGGCGCCATCGTGCAGTGGAATGTCATCTGCATCGATATCGACGGCGAGGTTCGCGCACAGGAAGAGCTGCAGCGGGCACGAGAGGGCCTCGCGCGCGCGAGCCAGGCGGCAAGCCTTGCCGAGCTTTCGGCTTCCATTGCGCACGAGGTAAACCAGCCCTTGGCGGCTGTCGTGGCAAACTCGCACGCCTGCCAGCGCTGGCTCATGGCCGAACCGCCCAATATCGAGCGGGCGGAAAAAACGGTAGAGCGCATCATCCGGGACGCCAACTCGGCTGCTGACGTCGTCAGCCGTATACGCGCCTTGTTCAAGCAATCCATAGATACGAGGATTTATACGGCATTCGCGAGCGTCATCAACGAAGCGCGCAACCTCATGGCCGACGAAGCGTTGCGGCATCGCGTTCGGATGGACGTGAAGATTGACGGCAGCCTTCCGCTCATCGCAATCGATCGCGTTCAGATCCAGCAGGTTCTGATCAATCTCATTCGCAACGGCATGGATGCGATGGACTCCATGGCAGGCGAGCGAGTGGTCGGGATGCGCGTGCGCCATATGGGCGATGTCGTCCGGACCGAAATCAGCGATCACGGCCAGGGCATCGAATTTCCCGAGAGAATATTCGAACCTTTCTTCACGACAAAAGCAAACGGCATGGGCATGGGGCTGGCGATCTGCCGCTCGATCGTCGAGTTACACGGCGGACGATTGTGGACCGAAAAGAATGAACCGAGTGGGGCGACATTCATCTTCACCCTGCCGGTTGAAATGAAGGCAGCGCAATGACGACGGACGATCATATTGTCTTCATCGTGGACGATGATGAACGCATTCGGGAGGCGCTCGGCGATCTGCTGGACTCGCACGGCATGCGCGCCATCGCGTTCGGATCGGCCGGCGATTATGTGAGCGCGGACAAACCGGATTTCCCGGCCTGCCTCATCCTCGATATCGAGCTGCCTGATATCAACGGCCTCGATCTGCAGGGGCAGATCGCAGAGGGAGATCATCCGCCGATCGTCTTCATTACGGGGCACGGCGACATTCCGTCGTCGGTACGTGCGATCAAACACGGCGCCGTGGATTTCCTGACCAAGCCTTTCAGCGACGCCGATCTGATGGCAGCGATCCACGCCGCGATCGCCCAGGATCGGGAAAAGAGATCGGAACGCGCCGAACTCGGCATGCTGAGGCAACGCTACCTCGACCTGACGCCACGAGAGCGCGAGGTCTTGCCGCTCGTCGTGAGTGGCCTTCTCAACAAACAGGCGGCGGCTGAACTGGGGATTAGCGAAGTCACGCTGCAAATCCATAGAAGGAACGTCATGCAGAAAATGGCGGCGGCATCGCTCGCCGATCTCGTGCGTATTGCGGAGAGATTGGAAATCCCGATTACCCACTCGCGCCGCGTGGGAGGAAATTGAATATGAACAAGACAAGACATGTAGTGGCAATCGTTGATGACGATCCAAGGCTACTGGAATCGGTGGGCGATCTTCTGGAATCCGCTGGCTATGCGGCCCGCAGCTTCCCGTCGGCGGGATCATTGCTCGTCGACGGGCTATCGGACCTAGACGTGCTCATCACCGACATCGGGATGCCCGGCATGGATGGCTTTGAGCTTCGTGACCTGGTGAGGAAGCTGCGTCCGGAGCTGCCGGTCTTCCTGATCACAGGCCGCCACGAGATAGCGGATCAGGGCCGCGCTCAAGGCATCAGCGGATTTTTCCGGAAACCATTCGATGCCCAGGCCCTGCTCGCGGCCATCGCCAATGCTTTGCATCAGTCAAGAGATGGAGGGTAAGATGAAAGTTGAACAATCTTTCCCGCGGAGATCGGCACCGCCATCACCGCGGCGGAGAAGCGAAGAAGATCAGCCGCTCGTCATCATTGTCGATGATGACGCATCCGTTCGGGAGGCACTCTCGGAGTTGATCCTGTCGGCGGGCTTCCGGCCCATCAGTTTTGCCTCGACCCGCGAAGTGCTTGATGCCGATATCCTGGACAATCCCGGCTGCTTGATCCTCGATGTGCGCATGCCGGGGACGAGTGGTCTCCATCTGCAGCGTCATCTGGCCGAAAACGGCAATCCCAAACCGATCATCTTCCTGACCGGGCATGGCGACATTCCGATGACCGTCGAGGCGATGAAGGCCGGCGCCGTGGATTTTCTCACCAAACCGGTGCGGGACCAAACATTGCTCGACGCCGTGACGGCGGGCATTGCCATGGATGCCGAACGACGGGCGCAAGCCGCGATCGCCAATCGGAACATCGAACGCCTCGAGACGCTGACACAGCGCGAGCGCGAGGTTCTCTATGAAGTGGCGCACGGACGCCTCAACAAGCAGATCGCCTTCGATCTCGGCATTAGCGAAGTGACGGTCAAGCTGCATCGCAGCAATGTCATGCACAAGATGGAGGCAGCCTCTATCGGCGAACTGATCCGGGCATGGGAAACACTGCCGGCACCGATGCGCGAGGCTGGCGCACATCGGGCTGTAACATGATTGAGCCGAGTTGATACAAAGGGCTTGTCTCGAAAGGAATCCAAGCGCAGTTTCCGGAAATGGCGTCGACAAGTTCGCGGACTTGCGAGATTCTTCAAAACTGACAATGACATGCGGGGGAATAAATGACGGATAGGCTCAAGAACAAGATTGCCATCATTTCCGGCGGAGCCACCGGAATGGGCGGGGCGGCTTCACGCTTGTTTGCGGCGGAAGGCGCAACGGTTGCGATTATCGACCGAAATGGCGACGCGGCTGAGGAGACAGTGCGGGCGATCCGGGATGCCGGCGGCGTTGCTGACTATTGGGTTGCCGACGTATCGGACGAAGCAGCCGTCAATGCGGCAGTGAAGGGCATCGAGGACCGTTTCGGCGCCGTGACCGTCCTTTTCAATCACGCCGGCACCATCGTCATCAAACCGTTTCTCGAAACGACACTGCAGGAATGGGAATGGCTGCACGGCGTCAACGTGCGCTCGATGTTCCTGATGACCAAAGCCGTGCTTCCGGGCATGATCGCAGCCGGCGGCGGCTCCATCGTCTGCACGTCGTCGATCTCGGCGGTCGCGGCGACGCCGATGGAAGTGCTCTACGATACGACGAAGGGCGCTGTGCACATGTTCGCCCGCGCCATTGCCGTCGAGTTCCGCGATCGCAATATTCGCTGCAACGCCGTTTGCCCCGGCTTCATCCGCACGCCGCACGGTCTGCGCGAGGTGGCTGAGCTGCAGGCCCTCGGCGTTGATGTTTCGGATGAAGCAATCGCGGCGCAGCAAGGCCGGATCGGAGAGCCGGAAGATGTGGCGCGCGCCGCCCTCTATCTCGCCTCGGACGAATCCAACTTCGTCAACGGTATCCATCTCTTCGTCGACAATGGCTTTACCGCGATCTGATCGTCGATAGCTGACTAAACAGCATTCTTCTCACGACAAGGCCGCAAGCAAGCGTGCAACGGCAACGCATACCCAAAGATCGGCCTGGACACTATTATGGACACATGTTCTAAAAAGTGGACAGATTAGCGGGAGCACGCCATGCATTTTTCCATGTGGACCTACCCCTGGGACATTCAGGATCAGGGGCTTGAAGCGCTTGCCGCCGACCTTCGCGGCCGCGCAGGCCTCACCACGATCAGCATGGCCACCTCCTATCATGCCGGCCGGTTCTTTCAGCCGAGAAGTCCGCAACAGAAGGCCTATTTTCCCGAAGACGGGACGGTCTACTTCCGGCCGGACGAAAGACTGTGGCAGGACAAGGTGATCCGGCCGCTGATGGCCAGGAATGTAGCCGAGCGCGGCGACATGCTGGAAGCGCTCGTCAAAGGGCGCGACGCGACAGGCCTCAAGGTCTCGTGCTGGACGGTCTGCCTCCATAATACCCGCCTCGGCATGCTGCATCCCGATCACGTCACTCGGAACGCCTTTGGCAATCCCAACTATTATAATCTTTGCCCCTCAAGCCCCGCGGCGCGGGCCTATGTGGTCACTCTGATCCGCGACATCACGACAAACTACCGGCCAGACATGCTGGAGCTCGAGAGCCCGAATTTCATGGGGTTCGCGCACGAATATCACCACGAGAAAGACGGCGTCGGCCTTAACGCCGAAGACGATTTCCTGCTGTCGCTCTGCTTTTGCGATCATTGTACGGCGCGCGCCATGAAGGCCGGCGTGCCGGTGGAAGGCGCGCGCCAATCGGTCACGCGCTTCATCGCGGAACTCTGCGAACGGGCCGTCCCGGAGCGGCAATTCCCGGACTTTCCCGCGGCCGGGATTGATGCATTTCGCGACCATCCGGATCTGTACGCCTATCTCGTCTGGCGCACCGAACCGGTGACCAGCCTGATTGGCGAGATCAAAGCTGCGGCTGATCCGGAGACACGCATCGTGCTTATCGACCTGAAGGACGGCTGGCTCGGCGGCGTTGATCTCGTTGCAGCCGGCAAGCTTTGCGATGGGGCGATCCTCTGCTGCTACGACATGGAGCCGGAGGCTGTCGGCGAGGTCATCCGGAGCGGGCGGGCGGCGATCGGACCGGGAAAGTTCCTCGGCGTGGGTCTGCGCGTCTTCTATCCTGAAGTCGACGGACCGGCGATCCTCGCAGAGCGCGCCAAAGCCGCTGTTGATGCCGGCGCTGACGGCGTGAACTTCTACAATTACGGCCTCATACCGGCCAAGCGCCTTGACTGGGTCAAGGCGGCGGTCGACGCAATCACCTGACCCCTCGTCAGCAGGCGATGGGTTCGGCGACCTGGATCAGGCAGTCGCCGGCCTGGCTGTCGCAATGCAGCCTATGGGAAATGACGATGCCGCCCTCCGCAAAGCGCAGCTCTTCCTCCGGCTGATCCAGACGTTCCAGATCATGGTACCAACCGGCAAGATCGCCGGCAGAAACGGTTGCGCCGAGTGCGACGGCTGGCTCGAACCAGCCTCTGTGGTTCGCATAGATGCCCTGGCTGTGCCGAGACAACGAGAGAAGCAGCGATGGTCCCGGCTCGGAGAGCGGTGCGCGGGAGAGAACCGGACGCTCGACAATGCCGAGCGCGATAAGCAGCCGGTCGATCGCCGCCGCCGTGAAAGCCATTGTCTCCGGCGTCACGGTTCCGCCGCCGCCGAATTCGCCGGAAAGACCCACGGTCCCCGCCCGTCCGGCAGCACCCATCGATGTCGGCGCGGTCGGCCCATTGTCGGCGATGAAGGCATGTGACGCGCCCATGGCGCGCATCAGCGAGACCGACCGCTGGAAGCGGGCCGTATCGGCCTGCCGCTCGATCAGCGTGCAGGGCAGGTGCGCCATGGACGTGCCGCCCGAATGCAGATCGAGCACGACGTCATGGCGCGGAAAGAGTTCATGTTCGAGAAAATGGGCGAGGCGCGCCGTCGGCGATCCCGTCGGATCGCCGGGAAACGCCCGGTTGAGATTGCCGCCATCGAACGGCGAGCAGCGCCTCGCCGCCATCACCGCCGGCAGGTTCGCCATTGGCAGGATGGTGACGGCGCCGCGGATTTCCGCAACATCCAACCGGCGCATCAGCCGCCCGAGTTGGAGTTCGCCCTCATATTCGTCGCCATGGTTGCCCGCCATCAGAAGCAGGGACGGCCCCTCGCCATTCTTCAGGCGAAGAACTGGAATGCGGATCTGATAATAAGGCGAACGGTCGATCGAATAGGGAATGGCGAGATGACCGGCCTGCCGGCCCTCGCGCGAAAAGTCGATCGGATTGACGAGGCCGCTATGCATGATGTCTCCAGTCCGGGCTGTTGCCTTGCCGTCAGAGGGCGGCGACCGCAGTCATTTCGACGCGCAGGTCCGGATCGGCGAGGCGTGCCTCGACGCAGGCGCGGGCCGGCGGGTTTTCGATGTCGATCCAGCCATCATAGACGCCGTTCATCGCCTCGAAATCGGTGATCGCCGGCAGGAAGACGTTGACGGCGAGCAGGCGCGAGCGGTCCGTACCGGCTTCTTTCAAAAGGGTGTCGATCTTGCCGAGCACATCGAGGGTCTGCTCCTCGATGCCCGCCTTGCGATTTTCCGCGACCTGGCCGGCAATATAGACGAGCCCGCCATAGCTGACGGCTTGGCTCATACGCGAACCCTTCTGGTAACGTTGGATCATGGAAGGTTTTTCCTTTTCTTGCTTTGGGAGGGAGGTTCAGCCGAAGCTGGTGAGATAGGCCGCCGTCACCGAATGATCCGGGTCGAGGCCATAGAGGATTGCGTGGCGGTCAAGGCAGGTGCAGGGATGCGAAATACCGCATTCGACCACGTCGCCAACGGAAACGTCGCTGCCGTCTGCAAGTGCCACGAAAGCGTGCTGATCATTGAGGCGGAGAACTTCGGCGCCCCTGAGATCGGCAAGACGCGCACCGTTACGATAGAGCGCCAGCGGCCGCGGCATGCCCTGATCCATGGCCACGTCACGCATGCCCAAGCCGCAGATCGCCAGCCTTGGCTCCGGCCGGGACAGGACCTCGGCCCAGACCCGCAGCGCCGGACGAAAGCCGGACGCGGCGGAAGCTAATTCGGCACCAATGCGGAAGCCACCGCGCGCATCGAGACCAGCAAGACCGCGCTCGTAAATGCCGTGATCGTGAAAGAAGATGGCACCGCTGCGCAGCACGAGACGGCAAGCGGGATCGGCAGCAACGGCGGACGAAAGCCCCACAACAACCATGTCGAAAAAGACCGAACCGCCGGCCGTGACGAGGAGCGGCCGCTCGGTGCCTATGCGAGAACGCACCTTCGGCAGGAACTCGGCCGTCATCGCCATCAGCGCCGTGATGCGAAGCATCGTCTCTTCCGCATCGCTGGTCGCGGCGGCGCCTTCATAAGCGGCAATGCCGGTCAGCCGGAAGGTCGGCGTTTCGGCAGCAACGATCGCATCGAGAATTGCTGCCGCAGCGTCGGAGCTGCGCACACCGGCCCGACCGGCGCCGAACTCCACCATCAGCCCCAGCGGCGGCAGATCTCCACGTTCGCGCCACGCCGACCGCAGAGCATCGACGAGCGCCGTCGAATCCACGAAAACATGGACTTCCGCATCAGGATAACCGGCAAGCAGCGCGGCAAGCCGACGTGCGGCGGCGGCTCCGCCGATCTCATTGGCAAGGATCAGACGGCGCTGTCCTGCCTTGAGCAGAACCGCAGTCTGGCGGATATCGGCAACCGTCGTGCCCCAGGCGCCCGCTGCAATAAGTGCATCTGCCAATGCCGTCGACATCGGCGTCTTGGCGTGCGGCGCGATTTCGGCGCCATGGCTCTTCACATAGGCCATCATCAGCTCGACATTGCTGGAGAAAGCCTGCCGATCGAGCGAAATCAGCGGCAGGGCCATCCTGCCGTCATAAGGTTTCCATCCCTGCTTGCCGATTGCCGCAAGCGGGAGCGGTGGGTTGCCCGGCGGAAAGCCGCGCACCCGGTCATCGATCAGCACGGTTTCGGATGCGGCATGAAGGTCAGACATCGCAGCCTCCCTGGGGCTCGACCGGATCGGCTATGCCGAGGCGATAGGTGTCGTTGGCCGTGGCGAAGAACAGGGCGCGTTGCTCGTCGAGAGAGAATTGCGAGGCGACGGTGCGAAAGGCCCGATAGACCTCGTCGAAGGAGGCGTATAACCCCGCCACCGGGAAATCGCTCGCGAACATCGAGCGCGTCGGGCCGAAACAATCGAGGCAATGCTCGATCACCGGTCGCAGGCTTTCGAGTGTCCACCCGCTGTCGTAGGCCACGAGGTCGGAAATCTTCAGGCGCACATTCGGCTCGTTGCCAAACGCCCGCAGGCCTTCGCGCCAGAGCGCCATGCCATCATCCGTGCGGTCGACAGGGCTTCCGCCGTGGTTGAGCACGAAAAGCGTTTGCGGGAAAGCGCGCACCAGCGCAAGCGCGTCCTTCATCTGCCATGGATAAAGCATCAGGTCGAAGATAAGCCCGAGCCGCGTAGCGTGGGCAAGCCCCGCCCGCCAGGCAGGATCACCCATGAGATCCGCGCGCCGGGCAAAACGCTTCGCCGGTTCCGGATGCCAGCTAACGATATCGCGGATGCCGACGACGTTCGGGTTTGCCGCTTCCATCTCGAGCAGGCGCATGGCGCCCGGCGCGTCGAGAGGAACCCGCGCAACATAACGGCGTGCCACGCCGGAGCTACGGTTGAGGCTATCCAGCCAGCGGCTCTCTTCCAGCGGATGTGCATCGGACCAGCCGGCCTCCACATGGACGGTTGCAACCACGTTCTGGCGTGCGGCATCGGCGCGATAATCTTCGATGCCGTAGTTGCGCAGGATCGGTGCGAGACTCCCGAAAGCCGTCTCCCCGCCGGTCGCCTGCGCTTTTTTAAGCCAAGGGTGTCGCTCCAGCTTGAGATCCCAGAGGTGATGATGCGGGTCGATCAACGGCCCGTCATAGCGCTCGGTCATCTGCGCCCCTCACGACCGGATACGAGCAAGAGGGCAAGGATCAGCGTGCCGAACATGATGGAGCGCCAACCGGGCGAGGCATTGACGACGGTGATCAGTGCCGTCGTCGTCACGAGCAGGATCGCGCCGGGAATAGTACCTGCATAGGTGCCGCGGCCGCCGAGGATGGACGTACCGCCGAGCACGACGGCTGCGATCGAGGTCAGCAGATAAGGATCGCCGATGCCGACATAGCCTTGCCGGTTCATGCCCAGCACGAGAATACCCGCAAGCCCCGCGAAAAAGCCCGAGAGCGTATGGACAATCAGCGTGTTGCGACCGACGCGGACACCGGAGAGCCGGGCAGCCAGCGGGTTTGCCCCAAGCGCAAGGAAACGCGCGCCGATCGGCATGCGGTGGATGAGCAGCAGGACGACAACCGAGACCACAATCCAAAGGACGATACCAGCCGGGATGCCGAGCGGCCGCGCCTGGCCAAGCAGAATGACCGCCGGATTGCTGACGGTAACCGCACTGCCGCCGGCAACGATGACGAGCAAGCCTTGCAAGAAGGTCGCCATGGCAAGCGTCATGATGATTGGCGGTACGCGAAGATAGGCCGCACCCGCACCGTTCATGAGGCCAATGCCGGCGGCGATGGCAAGTGCTGCAGCGATACCGATGACGCCGCTCGCATCCCAAGCAGGCGAGAGGAGCGGCAGCAGGATCGCGGTCACGGTGATAACCGCGCCGACGGAAAGATCGATGCCGCCCATCAGGATGACGAGCGTCTGGCCGGCGGCCACAATGCCGATCACCGCTGAGAGCTCCAGCAGATAGCGCAGGTGACCATAGGCACCGAACCCGCGCAACATGAAGCTTGCGACGATCCAGACGAGCGAGACCAGAAGGAAGGTCAGGAGCGGCGGGTTGCGGAATGCTGTCCTGATGACGTTCATCGCCTTACCTTCCATTGTGCGAGAAGTTCCGGAACCGCGACCGCGCCCACGATGATCAGGCCCTGCGCGACATATTGCGCGACCGGCGGAAAGCCGAGGAAGAACATGACGTTGATCATGACCGAAAGCAGCAGGCTGCCGCAGATCGCGCCGCGCATGGTGCCCTTGCCGCCAAGAAAGCCGACGCCGCCAAGCACGGAGGCAGCAATCGAGTTCAGTGTAAAGGGCGTGCCTATCACCGGATCACCCGAGCCGGTCTGCGCAGCGACGAAGAGACCGGTCAACGCCGCCAGAAGACCGGAGAGCGCAAAGGCGACAACCTTCACCCGCTCGACCGGGACACCGGAACGGAATGCGCCGATCGGGTTGTCGCCGGCCGCATAGATGCCGAGGCCGAGCGGCGTTGCGAGAAAGGCTTTCCAGAGCACGAGGGTCACGACGAGCAGCAGAAAGGCGACGGGCGTATCGCCGGCCAGCGTTACCGACAGCCAGTCGGGAATGAACCCACCCGGCCGCGGCAGCAGGATGAGCGCGACCCCGGTTATGATGAAGGAGCCGGCAAGCGTGACGATGATCGCCGGAAGCCGCAGATGCGTCACGATGGCCCCAATGACAGCGCCGATCGAAAGGCCGGCGAGCGCGACCGCAACAATGCCGCCCGGCACGCCGAATGTCCCTTCCATGGTCGTTGCCGCTATAACTGCGCCGAGACTCACGAGCGGACCGATCGCCAGCGTGATGCCGCCGTTCAACATGAGCACCGCCTGCGCCATGGTGACGAGCGCGAGCGGGAACCAGTTCTGCGTGAACTTCGAAAAGCCACTGATGGAAAGGATACCCGGAAAGAGCACGACATAGAGGATAAGAAAAGCGCCAACGACCAGATAAAGGCCGCCGAGACCGCGATTGCGGCGGAGCTGGATCGCGCCATAAAGCCAGGCGGAAGAGGAAACGGTGCTCATGCTGCTGCCTCCTGTGTCGTGACGCCCATGGCCGCGCCGACGATCGCCCCTTCGCTGATCGCAGCGCCTGATAGCGTCGCCGCGATGCGCCCCTCGCGCAGCACCACGACGCGGTCGCAAAGATGCACCAGTTCCGGCGTGTCGGAACTGGCCAGGATGACGAGCCGCCCCTCGGCGGCGAAAGCACGGAGCATGAGGTAGATTTCCCGCTTGGTTTCGATGTCGACGCCGCGCGTGGGATCGTTGAGGAGCAGAACGGACGGATCGAGCGGCAGCCATTTGGCGAGCGCCACCTTCTGCTGGTTACCGCCGGAAAGTGCCTGCACTGGGCGGGCCGTGTCGCCCTTGATCGTCAGGCGGCGCGCAAGATCGGCGACAAGACCGCTTTCTGCCTGCAGGTCGCGCAGCCCTTTGCTGGCGAGCCGTCCGAGCGAAGGCAGGATGAGGTTTGATGCAATGGAATGAGGCAATACCAGCCCCTCATGTTTGCGGTCGGCCGGGACATAGACGATACCAGCCGCATTCGCCTCGCCGACATGGGCGGGCAGGCCGGGCTTCCCGGAAACCTCCGCTCGGGCAGCCGCGGCTGGAATCGCGCCGTAAAGGCCGAGCAACAAGTCTTCCTGCCCCTGCCCCACGAGCCCGCCGATGCCGACGATCTCGCCGGCACGGGCGGAGAAGCCGATGTTGCGCACCATGCCGGCGGAAAAATCTTCGACGCTGATGCGCGTCGGGCCGGGCGTCGCGGCTCGGCGCGGCGGGAAGAGGTCGCCGGTCTCGCGGCCGACCATGAGACGCACCAGCCCCTCGCCGTCGATGCCGGATAGCGACTGGTCCGCCGTGACCCCGCCGTCCTTCAACACCGTGACATGCGAGCAAAGCGCCTGCACCTCATGGAGGCGATGAGAAATATAAAGAAGTGCTATGCCGCGATCCCTCAGCGTCTCGATCAGGCTGGCAAGAATGCCGGCTTCATGGGCCGAGAGCGAGGAGGTAGGCTCATCCAGAATGAGCACGCGCGGCTTGCGGAACAGCGCCTTGGCGATCTCCACCATCTGACGGCGACCAAGCGCAAGATCGGCGACCGGCATGTCGATCGGCTCGGTAAGCCCCACCATGTCGCAAACTTCCCGCACACCGCGATGAAGAGCTTCATAGTCGATGAGACCGAACCGGCGCGGAAACGCGCCGAGCCCGATATTTTCGGCAATCGAGAGATTCGCCGTGAGGCTCAGCTCCTGCTGAACCACGGCGATGCCCGCCGCACGCGCGGCCGCCGGGCTAAAGCGCCCAACGGGCCTGCTGTCGACGGCGATGGAACCGCCGTCGGGCTGGAGGGCACCGGACAGCAGATTGATCAGCGTGGACTTGCCGGCGCCGTTCTCACCGAGCAGGGCGTGAACCCTGCCCGGAAGAAGGGCGATGTCGACGCCCTTCAAAACGGGATTGCCGAAAAATCCCTTGAACACCTGCCGGGCTTCCAGCAGGGGCCTTTCTTCCTTCATGACGGCTTCCTTCAAGACGGATTACTTGGCAAGCAGCTTGTCGAAGAGCGCCTTGTCGTAGTCCGAGTAGATATAACCGTCAGCCGGGAACTTGTCGGCCCTTGCGAGATAGCCACCGATCGTGCTGTCGTCGATAACGGGCAGCGGCACCTTGACGAAGGCCGGGACGTCCTTGCCTTGCAGCGCCTGCACGGCTGCATAGACGGAGAGCGAGCCAAGCCAGTTTGGCTGCATGGTCGCCCAGCCCTTCAGGCCCTTCTCTTTCCAGAGTTCCAGGAATTGCCGGGCGTTTTCGCCTGTCGTCGGAACCTGTTCGCGGCCCTGGCGGTCGAAAGCCATGACGGACCCCGCCGACAGTGCGCCACCGAGCGACAGAACGCCATCGATCTGCTGGTTGGCGAACAGCAGGCTCGTCATCGCTTCCTGGGCAGGCGCGACGTTATATTCCGTATTGGTTTCGGTGATGACTTGGATGCCCTTGTTGGCATCGAGCACCGGCTGCGCACCCTTGCGGCGGTCATCGCTGACGGAAACGCCGGCGGGACCGTTCATGATGATGATCTTCCCCTTGCCATGCAGTTGATCGACCATCCACTGCGCAGCCCTCTGGCCCCATTCGTTGGAGTCCGTGTTGATCTTCGCTGTGAGATTGTTGGTGTCCACGAGGCTGTCAAAGTTGACGACGGCAATGCCCTTGGAGCAGGCATCGGAGATGACGCGGTCGAGCGCGGTGGACGAACCGGCTTCGACGATGATGGCATCGAGGTTCGCGTCGATCATCGATTGGATCTGCTGAATCTGCGTCTGGGCATTGCCCTGCGCATCGGTGATCTTCAGGTCCTTGACGAGCCCGTCCTTCTTCAGAGCCGCCACCTCATCGGTGATCGTGCCTTCGGTCTGCTTCATCCAGGTCGGGACGGAATAGATGTTCGCCCAGCCGATCGTATAGGGCGCCTTGCGATCGCCCTTGATGCAGTTGGCTGCCGCCGACGCCGTGCCGGCCGAAAAGGCGAGGAGGACCGCAGCGGCGGCAGCGCCCGCGAGAAGGCGGCTGCGCAGCGAGGCTGAGGCTGTGTCTTCAAGTTTCGTCATGTCGTTCCCCTTTTTGTGCGTGGCAGCCTTAAGGCTTGCCATTTGTGTGATGTCCGCTATAATGTACATATGATCTATATACCGGACGTCGGCGATCTTATGCCGATTTTTTCCCCTCGCAAGGGGGGTGAAAAAAATTCGTTCACGGCGAATGGTAGGAGCGATTGACAGATGCGGGAGACGACTTGAAAAATTTGACACGACTAGAATCGGGATTCGGCAACATGGATGCAGTTCAGGACGAAGCAATCGGCAAACGCGCCCGAGGGCTCGACCGCGCCTTCGAGATCCTCGAATTCCTGCGCCACAAGCGGCAGGCCTTGAAGCCGAACGAAATCGCCGCGCAGATCGGCGCGCCGCGCTCATCGGTCTACGAGCTCGTCAACCTGCTGCTGCACAACGGTATTCTTGAATTTACGGGTGGCGAGGGCCGCGTCTACCTCGGCCGCAAGCTCTATTTCCTGGGTGCGGCCTATGAGAACCATTTCGATTTCACCCGCGAATGTGAGACGGCGCTGGAGCAGCTTGCCGACGAGACGCGGGAGACGGCGCAGTTCTGCATGTTGGATGGTAACAAATATACGGTCGTTCGCATGCGCGAAGGCGCCCGGCCATTCCGCATCTCGACGGATATCGGCCAGTCGGTTCCGATCCCGTGGACGGCCTCCGGCCGCCTGCTTATTGCGCATCTTTCGGATCAGGAAATCCTGAACTTCATTCCGCCGGAGGATTTTCGTCTGCCCAGCGGCGAATGGCTCGACCCCAAGACCTTCATCGCCGAGGTGCGTCAGGCCGAGCGCGAAGGCTTCTTCACCTTCAACAGCATCGTCGACAGCTTCACGCACTGTTTTGCCGTACCGGTACACGGCGAGGACGGTCATACAGCCGGAACGCTCTGCCTCGTTACGCCGCGCGACGATGGCCTTGCGAACCGGGACCGCTATCTCGCCTGCTTGAAAAAGGCAGCCCTCGGCCTGTACCAGACCCCAGCACGGCCGAAGCGAGCTTCATAGTTCTTGCAAGGCTGAGCGACAAAGCCGAAACGCGCTTTGCTTTCCGCGAACGCCCTGCGGACTTTAGGCCAGGGGACGGCGACAATCCGAACCTGAGATCGGCCAGCAGCTCTCAAGGAGATGCTGGCTGGCCTGCGCATGGGCGCAAATGCGCAGTGCGTGTCGTGCGACAGGGAAGTGAATATAGATTCGTGCGCCGTTCGGATCGGAGAAGCCGCCGATGAATCCAGCGAGGGGCACAAAACAAGCCGCTGGACCGGTCAGCCGACAGTTCAAGTCTTTGTCAAAGACACAACAAAAGACGCTGAACCTATCCATTTGACGAATATTTCCGGAAAATTAAACCATTATTAAACACAATTTAAGCAAGTTACTCGAATACAAATTTTATTTTTATTAGGGCGAACATTATGAGCATTAGTATTGCAAAAAGCCTTATTGCTTTCGGTGTCGTGATGACCATAGGGCTTGCCGGCTCGACAGGGCTGCAGCAGGTCGCCTTGAACCGGCTCAAAGTGAACGGACCGATCTATGAGCAGGTCGTCAACGGAAAAGATCTCGTTGCCGATATTCTGCCCCCGCCGCTTTTCGTGGTGGAATCCTACATGCTGGCTTTGGAAGCCAGTGATTTTCCGGAGGTCGCCGAGGCGAATGCGGCCAAAATCGCCAAACTCCACCTCGACTACAATGAGCGCCGCGCTTACTGGCAAACCTCCAGCTTGCCACAGAATCTGAAGGATCAGCTGGCCAATACGGTGCTGACCAAATCCGATGTCTTCTGGCAGGAAATGGACCGGGAGATTCTCCCTGCTTTGGCGGCTAAGGATACGGCAAAGGTCAAGGATCTGCTCGTTCATCTCAAGGGCACGTTTCACCTGCATCAGGATGCCGTCGAGGAACTGGTGACCAGCTCGAACGAGTTTCTGTCGGGCCAGGAGAAGGGCGCCCGAGAAGAGATAAATCGTTGGACAATCTTCTCGCTCTCCGCTGCTGGCGGATCCATATTGTTGCTGCTTGCCGGAACATTGCTATTGCGGCGCCGGGCCATCGTGCCACTGGAAAGCATGAGGGCCTATATGGGTGTGCTTGCCGGTGGCGACTACACCAAGGAAGTGCCCCATTCCGAACGCTCCGATGAAATCGGCGCGATGGCGAAGTCCGTTGCCGTGTTCAAGGCGAAGGCTCAAGAACATCAGCGGCTCGAGGCTGAGGCAGAGGTCAATCGCACACTTTCCGAACAGGGACGCGCGGAGCAGGAACATGTCCGTGCGCGGGAGGCGGCAGATATCAAGCTCGCGGTCGATGCGATCGCCAGCGGGTTGGGCCAGCTCGCCAGCGGCAATCTCACACACCGGATAGACGTTGCCTTCGCGCCGCCGCTCGACCTTGTGCGCCGAGACTTCAACGCTGCGGTGGAGCAGCTTGAGGATGCCTTGCGCAAGGTCGGCCAGAACGCACAGGCGATCGCAACCGGTTCCAATCGTGTCCGGTCGGCAACCGGCGATCTATCCAAACGAACGGAACAGCAAGCTGCCTCGGTCGAGGAGACCGCGGCAGCCCTCGAGCAGATCACCACGACCGTCACGGATTCCAGCCGCCGCGCCGACGAGGCCGGCCGGCTGGTCGTCACGGCTCGGGAAAATGCGGAAAAATCGGGTGATATCGTTCGCCGGGCAATCACTGCGATGGGTGAGATCGAGGCATCCTCGAACGAGATTTCGAACATTATCGGTGTCATCGACGATATTGCTTTCCAGACGAACCTTCTGGCACTGAATGCGGGTGTCGAAGCTGCGCGCGCCGGAGAAGCCGGCAAGGGTTTTGCCGTCGTTGCTCAGGAAGTCCGCGAGCTTGCGCAACGCTCGGCCGGCGCCGCCAAGGAGATCAAGACCTTGATCAACACCTCCGGCGAGCAGGTGAAAAACGGCGTGACACTTGTGGGGGAAACCGGCCAGGCGCTCGATCTGATCGGCCAACAGGTGGAGGCCATAAATGTCAACGTGGCGGCAATCGTCGACGCGTCGCGAGAACAGGCAACCGGCCTCAAGGAAATCAACCAGGCGGTCAACACCATAGATCAAGGCACGCAGCAGAATACGTCCATGGTCGTGGAATCGAACGCTGCCAGCCATAGCCTTGCGAACGAAGCTGAAGCTCTCTTCAATCTTCTCGGCCGCTTCCGGATCGGCGCAGCCAGCCAAACGGCCGCGACCCTTGCCCCGAAACTACAGCAGCGCCACGAGCCTGTGGCGCCAGCGCGTAGAATGACTGCATAGCCGGCAGGTGCTCTCGAAGGGCGGAGAGCCATGGCAAACACCAGTGTATCCTGGGAGGAGTTCCATCAGCCACGCGGCGGTCGCCGCTTACCGGCCTGCCACCCGCAGCGGTTGGAACGCCGAGAAAATTATTCTAGGAAAGCGAAGAGCAAATCGCTGTCGGTCGGCTTTGCGGACCGAAACAGCACCTCACCCTCCTTGCTGACCAGCGCGACGCAAAAATCGACCACCGAATTGGCGTCGAGTTGCGCACGAACTATCTTGGGCCGCAATCCGCTCCCAGCGCCGAATAGAGGCGTCACCTTGCCGTCATGCACGCGCACCACCGCCAGATTGGCCTCTTCAAGGCGTCGGCGATCCCTAAGAATGAGCCGCTCTTGTTCGCGACCTGCCTCTCGTGCCAGATCACTGACAATGACGACGACCGGCTTCTTTCCACGAAATGTTTCCAGCCCCTCTGCAGAATTGCGCGGCTGCCGCTTCAACGCCCGATATTCCTCCACGATTGTCATTGGTTCATCCTCCATCGCAGTTCTTGACTTACTCAGATTTGAATCCCCTCCGACTGGTATTGTTCCCATTCGCGACAGCGTCGATCGTCAATAATTTAGGCAAGCGGTAGCAAATAGTGATGAAACTCCCTCGGACCCGAGTTTCGAAGAAATCTAGACATGATTTGGAAAAATTTAATCCGCTGGGCACAGAGTAGCACAATCACAGCGACACCGGCGCTCATGATTGCACGCTAATGTAACATCATCTTTCATAATGCCGGATAGCTTGCGGGGAAGAGGATGCGTGAATTTTTCGAAAGCAAAGCGGGAAAGCAACTTGCTGTCCTCGCCTCTGGTTCATCCCTGTTGTGGATCATTGGCTTGCTTTGGCATGGAACATTTTTTGGTTGGTTGAGACCCCTTGGCGACGGCACGATCGCTGTTCTGTTCCTGACATTCATCATCCCCGGCGCCGCAAGCTTTATCTATTCGCTTCTGCGAATCCTCGATCTGCGCAAAGAGATGCTGCGTCAGGAAGAACAGGGAAAGCGGGCACACTGGATTGCCACCCACGATCACCTCACGCGCCTTCCGAACAGATATGCTTTCGAGAAATTCGAGATCGTGAAGCCCGCGACCGAAGATGACGACAATTTGGTGCCGACGGCGACGATTTTTTCCGTTGACCTGGACAGCTTCAAGAAGGTCAATGATCTGGTCGGCCATCAGGGAGGCGACAGGCTTCTGCAGGAAGTCGCAAAAAGACTATCGGCATTTGCCGAGGAATCATGCGTTTTTCGTCTCGGAGGCGATGAATTCATCGTCATAGCCAGGGGACTGGTCCCAGAGAAAGACGAAAAGTTCGCAAATCTGCTGATCCATGCGCTCAGCCGGCCCATCCACATCGGGCCGATATCCTGCCAGGTCGGAGCGAGCGTTGGTTACGCTCGCTGGCCGGAGCATGGCCATGAACTGCAGGATGTTTGCCATCGTTCTGATATCGCACTCTACGAAGCCAAGAGCGCGGGCGCCAACATCGCGCTGCGATTCTCCGAGGAAATGCGGCTTAAAGTCACCGCACGTGCAAAGCTTGAGGGCGAACTTCGAACGGCGATCACAGAAGGTCGCATCGAGCCATTTTATCAGCCGCTCATCGATCTGCGGTCTGGAAAGGTGTGCGGTTTCGAGGCGCTTGCCCGGTGGACGCTCGACGACGGCACGGGCGTTTCGCCGCAATTGTTCATTCCCATAGCGGAAGAAACCGGCTTGATGACGCCGCTTTTTCTGCAGCTCCTCAAGACAGCGTGCGAGAACGCCAGATCATGGCCGGAGGACGTATCGCTTTCGTTCAACGTCTCGGCTGTTCAAATGGATGACCGGCTTCTTGTGTCTCGAATTCTGGAAATTCTTGATGACGCAGGCTTGCCGTCGTCCCGGCTGGAAGTCGAGATCACCGAGAATGCGTTGATCCGCGATCCGGATCTCGCTGCCGCAATTATTGGGGATCTTCACAACGCGGGCATACAAATCGCACTGGACGATTTCGGCACCGGCTATTCCAGCTTGGCGCAGCTCGCACGATACCAGTTCGACAAGATCAAAATTGACAAAAGCTTCGTCAGATCCGCCCGCGAGCACGACGACCGCCATGAGAAAATTGTTCAAGCGCTGCTCATGATGAGCCAAGGCCTGGATGTGAAGACGACCGTCGAAGGCATCGAGGACAATACCCAATTGGCATATTTCCTACGCGCAGGATGCGATATCGGACAGGGCTACCTCTTCGGCAAAGCCATGCCATTTTCCGACACGATGACATATCTGAGGGATCGCGCGGAGATCCTCAAAACGGCTTAGGCTGCTCCTGTACCACATCTTCCATCAAAATGTCCGATCGTAGCCGGCTTCCTTGCAATAAAGGACGCGTCAACGTTCAACTGATGCACGCGCGCCGCACCCGCTTTTCGTTATCCATATTTTGCGACCGTCACTTGCCTGCTAATTTTCGTTACGCTAAATTACGCAAGATTTAGTTGTAATTGTTGTCGAAAATGATTCGGCGACGCGCAGGGCTCTCAACGCGGTTTCTTCGTTTGGCAACATGATCTTAAATCATCGCATTACACGTATCAGTGTCGGACTGCTGCTGCTGGCGATCGCTGTTATCGTCTCGCTACCGGCAATCACCGGCTTTACGAGCCGTGACGGCACGGTCAATGCCCGCTTCGCTGTCGTCAATTCCCCTATTGACGGTGTGATTGAAGGAGAGCCTGCGAAGGTTGGTACCCCTGTCAAAGAGGGTCAGACACTTGCAGATATCAAAAACCCACGCGTCAATCGTGCAATCCTTGCTTCGCTGGAAGCAGACCGCAACACGGCGCGCGACCGTGTAGTGGCGCTGAAGAAGGAGCGGGACGAGCTTTCCGGACTTCGCGAGCAGCTATCCAAACGGTTGGAAATTTTCAAGCAGGCCACAATTTCCAATCTGGAACGGGAAGTGGAGATCCTGAGAAAGAAAGTCGAGGTCTCCCAGGCCCAGGATCTTGCCGCGCAGGTCGACCTAAGCCGCCGGATGGACCTGGAGTCAAAAGGTATTCTCACGCAGAGGATGGTCGATGCCGCGCGTGCCGCCGGAGCTGCGACCGGCGGTGAGGTCGAAATCAGCAATTTGACCGTCGATCAGTTGGAGCAGAGGCTCGATGCCATTCGCCAGGGCATCTTCGTGTTCGGCGACGGGCAGAATGATGTGCCCTATTCGCGACAACGCCAGGACGACGTTATTGTTCGCATCGGTGACTTGGACTCACGCATAGCGGAAAACGAGACACGCGCCGCCGAAGTCGAAAAGCAGTTGATCGAAGAACGCAACCGCGTGGGCAACCTTGAATCCGCAACCGCAACAGCACCATTCGATGGTGTGATTTGGAGCAGGACCATCGTCAACGGCTCCAATGTCGTGCTCAACAACGAATTGATGCGCCTACTCGACTGCCGAGAGCTATTTGTCGATATCCTTGTTCCCGAGGTCGACTATGACGAGATTTATCCTGGACTTACCGCGCAGGTGCGACTGTTCGGCCGCACCGATGTCTTCGATGGCACGGTCGTTTCCGTAAAAGGCAGTTCGGCGGCTGTCGAGAGCGATTCCTTTGCGGCCAGTCTGCCAGCATCGTCACAGCGTAATGCCCGCATTCGGGTTCGCCTCGAGCCGTCCTTTATGAACGACGACTTCGCGAATTTCTGTCAGGTCGGGCGAACGGTGCAGGTACGGTTTCCCAAACACGGGATTGGCTTGACGAATTGGGTTAAAAACCTGTGGTTCAGTATCTTCTAGCGCTGGCTCCGACCTTTCTGGTTCTGGCCCTCTTTCTCTTAGGGCCATTCAATTGGTCGCGTCACCATACCTGGACGCGGGCAGTTACCTGCGCGCTCGTTGCAGCCATCGCATTGCGCTACATCCTTTGGCGGCTGACGGAAACCGTTCTTCCCTACCCCTATGACGGCCTCAATTTCTATTGGGTATGGTTTGTCTTCCTCGTGGAGATGTTGGCCTTTACCGAGGTTGTACTTTTTCTCGTGCTGATGAGCCGTTATGTCGATCGGAGTGCCGAAGCAGACAAGCTGGCGCGTGTCTTCTTTGCCCGTGACCAGCGAGAGCTGCCGACGGTGGACGTCTTCATTCCCACCTATAACGAACCGCTCGACGTGCTCGAAAGAACCATCGTCGGTGCGTTGTCGCTCGATTACCCGGCCGACAAGCTCAGGGTATACGTGCTCGACGACCAGCGCCGAGACTGGCTCAAGAGGTTTTGCGAAGAAAAGAACGCAATTCATGTCACGCGTGGCGATAATTCGCACGCCAAAGCGGGCAATATGAACAACGGGCTGAAGGTCAGTTCGGGCGATTTCGTCGCGGTTTTCGACGCGGATTTTGTGCCTTACCGGCATTTTCTGCGTCGAACGCTGCCTTTCTTTTCCGATGAAAGCATCGGCATCGTTCAAACGCCGCAACATTTTTTCAATGCCGATCCGGTGCAGTCGAACCTCGGGCTGGAGAATATCTGGCCGGATGAGCAGCGCCTGTTTTTCGACGAGATCGCTCCTAGCAGAGACGTGTGGGATGTCAGTTTTTGCTGCGGCTCGTGTTCAATCGCCCGCCGCAAAGCGATTGACGCAATTGGTGGCTTTCCAACGGAGTCCATCACGGAGGATTTGCTGACCACGCTGTCTATGCTCAACGTGGGCTACAAGACACGCTACTTGAACGAGCGGCTGTCGATGGGTCTGGCGGCCGAGAATCTAACCGGCTATTTCGTACAGCGCGAGCGGTGGTGCCAGGGCGGCATTCAGACGCTGTATCTGCATAACGGTCCGCTGCGCGGCCCGGGATTGTCGCTCTTTCAACGGATCATGTTCCTGCCGGCGTCGTGGCTGGTGCAATATCTGGTTCGCTTCATGATATTGATCGTCCCGATCGTCTATCTCTGGTTCGGGCTGCTGCCGCTTTATTTCACCGATATTGCCGACTACGTTTCCTATCAGATACCGCTGCTGACGGCCTATTTCCTGCTCATGCTATGGATAACGCCGACGCGCTACCTGCCTATAATTTCAAGTGCGGTCGGTACATTTGCAACGTTCCGAATGCTGCCGACTGTCGTTTCCAGCGTGATCCGCCCGTTCGGCAAGCCGTTCAGGGTGACGCCGAAGGGAAGCGGCAATGAGGAAAACCAGTTCGATAGATACACTTTTATCTGTATCGCCAGCCTGGTCGCGATCACCGCCGCCGGCCTGCTGATCAACATTGTGCCGGAGACGACCAATGTTCAAGGACTGTTTTCGCCGATCGCAGCCTTGTGGGCAGGTATCAATATTATCGTTATGATCATCGCCTCCCTCATCTGCTTTGAAAAACCCCGGCGATTGTTTCACGCGTTCAAACTTGAAGAGACTGCTACGGTCGACGGTATTCCTGGCCAGGTCGTCAGCCTCGCACTGGACAAGGCAGTCGTCGCAGTGCCGGTTGAAACCCAGTTTCAGTCTCGATCCGTCATGCTGAAGTTTGATGGCTTTACGCCATTCAGATCGGAACTCAAACAGGTCACTCAGCGGCGAAGAAGCATAGCCCGCGGCGGCGATCGGCAAGCTTACTATCTTCATCTGCATTTCGAACTCAGCGAATCCGATCGCGACAAAATGATCGTGAAGCTCTACACCGGTCAATATTCACAGGACATCCGCGACATCGACAAGGTCGCCGTCTCCGTCAATCTTCTGCTTCGTTCCTTCGGGCGAACGCGCACGTTGTAGCCAAAAATTCGAACGCGAAGGGAGCCACCGGCTCCCTTCGCAGAACGGCTTCTACCTGAACAATTCCCTCAAGCCGCGAGCAGCTCGTCGGCCGGACCGAAGAACTCATAGTGAATGCGGCTCGACGGCACACCTGCAAGCGATAGCGCCGTAACCGCTGCGCGCAAGAAAAGGCGAGGCCCGCAGATATAATAGTCCGCCTCGGCGACGGGCGTATTCGAGATCAGCCAGTCGTCGGTAATAATGCCTGCCACATCATAATCCCGGTCCTCGGTTTCATCGGCAAGCGGCGTCTGATGGAAATCGGTAACGCGTACCGCCTTGTCCGCAGCCGCAAGCGTGCGGACATGGTCGCGCATCGCATGCGTCTCGCGATCATGCGTGCCGTGGATATAGTGGACCGGCACCTGGTTGCCGCGGGCGACCAATGCCTCCAGCATTGCCACCATCGGCGTAAGACCCACGCCGCCCGAAAGCAGCACCACCGGGCGTTCGGGATGATCGGCGAGGAAGAATTCGCCCGCGGGCGCGGCAACCCTAAGGATCGTTCCCGCCACGGCCTCGTCATGGAGCCATCCCGACGCGAGACCAAGAGGCTCCCGCTTCACCGAGATGCGATAGGTTTCGCCATTCGGTGCCGCCGAAATCGAATAATTACGTTTGACCGGAGGATGGCCGGGGATATCAAACCAAAAGGTGAGGTATTGCCCGGGCTTGTGGTTCATGACGCTGCCGCCGTCGACCGGCCGCAAGATGAACGACTTGATGACGCTGCTTTCGCGGATCACCTTCTCGACACGGAAATCCCGCCAACCGTTCCAGCCGCCGGCAATTTCCTTCTGTTCAGTGTAGATGCGCTCCTCACGCGCAATCAGAATATGAGCAAGGAACCAGTAGGCTTCTCCCCATGCGGCGAGGATATCATCGGTCGCGGCATCGCCCAGGACGGCCTTGATGGCGCCGAGCAGGGCGTCCGCGACATAGGGGTAATGTTGGGGAAGAATTTGAAGCCCGACATGCTTCTGCGCGATCCTCTCGACGGCAGGCGCAAGCGCGCCCAGATTGTCGATATTGCTGGCATAGGCGAGGATTGCTCCGGTCAGGGCGCGCGGCTGCGACCCGGCATCACCGTGATGCGACTGGTTGAACAGATCCCGAATTTCCGGGTTCTGGAACATGCGTGCGTACATCTCCCGCACGATCTCGAGACCGTGGGCTTCGAGCGCGGGAACGGTGGCCTTGACCAGCGCAATGGTCTGCGTGCTGAGGGGTTGTTTCATCGATATCTCCTAATGAATCGAATAATTTCGGGGGAAGCTGAAGACGTGCGATCGGCCGCCATCGGCGGCTGAGCATCGATCGGCGACATTTCCTTGAAGATCGGGCCAAACCTCGTGTCGACCGGGGACACGGGCGTAAAACGCGTCAATGAGGTGACTTTGCCCCCAGCCATCAAGCGTTAACCCCGCCATTGCCCAACTCCAATCATGCATCCAGAATGCATCTATACCTTGGCAGGAAAACATGCAACAAGAATACATCATTTGGAGATATGCAGATGCGAATGACGCGCTACACTGACTACGCCATGCGCGTGATGCTTTATCTTGGCAGGGAACCGGAGAGGTTATCCTCGATCGCCGATATCGCCCGGGCCTATGCCATCTCGCAGAACCACCTGATGAAAGTCGTCAACGATCTGGTGAATGCCGGCTATCTTGAGAGCGTGCGCGGACGTCATGGCGGCATACGTCTGGCGAAGCCGCCCGCCGAAATCAATGTCGGCGCACTGGTCCGCCACACGGAAGACGACTTTGATCTGGTCGGCTGCGGCTCGTGCATCATCGCGCCCGCCTGCGGTCTGACCAGCGTGTTGGACGAGGCATTGCAATCTTTTCTGACAACCCTCGATCGCTATTCCCTGGCTGATGTCCTTGCACGCAAGGGCGATTTCACGCATCTGCTGAAAGCGTCTTGAAAACAAGCTTCCGCAAGCATCGGCGGCGATGCCATGGATGGCCCGCCAACTCAGTTCTTCGTTATCAATCCGCGAAGAATGAGATCGACATGCGCTTCGAAAAACGCCTCGACGTCCTGCGGTTTGCGATCTGCGAAGATCATCTGCGAGACGCATAACATCACGGCGGCTCCTATCACCGTATCCGGAATCTTGATCGCCGGCGCATCTCGCAGTTCACCGGCAGCAACCCCCTCTTCAAAGAGCTTCTGCGTCGCGTCCATAAGCGGGACGATGAATTCCTCATGATGGCGATCCACGACCTGCGGAAACCGTGACCCTTCCGCGATGACAAAGCGCATGAGTTCCCTCGTATTCCGGTCCGTCACGAGGCGATCATAAACCAGCCGGAGGAAGGTCCTGATCCTTTGCGAGTAAGGCCCGCTCAGCGTCTTTGCTTTGGCGCTGACATCGACGAATGAAACGGAGATGCGGCGGATCACCTCCTCGAACAGCCGTTCCTTCGTCTCGAAATAGAAATAAATCGTCCCCTTCGTCACGCCAACGCGACTGGCGATGTCCTCGACGCGTGTCGCCACATAGCCGCGTTCGACGAATTCCTCGAAGGCCGCATCGAGGATTTCCCCGGGCCGTTGCGCTTTGCGCTGCGCCCGCAGCCCCGCTTGTTTTGCTACCGACATCTCACGTCCTCCTTGTCTCGGGATATTCCGACACAATCAGCTTCACAGTCATCATTTATTTCATTGACTAATCAGTCAGTCAATATTATTTGGCGGAAACATCATCATGAATTCCGCCATCGAGGGGATGAAATGGATAAGTTAGCAATCATTATGGGGCTCGCGCTGACGCTTGCGCTGTCCTCGTGCGATCAGAACGAAAAGCACGCGACACAAGCGCCGCAGAGTGTCAGAACCGTTGAGGCAATGCTCAGCAAACCGACGGCAAGGACGACCGTTACCGGCGAAGTAAAGGCCCGGATTGAATCGGAGCTTTCGTTCCGCGTCAGCGGAAGGATCATCGAGCGAAACGTCGATGTCGGAGCGAAGGTCAAAGCGGGCGATCTGCTAGCAAAGATAGATCCCGAAGAGCAGCGGGCAGACGTCGACGTGGCGACGGCCAGCCTTCAGGCAGCGGAAGCACAGCTCACGCAAGCACAGTTGGCGGCCGCGCGCCAGGAAAGCCTCTTCAAAAACCAAGTCACGACCCGTGCCGCCTACGACTCCGCCCGTGAGACGCTTCTGACGGCTCAGGGGACCGAGGAGGTCGCCAAGGCCCAGCTTGAAACCGCCAAGGATGCCCTTTCCTACACGGAACTTCGCGCCGACGCGGACGGGGTCATCACGGAGCGCAATGCCGAGGTCGGCCAAGTGGCGCAGGCTGTGCAGTCGGTATTCACGCTCGCCCATGACGGGCCCCGCGATGCCGTCTTCAATGTCTTTGAGTCCCTGTTTCTCAAGGACCAGCCCGACAAGCAGGTTGAGGTCGCTCTGATCTCCAACGCTTCCAAGCGGGTATCCGCCGCAGTGCGGGAAATATCGCCGACGATCGATGCCGCCACCGGCACGATAAAGGTCAAGGTCGGGCTGGAAGATGGCGCCAGCATGCCGCTCGGAGCGGCTGTCACCGGGACATTCAGCATGCCCTCGGCAGAGGCAATCGTCCTTCCGTGGGGCGCCATGGCGTCGGCGGGTGGACAGCCGGCGGTATGGGTCGTCGACCCCACCACGAGCGAAGTCTCCTTACGCAAAGTTCAAGTCGCAGAATATGACACCGGACAGTTCGCGGTCAGCGCCGGCCTCAAGCCACATGAAATCGTGGTTGCCGAAGGCGGCAAATTCCTGCGCCCCGGTCAGCATGTCGACCATTCCCAAGAGGCCGCGAAATGAGAAACTCTTTAATTGCAGCATCGCTGCTGCTGGCCACATCGATGCTGACGTCCTGCGAGGTGAAGTCCGCAGACACCGAAGAGAAGGTGCGGCCGGTTTTGTCGACCGTTATCAAACCAGAGCCGGTGGTCAGCCTGCACCTGCCCGGCACGATCGAACCCAGAATCGAAACCCAACTGGGCTTTCGTGTCCTGGGCCGGGTCGTAGCGCGCGACGTCAATGTCGGCGACCTCGTTACAAAGGGGCAGGTGGTCGCCGCCATCGATCCCCTTTCTCTCGAACTTGCAGTCCGAAGCAGCCGCGCCGATCTTTCAAACAGCCAGGCGCAATTGACCAACGCGTCGGCGTCGGAAGAGCGCCAGCGCGCGCTTGCCGAATCCCGATCTGGCAGTGAAGCCGCCCTCGAAAGCGCCGAGCAGGCGCAAAAATCGGCCATTGCCTCCGTCGCCAAGGCGCAAGCCAATCTGGCGAAGGCAGAAGAACAGCTAGGCTACGCTCAATTGAAAGCGGAGTTCGATGGCGTCGTCACCGCGACGTCGGCGGAAGTCGGCCAGGTCGTCTCGGCGGGGCAGACCGTAGCGACCATCGCGCGCCCGGATGTTCGCGAAGCTGTCATCGACATTCCGGAAGCAAGCCTTGACGGTCTGAAGCCGGGTTCGCCGTTCGAGATCGCCCTGCAGCTTGATCCGACCATAAGGGTCACGGGCATCGTGCGTGAGATCGCGCCTGAAGCAGAGGCGACCACACGGACCAGGCGAACGAAGATAACGCTTACCAACCCGCCGGACGCTTTTCGCCTGGGCTCGATCATCACGGCAAGTGCTGTCGTCGACAGCGCGCCGACCACGTCTCTCCCATCAACCGCCATTTTGGACAAAGACGGCCAGCCGGGCGTCTGGGTGATCGATCCCGAGAAAGCGACGGTATTCCGCAAGCCGGTAACTCTGGATAGCGCCTTCAGCGATCCGGACAGGGTGCGGATCGTCGGCGGCCTCAATATAGGCGATCGCGTCGCGATAGCCGGCGTCCATCACCTGACCGAAGGCCAGAGGGTCAAACTCACGCAGGAGAATCAACTTTGAAGACCTTCAACCTCTCCGACTGGGCGCTCGAACACCGTTCGATGGTCTGGTATTTCATGATCGTCTTCATTCTCGCCGGCGTGTTTTCCTATATGGGACTCGGCCGCGAAGAAGACCCGTCCTTCACCATCAAGACCATGGTCATCCAGGCGCAATGGCCGGGTGCCTCCGCTGAGGAAGTCACCAAGCAGGTGACCGACCGTATCGAGAAGAAGCTCGAAGAACTCGAGTCCCTTGACTATACCCGCAGCCAAACCGTTGCCGGGCAGACGACCATTTTTGTCAATCTGCTTCCGACGACAAAAGCCAAGAATGTGGAAAGCACCTGGGTTCGCGTCCGTAACATGATCGCAGACATCAAGGGCGATTTCCCGTCGGGCGTGGTGGGTCCGTTCTTCAACGATCGCTTCGGCGACGTCTACGGAAACATCTTTGCCTTTACCAGCGACGGTCTCTCCCAGAGACAGCTTCGCGATCTCGTGGAGGATGCGCGCGCCAGAATTCTCACGGTTCCGAACGTCGGCAAGGTCGATATCATCGGCGCGCAGGACGAAGCGGTTTATCTCGAATTCTCCACCCGCAAGATCGCAGCACTCGGCATCGATCGCCAGTCCATCATCTCCACGCTGCAGGCACAAAACGCCGTCACGCAATCCGGCTTCGTGGAAGCCGGGCCCGAGCGCATCGCGCTTCGAGTAGGCGGCCAGTTCAGATCGGAGGATAGCCTGCGGTCGATCAATCTCAGGGTCAACGACCGCTTCTTTCCGCTGACCGACGTCGCGACGATCAAGCGCGGCTATGTCGATCCTCCATCAGCGCTTTTCCGCTTCAATGGCCAGCCGGCCATTGGCGTCGCGATCGGCATGAAGCAGGGCGCCAATCTGCTGGAGTTCGGAAAGGCTCTGGAAAAGAAGGTTGACGAGATCGTCGGCGTTCTGCCGGTGGGTGTCGATGTTCATCAGGTTTCCGATCAGCCGGCCGTGGTCGACGAGGCTGTTTCCGGCTTCACGCGCGCTCTTTTCGAAGCGATCGCTATCGTGCTTGCGATCAGCTTCATCAGCCTCGGCCTGAGAGCAGGCCTGGTCGTTGCAATCTCCATTCCGCTCGTCCTTGCCATTACATTCGTGGTGATGAGCTATTCGGGCATCTCGCTGCAGCGCATCTCGCTCGGCGCCCTGATTATCGCGCTCGGCCTGCTGGTCGACGACGCCATGATCGCCGTCGAAATGATGGTGGCGCGCCTGGAGGTCGGCGACGATCTGCGCAAGGCGGCGACCTATGTTTACACCTCGACCGCCTTCCCCATGCTGACCGGCACGCTCGTCACCGTCGCGGGCTTCATTCCGATCGGCCTTAACGACAGTGCCGCCGGCGAGTTCACCTTTACCCTCTTCGTCGTGATCGCTGTATCGCTGCTCGTCTCCTGGATCGTCGCGGTTCTTTTCACCCCGCTGCTCGGGGTGACGATCCTGCCGAAAAGCATGAAGAAACATCACGAGAAGAAGGGCTGGTTCGGTTCGCTGTTCTCGCGCGTTCTCGGGGTCGCGATGCGGTTCCGCTGGGCGACCATCGCTCTCACCATCGTTGCCTTTGGGTCTTCCCTCTTCGGCATGGGCTATGTTCAGCAGCAGTTCTTCCCGTCTTCGGACCGTCCGGAACTGATCGTCGACTGGAACCTGCCGCACAACAGCTCGATCACCGAAACGAACCGGCAGATGGCTCAGTTCGAACGGGAGATGCTCGCAAACAATCCGAGCGTTGATCACTGGTCCAGCTATATCGGCCAGGGTGCGCCCCGCTTCATCCTCTCCTTCGACGTGCAGACGCCCGACGTGACCTTCGGTCAGACAGTTATCGTCACGAAGGGAATGGATGTGCGCGACAAGGTGCGGGACGAGCTTCAAGACTATCTCAAGAAGACCTTCCCCGGAACGGACGCTTTCGTAAAGCTGCTGGATATCGGTCCGCCGGTCGGCAAGCCTGTTCAATACAGGATCAGCGGCCCAGACATCCAAAAGGTCCGCAGCATAGCGCAGGACTTTGCGGGCATCATGGGTGACAACCCGTCGCTCAACGGCATCAACTTCGATTGGAACGAGCCGGCCCGCGTCGTCAAGGTTGACGTCCTGCAAGACAAGGCACGCCAACTCGGCGTCTCCTCCGAAGACATCGCCACTGCACTCAACGGCATTGTCGAAGGATCGAGCAGCACCCAAATCCGCGATGACATCTACCTGATCGATGTGATCGGACGAGCCCAGACGGCAGAACGCGGCTCCATCGAAACGCTCCAGAACCTGCAATTGCCGGCCTCGAACGGCAAGGCGGTTCCTCTGTCAGCCGTTGCGACCTTCCGCTACGAGTTGGAGCAGCCGACCATCTGGCGCCGCGCGCGTATCCCGACGATCACGATCAAGGCTGGCGTGACCGGCGACATCCAGCCGGCGACCGTCGTCCAGCAACTCGACGAGAAGGTCGAGCAATTCAAGAAGACGCTGCCAGTCGGTTACTCGGTCGTCGTCGGCGGTGCCGTCGAGGAAAGCGCCAAGGCACAGGGCCCGATCGCCGCTGTCGCACCGATGATGATTTTCGTCATGGCGACAATCCTGATGATCCAGTTGCAGAGCTTCAGCCGCCTGTTCCTGGTCTTTGCGGTCGCCCCCACCGCCCTCATCGGCGTGGTCGCCGCTCTACTGATGAGCAATGCGCCGCTCGGCTTCGTGGCGATATTGGGCGTGCTGGCGCTAATTGGCATCCTGATCCGAAACTCCGTCATTCTCGTCGTACAGATCGAGGATCTCAGAAAATCGGGAGTGAGTGCCTGGCATGCGGTGATGGAGGCAACCGAACACCGTATGCGGCCGATCATGCTGACAGCGGCCGCCGCCACCCTGGCCTTGATCCCCATCTCGCGGGAAGTGTTCTGGGGACCGATGGCCTACGCCATGATGGGCGGCATCGTGGTCGGTACTGTCTTGACGCTGCTGTTCCTGCCCGCCCTTTACGTGACGTGGTTCCGGATACCGAGAGAAGCCGCCGAAAAAGCATCTGCATAATACGAAACAGCGAACCCGCGCCGGCTCCTTCGGACGGCGCGGGTTCGCCATGAGACGGTTTATCGGGGAGACATAACATTCAAGACCACGTCGAATGGCTGATCGAACAGGGCATGGCCGGCAACGACATCGGTCAGCTCGTCGCCGGACTATGCCGGCGGCTGATCGCAGACGGCTTGCCGATATGGCAGGCGAGCATCGCAATGCCTTCCATCCATCCGGTTTACCGTGGAGTTTCGGCGAGATTTACCAGAGGTGCGGAGGCCGTCACTGAGAATGCCGAATATGAGAGCGTCAGTGAGGAGAGCTTCACGCATACGCCGATCTTTTATCTGCTGGAAAACGGCCTGCTCTTCGGCAGATGGCAAATCGCGCGGGGAGACGGTGTTGATCTCTACCCTGACTTGGCCGAGCTCCAGCAAAAAGGCGGGACCGACCACGTCGTCAACCTTGTGTCCTTTCCGACAGAAGTTGCTCTGCGCGGCATGGCCCTCTCCGTGACCACCGATTGTCCCACCGGCTTCTCCGATGCACATCTTGAAACTTTGAAGGCGCTGCTGCCAAGCCTCGGACTGGCATGCTACCGCATGGCCGCGACCAAGACGGCGACCGACATGCTGGCCGTCTATACCGGCGCAAGAACGAGCGTGCATATCCTGGGCGGCGAGACGCAAAGGGGCGCTGGCGGCGCGCTTTACGCCGCAATCCTCTTGGCTGATCTCAGCAACTTCACCGCCCTGACGGAATCGCATTCGCGCGACGAGATCGTCGCCATGCTCAACCAACGTTTCGAACTGGTCGGGCGGAATGTCGAGGAACACAATGGCGAGATCCTGAAGTTCATGGGAGACAGCGTCCTTGCGATCTTCCCGGCCGATATCGATTGCCCGAAGGAAGCCTGCCGGAACGCTGTCGCGTCCGCCCGGCACATGCTTATGGCGAATGCCGCTCTGAACAATGACGATCTCCGCCGATCCGGCCCGCCTGTCGACATCGATATCGTCTTGCATCTCGGCGAGGTTTTTTACGGCAATATCGGAGCGCGTGGACGGCTGGATTTCACGGTGATTGGGCCAGCGGTCAATGAGACATCCAGGCTCGAAAAACTCTGCGATGAACTGCAGGAACATCTCCTACTGTCCGAAAGCTTCGCAACTGCCTGCGGCCTTGCATGCGATCAATTGGGAGACTTCAAGTTGCGCGGGGTTTCAAAACCCGCGGGCGTGTTCAAACTTGCCTGACGAGCGTCACGCATCGCTACCTCGACGGGCGCATGGGAATCGACGTCAATTGGCGAAGTGGACGACGACGCCGGGCTTGACCATGCCGGCCAGTTCCTCGGCGTCCCAGTTGGTAAGGCGCACGCATCCGTGCGACTGCCCCTTGTCGATGAACTCCGGATCGGGCGTTCCATGAATTCCGTATGTGGGCTTGTCGAGATCGATCCATACGCTGCCGACCGGCCCATTCGGGCCCTTGGGTATGGTCAGAATCTTCGTATTCCTGCCCTGCTTGAAGTTGAGTTTCGGATTGTACCGATAGACCGGCATCCTTGCGACGCCCTTTACCTTATGGGTCCCTGACGGCGAAGGATTATCCTGGCTGCCGATGGTCGCTGGATAGACCGCAAGCAGCGCGCCGCTTTGATCATAGGCCAGGACTTGGCTGGTCTTTTTGTTGATCTCGATGCGCTTGACGCGGCCTTCCCTTGGCGAACCCGGCGCCATGACCAAAACCGTCTTGCCAGGAGCAAAGTCCGAGCCCGGATTGAGCTTGTTCAGCAGGTCGATATCCATATGGAACCGCTCCGACAGCCGCTCCGCCACGCTGGTATACCCCATGCTCTCCATCTTCGCTTTTTCACCGTAGTCATCGGGAATGTGGTCGACAAGTCCAGTGGCATCCTCTGGCGTGACGAGATAACTTTGGGTGATCGATGCGTCGGTCTCAAGACGTGCGATCACGTCGGGATCAAGCTTTCCGTCGATGGGAAGATGGTTCATCGCCTCGAAGCCCGCTATGGCGTGGCTGACATTCTTTCCATAGAAGCCGTCGATCACGCCGGGAGACGACCCCGCTCGGTCGAGCAGCACCTGGAGGCGGATGATCGCGGGATCCGGCTCCTTGGACGCCTTGGCGGTATGCTTTGGCGCGACAGAGGTAAGGGACGCTGTGTTGATCGTTTCAGGACCGAGGGCTTGCACGGCTGCGCCGCCGAATGAAGGCGTGAGCGTGAGAACGGCGATCACAGCATAGACTTTCATGGAACATCAAATGGTCAGAAGCGGATCTTGTTCCAACCGCATGCCGCAGCGTGCCCCGAAGGCTTCGGTTGCGCCGATCTTCGGCGTCACGGCAGCAAACCTCCCGTTACTTACACCCATCAGAATTTCTAATTGAGATTGCATCCGGAAGGTGGTCCTATGCGGTCCGCGTAGCTGACTCCCTCGCCCTCCTTCCGATTTTTGACCCGAGTGGCCCATGTCGATTTCAGATGCGATCTACCGTCCCTTCGAAAAACTGATCCGGCCGCTCGACATCCCCTACCGGCCTCTGCCCTCCAAAGGGCCTGTGGCCGTGCTTCCGCATTTCATCTCGATGTTCCGCGGGGTTCTGATCGGCCTGGCGCTCGCCTCCATAGCGGTCGAGGCTATCAACCTGACGATTGTCTGGGGGCTTTCGGTCATCGTTGACGGTGTGACGCATATGGGCGCTGTCGCGTTTCTGCACGGCGAATGGCCACTGCTTACCGTCCTCGGCCTGCTCATCTTTCCGGGCATGCCTGTCGCTTCCTTCCTTTTGAACACGCTTAACTCGCATACGCTCAATGTCGCCATGCCTGCCGCCATTCAATGGCAGGGTCACAAGGCGGTGGAGCGGCAGGATCTTGCCTTTTTTCACGACCTTTTTGCCGGCCAGGTCGCCTCGCGACTGTCGCAGGTGGCGTCGGCGGTCCAGCAGCAGATCATTGCCGCCTTCCAAACGGTGCCGCGCTTCCTTTTTCAAATGGTCGGCTCGACGATCTTGCTGAGTGCCCTGTCCTGGCAGCTCGCGCTACCGGTCCTCATATGGATTGCACTGAACGTTGTGTTCGCTGTCAGACTGGTGCCAACCTTTGCGGAACGCTCGCGTCGATCGGCCAAGCAGCGTAGCCTCGTCTCCGGCGCCATCACCGATCTCTACAGCAACATGCAGATGATCAAACAGTTCGCGGCCGAAGACAGTGAGGCTGGCGCCATCCGCCGCATCCTTCAAAAGGCCGTCTGGATGCAACACAAGGAACAACGCATCTACCGAACAGCGGAACTCACCGTTGTGGCACTCAACATGGCCCTCTGGTTGACCATGATTTCGATCGGTTTTTCCGGCCTCGTCAACGGCTTTCTAACGGTCGGGCAGTTCGTCGCGGCGGTCTACATCCTCCAACGGCTGTCCGGGCATACCTTCACCTTTTTGCAGATGGGCCAGCAGATCTTCCAGGCGATAGGCACCATCAAGGACGCCATGCCGGTGATGACGACGCCGCCGACCATAATCGATCGACCAGACGCTACCGAGCTGAACGTCAGCCGCGGGGAAATCCGTTTCGAAGACGTTCGCTTCGCGTATAAGTCCGGCAAGCAAGTGATCAATGAGCTGTCGCTGACGGTCCGGGCCGGCGAGAAGGTTGGCCTGGTCGGCCTTTCCGGAGCCGGCAAGACGACGCTCGTAAGTCTACTATTGCGCTTCTACGACATCGCGGACGGTACGATCCTGATCGACGGACAGGACACCCGCATGGTGACGCAGGCAAGCCTTCGCCGCAACATCGGGGTCATCGCGCAGGACGTCGCGCTGCTGCATCGTTCGGTCGGCGACAATATCCGTTACGGCCGGCCGGAGGCGACGCAGGACGAGATTGAACACGTCGCAACGATGGCAAGTGCCGATGCCTTCATTGCCGATCTCGCCGACGGCGAAGGCCGCAAGGGTTACGATGCCTTCGTCGGCGACCGCGGCATCAAGCTTTCTGGCGGCCAGCGCCAACGTGTCGCCATCGCGCGCGTTCTGCTGAAGGACGCGCCGATCCTGGTGCTGGATGAGGCGACCTCCGCCCTCGATAGCGAATCCGAAGCCGCCATCCAGGAAAAGCTCAACCTGGTGATGGAGGGAAAGACGGTGATCGCCATCGCACACCGCCTCTCAACCATTGCTAGGATGGATCGCATCGTCGTGCTCGATCAGGGAAGCATCATAGAAGAAGGCAGGCCGGACGAACTGGTCGCACAGGACGGGCTGTTTGCCCGTTTGTGGAAACGCCAGACCGGCGGCTTTATTCCTGACGACATCAATTGATCCTTGTCGGGATCGCTTACGTCGGAAACGCCGGACCGTTTGGATTCCAAAGCGGACATCTTAGGCGCGTAAAATGCCTCATGTGGGCTGGAGAAACACGGTTCGCCTCTTATTTCAGCTCTCAGCGGGAATGAAAAACGAACAGCGAAAGGAGTTACGCAATGGCAACGGCAAAGAACACGATCTGCCTTTGGTACGACAAAGACGCGGAGGCTGCCGCCCGCTTCTATGCTGAGACTTTTCCCGACAGTTCAGTGGGTGCCATCATTCGTGCCCCTGGAAACTATCCGGAGGGTAAGCAGGGAGACGTCCTGGTGGTTGAATTCACCGTTGCGGGTGTCCCTTGCATCGGCCTGAACGGCGGCTCCACGTTCAAACACAACGAAGCCTTCTCATTTCAGATCGCAACGGACGATCAGGAAGAAACCGACCGCTATTGGAACGCCATCGTCGGCAATGGCGGCCAGGAAAGTGAGTGTGGCTGGTGCAAAGACAAGTGGGGAGTGTCCTGGCAGATCACGCCGCGCGTCTTGATGGAAGCGCTCGTGATAGGCGGTGATGAAGCAAAGCGTGCTTTCGATGCGATGATGACCATGAAGAAGATCGACGTCGCAGCGATCGAGGCGGCGCGGCGCGGCTGACACACCGGCGCACCGAGCGAGATTTTGCTGGAGCTTCCACCCCTGATCAAACAGCGGACTTGCCTGCGGCAGCATTCCGAAAAAATTTTCAGCTCGGACAAAAAAATGCAGAAATCGGCGTTACGGTGACATTCCGGGCGCAAGGAGCGTTTCGGAGGAGATTAGAGGAAGACATTATGAAAAAGTTACTTGTCATTGCCCTGACTTCCACAGCAGCGTTAACACTAACCGCACTCGTTTCTACGGCCAACGCAGCTCAAGGATGCGGCGCGGGGTATCATCGAGGCCCCTATGGCCATTGCCGTCCGAACGTCGCGACCGGCGGCACGGTTGTTGTCGTGCCCCCCGGAGGCCCGAGGGTCGGTGTTTATTACCATGGACGCGGCTACTGGGATGGCCGCCGTTATTGGGTGCATCGTGAGCGCTGGCACGGTGGCTGGCGCTACTATTGATCGAAACTTTGCTGGGTCGGTCAATCGACCGGCCCAGCCGCTCACACGGAGCGGCTTGAGCGGGATTGCCCCAGAAGCGGGCGACCGCATGTCTTAGCAAAACGCCAAATCGATAGCGTTCAGCCAGAGCCCGCACCGGGGCTTGACATTAGGCTTCATCGAGTGCTTGGCCCAGATCGGCGATGAGATCGTCGGGATGCTCGATGCCGATCGAAAGGCGGATGGTCGATTCCAATACGCCGATGCGTTGGCGCACGTCGGCCGGCACGCCCGAATGCGTCATCGTCGCAGGATGGGAAGCCAGCGATTCCGTTCCGCCGAGGCTGACCGCGAGTTTGAAGACCTGCAACGCGTTCAGAAACCGGAACGAGGCAGGCTGACCGCCCTTGATATCGAAGGAGAACGTCGAGCCGGCGCCGCTGCACTGGGCTGCGAACGTGCGGCCTGTGGCCGAGCTCGCATCGGCATAGGCCAAGTAGTGAATCTGCTCGACCTTTGCATGGTTCCGCAGGAAGTCCGCCACGGCCATTGCATTGCTATTTGCGCGTTCCATGCGGATCTGCAGCGTCTCCAAAGATCGCCCCAGCATCCAGCACGAATGGGGATCGAGCTGGGTGCCGATCGAACCCCTGAGCGCCTTTACTTGGGCGATGATCGCTTTCCTGCCGAGTACGGCGCCCGCAATGAGGTCGGAATGGCCTCCGACATACTTCGTCAGCGAGTAAAGCGAGAGGTCCGCACCATGTTCGATCGGACGCTGGAAGACCGGCCCGAGAAGCGTGTTGTCGCACACGACGATCGGTTTGTGCCCCTGCTTCTCACCGATCGCGTCCGCGATACGTCGGATCATTGCGACATCGACGAGGCTGTTGGTCGGATTGGCCGGCGTCTCGATCAGAATAATGGAAACGCGTCCCTTGGCCATCGCTTGCTCCGCGGCAGCCCTGATGGAAACTTCCTCGACACCGTCAGCGAATCCGACGGCTGAGACGCCAAGGTTGAAAAACGTCTTGGCGAGCAAGGTTTCCGTACCGCCGTAGAGAGGCTGCGAATGGAGAATGGCGTCACCCGGACGGACGAATGTAAGCAGAGTGGTGGAGATGGCCGACATGCCGGAAGAGAACACCGCGCCGCTTTCCGTGCCTTCATAAACCGCGAGACGATCCTCGACGATCTCGCTGTTGGGATGATTGAAGCGCGAGTAGACGAGGCCCGCGCCCTTTCCTTCCGGCGGCACCTTCCGACCTGAAACATAGTCGAAGAAGTCGCGGCCGTCCTCGGCGGACTGGAAAACGAAGGTCGACGTCAGGAAGACAGGCGGCTTCACGGCCCCCTCGGAGAGTTCGGGATCATAGCCGTAGTTGAGCATCAGGGTTTCCGGATGCAGAATCTGGTTTCCGACACGGGTTTTCGACGGGTGCGGCGCAGTCATGGGGTGCCTCCTTGATCAAGGTCACAGGCTCGGATCGTCGTCCGAGCGAACAACCAGTGGATATTTGGAGCGGCGACGCGCAGTGAAAAGAGCCGCACCTCTACGCCAAGAGGATGACGTGGCACGGGAATATCAGTCGGATGTCGAATGGCGAAGTTTCAGCTCGCCCTCAGATCCTTTTCAGATCTTGTGGAACACCGATTTGTGACATGCTCAAAAGAGTCGGGTAGGATGCACTGACATTCTCGCTCAAGGGGGAACTGGCATGACGGATCGCAAAATTTCAGCAAAATTGCTGGCAGTAGCTGCTCTGGTGTTCGCGAGCCAAGGACTTGCCTTCGCGCAGATGCCGCAACAACAACCCGATGCGAAGGCCTTCAAATTGGGCAAGCTCGACATCGTCGCCCTGCACGACGCCCAGTTTGTCCAACCGAATGACGGGAAGATATTTGGTCTCGACCATAGCCCAACCGAGGTCGCGGATTTGCTGAAAGCGGCGGGTGCACCGACCGATACGGTCACGCTTAGCGTCGACACCCTGCTGGTCAAATCGGACAAGCACCTCATCCTGATCGATACCGGTGTCGGAGGCGCACTTCAGGGCAGCCTGGCAAAAGCCGGTTATCACGCGGATGCAGTCGACGAAATCCTGATTACCCATTCTCATCCGGATCACGTTGGCGGACTGGTTCACGATGGAAAACTTGCTTTTCCAAAGGCCACCATCCGCATGTCGGAAGCGGAGTGGTCCTATGCCAAGGCCAATGAAAAACTGGCCGACGTGGTTAAGGTCATCGCGGACCATGTGAAGACGTTCAAACCTGGCGGTGAGGTTCTCCCCGGTATCGCATCCGTGGCCATGAGCGGGCACACTCCGGGCCATGTCGGCTACCAGATCACCTCGGGAAAGGAGAGGCTGTTCGATATTGGCGACACCGTTCACAGCTCCATCATTTCGCTCGCCAAGCCAACTTGGGCGATATCGTTCGACGGTGACAAGCCGGAAGCGGAGCAGAACCGTGTGAAAACGCTGAACACGCTAGCCAAGAGTCATGAGAGGATTTTCGCGCCGCATTTTCCGTTCCCTGGCGTGGGATATATCACGGCGGAAGGCGACCATTTCAAATGGACTGCGGATGACAAGTCCGAATAGGACTATGTTCGGAGGCTGCTGAAGCATCGATTGACGATCCTGTTGGTTCGCCGGACCGTCTCTGCTGATCGGCGGCAGAAAGCCCTTGATTGACTCGTCTTATGCTTGATGCCGTGCCCTGCTGATGATTAAGTCAATGACGACGTGGGGTGAATTTCCGCAGCTCGTCTCATGACTGTCCGAAGCCCCGGGAAAGAATACGAGCACGTGACGACCAGCATCAGACATATCGCCAAACTCGCCGGAACATCGGTCTCGTCAGTATCGCGCGTGCTCAACAATAGCGGTTATGCCTCGCCCGAGCTCAGGGAGCGTGTGGAGGCGGCCATTCGCGCGCTGAACTATACGCCGAGCAAGGGCGCGCGCATGCTGCGGGGAGCGCCGAGCCGGATGATCGGGCTGATGCTGCCGTCGATCGACGTGCCGTTCTTCGGCATCCTGGCCCATACGATCGAACAGGAATTATTCCAACGCGGCTACCAGACGCTGATCTGCAGCACAGCGGAGAACATGGATCACGAGGCGCGCTACATGTCCATGCTGCTTGCCCAGCGCGTCGATGGCGTCATCGTAGCAAGTGCCTTTGGCAGCATCGAGCACTTCGAGACCCTGCGGGATGCCCATATTCCGATCGTCGCTATCGATCGCGAGCTGAGCGGCATCGCCGACGACGCAATCATGGCCGATCATGAGGAAGGCGGCCGCCTGATGGCGCGTCACCTGATCGACCTCGGCCACCGGTCGATCGGCATCGTCGGCGCGCCGGCCCATAGCCAGCCAGTTCAGCTTCGCCTCCGGGGTATTTCGGAGGAAATGGCGAAACACAGGATCGCGCCGGCCGCCGTGACGATGGCCGAGGAACACAGCTTCGCGGCAACCTACCCACTGGCGCGGGATCTGCTGACGGCGCACCCGGAGATCACGGCGATCATCGGCACGACCGATATTTCGGCGATTGCGGCAATCCACGCCGTTCTGGATCGTGGTTGTTCCGTGCCAGGCGATTATTCGGTAATCGGTTTCGACGACCTGCCGGAGGCAGCCTACATCTTTCCCCGGCTGACGACCGTCGCACAGCCGATCCGCGATGTCGGGCAGCGGGCGGCACAGCGCCTGGAAACGCTGATCGCGGAACACCACGCGGGGCACGAACCGCGCGCGGGTGCTGTCGTGAAAGTGCCGGTCACCCTAATCCATAGGGACTCGACCGGCCCCGCCCGCGGCTGAGGCGGAATGGTCACGGCATGATCCAAGCTAGGGTCGGACAATGACCTTGATCTCGCCCGGCAATGGCGCGCTACCCACCACCTCCGCGACCTCTTCGAGACCTATGGTCTTGGTCACCAGTATATCCAGCTCCAACGCCCCGCTCGCGACCAATGCGGCCGCCCGCGAATGGGTGAACGGATTGAGATAGGCCGGCCTTATATCGACTTCGTTGACGAGCAGATCGAACGGCAGGACAGGCACCTCGACCCCTCTAGGCGTTACTCCGAAAAGCACGAAGTTACCGCCGCGCCGCGCCATCCGCAGACCGGTCTGCAAGGTCTCGGGGACGCCTGCGCACTCGATGACGACATCCGCGCCGCCATGGGTGACGTCTCGAACGGCGGCGACCGCGTCCGAAGCTGTCGGGTCGAATGCATGCGTCGCGCCCAATTGCAGCGCAGTCTGCCGTCTCGAGAGCTGCCGCGTGATCAAAATCACCTGGCTTGCTCCAGCCAAGCGGGCCAATTGCACCATGAGCAGGCCGATGACGCCTCCGCCCAAGATAGCGACGCTCTCGCCCGCACGGATCTCGGCCTTGTCGATGGCATGAAGGCAGCAGGCAAGCGGCTCGCAGAAAGCGCCGTGCACGGGATTGAGATCGGCAGGCAGCGTGAATGCCTGACGGTACGGCACCGCCACATATTCGGCAAAACCACCATCTCGCGTCACGCCGATCGCGGTCAAACCCTCGCACAGGTTCACCCGCCCGCGCGCGCAGGCATGACAACGGCCGCAGGCGATATTCGGGTCTGCGGTCACCAGCTCACCGCCGGTAAAACCGATGACCTCCTCGCCGACCACTTCGACGATGCCGCAGAATTCATGGCCCATCGTGACCGGAATCGCTGTCGGATACTCGCCCTTGTACATGTGGCGATCAGAGCCGCAGATGCCGGCGGCAAGGACCCTGACGAGTAATTCGCCCGGCCGCGCAACTGGTTTCTCGACGCTGCGCATGGTCATGGATGCGATCGACTCCAAGCGGACGGCTTTCATTCCTCTCCTCCTCGCTGATGATCCCACATTGCAAGAATGGCGCACCCGGCACCGGTCCGGCGCGCACTGCCTAAATGATCAGCTCATGACGTTGCCGCCATCGACATTGTAGCACTGCGCGACGATGTATGCCGCATCCGGCCCGGCCAGAAAGGCAGCCATGGCCGCCTGTTCTTCCGCCGCCCCAAATCGTCCGGCGGGAACGGCGGCGGCCACACGGCGCTTCACCTCGCCGGGCTGCAATCCTTCGCGACTCCCAAGTTTCGCATCGACGACGTCCCACATCGGCGTATCGACCACGCCGGGGGCGATGGCGTTCACATTGATCCCGTATGGGATCAGTTCCAGAGCGCAGCTTTGGGTGATGCTGATGACGGCCGCTTTGGAGGCGCAGTAAGCGACGGCCGGTCCCTCGCCGCGGCGGCCGGCCTGAGACGAGAAATTGATGATGCGCCCGCCTTCGCCTCTCTCCACCATATGCCGGGCAACCGCCTGCGTCATGAAAATCACGCCTTCGATATTGACCTGGAAAACCCTGGCGGTGCGCTCGCGCGATATCTCCAGGATGGATTGGACATCGTAGATGCCTGCGGCGTTCACCAGTATGTCTATCCTGCCGGCGGTCTTTATCGAAAAGTCCACCGCGGCGTCGATGCTCTCCTGGCTGGTCACGTCGAGCGCCACGCCCCAGCTATCGGGGCCGATCGCCTTCGCGACCCCCGCGCATCGTTCACCATCCAGATCGGCCACGACGACCTTCGCGCCTTCCGCTGCAAAGCGTTCGCAAACGGCCTTGCCGATACCGCTCGCGCCTCCCGTGACCAATGCCACCTTTCCGGACAGTCGAGATGTCTGCACCAAGGTCATCGTGTCAACTCCTCGTTCGCCGCTGCTGTTGCGCTTGGCTTCATGCCTGCTTCCTCCTTGCTTGGTCCCGATGCGAGTTCAACAGGTTAATCGGATACCGGATTCATCTCCTCCATATCCTCCAGAAGAACCCTCATGCTGGGGATGCCATCGGTGGCCGTCGCGCCCGCAAGGCAACGCGCAGCCGCAGCGTGGGCGACGGCGCAGATACGCTCGACAGGCCAGTTTTCATGCAGGCCGTAGAGCACGGCAGCGCAGAAAGCGTCTCCCGCGCCGACGGTGCTGACGATATCGTGCGGATCGACGGGCCGCGAGCGCGTTACGACCGGTAAAGTGTCCGGCGCAAACCAGAAACAGATTTCCGGCGCATGGATGACGACACCTTTGGTGACGCCGGCAGCCAGCAGGCGCTTGCCTGCGCTTAAAAGCCCAGCCTCACTCAGATCTCCCTTTTCATCGCGAACGGTAACGCCAGTTGCCCGACCCGCCTCCATCTCGTTGATGATCAGAAAATCGCAGAAAGGCAGAGCGACGCCCACCTTGGCGGCGAATTCCGGATCTTCGCTCGACACGAAATCCACACAGGTCGTGAGCCCCGCGCTGCGAGCGGCTTCCAGCAGGCGTGATGCCCCCGAACGACCGTCTGGGCCGATCTGGTCGAGCCCGGGCAATAGCATCAGATAGCCGAGATAGAACAGCCGATAGCCGGCGTTAGCAAAGGTCGCAGACGAGATGAGCGTATCTGTGAGCGCATCGTTGGCGCCGCCATGATAGAAGAAGGTGCGGTTCTGACCCGGCACGTTCATGACATGCGTGTGAGCCGTCACCCGATCTGCGAGCGCCAGAAGTCCCTCGACATTGATGCCGGCATTCGCAAGGCGGGCCTTGACGATCTCTCCGTCCTGATCAGCACCGATGCATCCCGCCGCCGCCAGCCTTCCGGAAAACCCGAGCGAGGCGAGGTCGGTGACGACATTGGCCGCCCCACCGCCGACACCCAAATCCTGATGCACGATGTAGGCAAGATTACCCTGTTCGGGCCAATAAGACAGGGTGTGGACGCGATCGACGATGAAGTTTCCCGCGCAGACGATGCCGCCCTGCTGACTGTCGCCACCGTGAGCCTCCTCCCCCGATCGCATCAGCCTCCTCCCTCGTTCCACAGGGGCCTGAGCGGCGGCTCATCTTCCTCGATCGCGGCAAAGCGCCCGATCGGCTCAAGAAAGAAGTTGTCGCTATGGTCGTCGTTGACCTGGCTGACCTCGCCGACAAGCACAGGCCCGCCCCCTTTCCTGCCGTAAAAGCGATGATAAAGCCCGGTGCGGATCGTCACGCTCTGGCCGGACGCAAGAACCAACGGTTCCCATGCGGCGAGCCGGCGCGGCAGCCCATCCACCGGAACCATCACATCATCCTGCAGCGCATTGCCATCAGCATCGGCAGCGGCGAATTTGATGACGAGATCGCCGCCAGCGCGATTGATGATGTCTTCCATCTTCGCCGCGTGCCGATGCGTCGGCGTCACCTGACCCTCCTCGACGAAAAGCAGCTTTTCGGCATAGGTGCGCTCGCCCTCGGCACCAACAATGCCGTTGCGCAGGCAGAACAACACGAGACCGCATTCGGCGAAGCGGTTGGAGCCGAAATCGGTGACATCCCAACCAAGCTGATGGGCGCGCAGATAGGCCGATGCCTCCGGATGGGAGGCAAATTCCGACGCCGACCAAAAGCCCCACTCCGGCAGAGACCAATGCCAGCGTTCAAGGGTCTCGCTTGCGCGCCGCAGCGCGGCGTTGATTTCGGAGCGCTTCATCAGACTGCCGCTCCGTCATAGTTGACCGAAACGACGGCATCCTCGCGGCCGGATTTGAGAGCGGCCGTCAGCACCGCATGATGTGCCTGCGCCTCCGCCGGCGTGGCGCAGCCAAAACCGTTGGCATTTCCTCCGGCAAGCTCATCGACGAAGGCCGCCCACATCTGCTGTATGGCATCGGCAAAGCCGAATTCGAAGATTTTGCCGGTGATTGCCGGAAACAGCGAACCATATCCGAGATCCTCGGTGCTCCAGGCCTGCGCGCCGCCATTATAATCCATCCACTGCCACTGGCGCGGCGACTTTGTGCTGAAGAATGCGCTCTTCCTCATGCCGAGAATGCGAATGTACCAGGTATTCGATTCACCCGGCGCTATGCGCCAGGTTTTCAACACCATGGGGAAATCCTGATCCCCGGTGCGCACGCGGGAGCTGATCGTGGCATTGTCCCAGGTAGTGCAAGGCAGCATCCCGCCCTTGCCGTCGGGACGTTCGGTGACCTTCTTGACCAATTGCGCATGCAGGGTTTGCGGACGCCAGCCAAGGCGCAGCGGCACATGCAGCACATGCATGCCGAGATCGCCCATGCAGCCGTAATCACCGTTGATATCCGCCATGCGCTTCCAGTTGATCGGCTTCTGCCGGTCGATATCCGAGGAATGCAGGAAGCCCGCCTCGACTTCGAGGATATCCCCCATCTCACCGCTTTTAGCGAGCGCGATGACCTTCTGTGCGCCGGGGAAGAAAGGCATTTCCGACGAGCAGCGGACCAGGAGTTCGGGATGCTCGGCGAGAACCGCCATGATCGCTCGGTTCTGGGCGGCATCCATGCCGAACGGCTTTTCGCCGAGAAGATGCTTTCCGGCCTTCAGGACATCGATATAGAAGTCCTGGTGCAGCACATGCGGGACGGCGCAATAGACCGCATCGACTTCGGGATTGGCCAGAAGCTCCTTATAGTCGGCGGTGAATTGCCGAACCGTCGGCACATTGTCCCTGAACCAGTCGAGCAGCGTCGTATTGGTGTCGCAGACGGCGATGATTTCTGGCCGCGCCTTCATATCGGCCAAATGCAGCCAGCGCGCCGCAGCGCTCGCGAACTCGCGCCCCATCAGACCACAGCCGATGACGCCGAAGCGGAATATTTTTGTCATGCCTCCTCCTCCCAAGATGCGTCAGGCGAGATGCCGGGAGGCATCTTCGACCGAAGCCCCGTCATGGACGATCGCCATCAGCGCCCGTGTCATGCCTGCGGGGTTGTTGTGCTGAATGACGTTGCGGCCATAGACGATGCCCCGGGCGCCCTGTTCCATCAACTGCTTTGTCCGGGTCAGGATTTCCTGATCCGAAACGCGGCCGCCGCCGCGCACCAGCACCGGAAGACCCTGAGCGATTTCGACGACGCGATGATATTCCGCGACATTGTCGCATGGGTCGGCCTTGATGATGTCAGCGCCGAGTTCGGCTGCCTGACGCACCAGCGGCAGGATCTTGTCGATCGCGCCGTCGACCATGTAGGCACCCTTTGAATTGTCCTGCATGACCAGCGGTTCGACCATCAGCGGCATGCCGTAGATCTCGCATTCACGCTTCAGACTATTCACGTTGCGCACGCAGGCACGATAGACTTCGGGCTGGTCCGGCAGCATCAGAAGATTGACGACGACGCAGGCGGCATCCAGCGCCACGGCCTGCTCGACGCCCCGGTCGATCATTTCGGAAAACAGCGTCGAAGGCAGCGGATTGCCGTAGATATTGGCAATGTCAGTGCGCAGCACCAATGCTGGGCGCTGCTTGCCGGGGATTGCCTGCAGCAGAGGCGCCGTGCCGGGCGGAAGCTGAATGGCATCGGGCGCGGCATCGGCGATCACCTTGATGGCCGTCTTCATGTCCTCGATCCCAGCGAGAAAAGTCCGCTCGTTGAACATGCCGTGATCGATGGCGACGTCGAAGCAATTTCCAGACACGCCAAAAAGGCGGTTGAGCCGCGCGGATTTCATTCGCTTCCTCCCATATGGTAACGTTTCCATACGGGAGGATATGCGGGTCAGGACTGCGAGTCAATAAATGTGGTATCGTTTCCATATATCGTTATGCATTGAACGGCTGGCAATCCCTACCAATTCAATCAAAGCAAGGGACTGAGCCGCGTTATCGCGGCAAAGCGCTCCCAGTCTTTCTGAGGCTTGGGAGTCCAGGCCGCTTCCGCAATCGCATTCAAACGAGGAAAGACGAGATGGTTGAAATAGGCCTTGGAGATGAAATTCTCACTCCAGATGCAGGCCTGAATGCCTTTGAGCTTATGTTTAAGCTCATCCGGGAAATCGCCTTCCGCCTCATAGGTGTAGGTATAATGAAGAGGCACGGTGCCCGCCCAGCTCGCGCCGGGCTCCTGCCAATCCTCGGCCTGGACCATGTCCAGATAATAGGCTTGGCCGGGCGTGATCACCACGTCATAGCCTTCATGGGCAAGCTCGATGCCGACCTTCTGGTTCTCCCATGCCATGAGCAGCGTGTTTTCCGCATTGACGCCGCCGCCATGGGCGACCTCGTTCCAGCCGGCGAGCTTTCGGCCGCGCGCATCGAGCATCGCCTTGACCTTGCCCAGAAAATAGGACTGGAGGCCGAACGTTCCTTCTATGCCTTCCTGATCCATCAATTTGCGGCAGAGCGGCGAAGCGAGCCATGAGCCATTAGCGACCTCGTCGCCGCCAACATGGACGTAGTCGGAGGGAAAAAGCTCGATCAGTTCGTCGAAGACTTTGCCGAGAAACTCATATGTGGCGGGAATTGCCGGGTTAAGCGCATTGTTGGGATAGCCTTGAACCGAGCGGTAGCTGTCGGGCGCCTCCTGGCCATCGGCCAGTTCGGGAATGGACATGAGGGCTGCCGTGCAATGGCCCGGAATATCGATTTCCGGGATGATCTCGATATGGAGCGCAGCGGCATGCGCAACGATCTCCCGGACGGTCTCCTGCGAATAGTGCCCCTCGCGAACCTCGGCGCCATCGCCCAGTTGCGGCACCAGGATTTCATTCGGGCCGCGCCGCGCGCCGATCGTGGTCAGCGCCGGATAGGCCTTGATCTCGATGCGCCAGGCCTCGTCGTCGGTCAGGTGCCAATGGAAGATATTGAGCTTGTTCCAGGCCAGGATATCGAGAAGGCGGGAGATATCGGCCGCGGGATAGAATTGCCTGGAGACATCGAGATGGCAGCCGCGCCAGGCATAGCGCGGCTGGTCGGAAATTCGCCCGGCGACCGGAAATTTGAATCTTGCAGGCTCGGTCCGGGCGCCATGCAGCATCTGCGCAAGCGTGGTCAGCCCATATTGCAGGCCGGCTGCATCCCAGCTTGTCAGGCGGATGCCGCCCGGCGAGAAATCAAGCGCGTAGCCTTCCTTGGAAAGCGATGACGACGCGAATATCACCGGCACGCCGCCTTCGACGGCGGTGAGGCTGAAGGGCACGTTCGCGGCGGGAAAGAGCCGCTGGAAAAGCCGGAGCACGGCCACCATCGTCTTGCGATGCACAGGTCCGCTCCCCGGTGCGGGATAGAGCGCCACCGGCACCTCACCGCCTGCCGTCAGACGGCATTCGGCTGGCCAGGGCAAGAGCGAGAAAGGCTGGTCGAGCCGTCCTTCCGGAAGAAGCGCCGGTGCGGCCGTGCTCTTTCGGCCTTTGAGCATCAGATCGCCGAATGTGACCGGCAGGGCGCGTCCATCGCTCAAGGTCATATAGGCGGATTTCACACCGTCGGTGCAATGTTTCGCCGGACGGGTCAGGCCGGACACACGAAAGGTCCATTGCTCGCCCGGTGCGAGCGCAAGCTCGGCCGGCGGCGCATATTCGTGAAAATTGGCATTGCGGCGCAGCAGCGTCGCGCCCTGACACACATGAGTGTCGGCCGTGCGGGTGAGCGACGTATAGGCAAGGCGGAAACCGGTGAGGGTCTCATCGGTAAAATTGAAGAGCGTGAATTCGAAACGGCCGGTCGTGCCTTCGATAGGTTCCCAGCAGGCTTCGAGATGACATGGTGCTGACGTCATGGTGGTGCTTTCAGATTTCGGTGAGGGCGAAACAATGCTTGCGGAATGTCAGGAGGAAGTGCGGAGCATGCCGCGATAGATACCGGGCCATGATCCGGGGATTTCGAGGATGTCGAGGCGCTTGCGGTAGAATTCGACAGGGCCCGGATCGCCGATAATGGCATAGGCATACCCGGCCTCGCGCAGGCCATAGAGCACGGCAAACAACAGCGCTTCGCCGACGCCCTTGCCGCGCTGGTCCTCCGCGACCCCAGTCGGCCCGAAAAAGCCCTTGGCAATCGCGTCGCCGCAGGCAAAGCCCAACATCTCGCCATCCTTGACCGCAATCCAGGTCGTGATCGGATGGCTGCCGAAGCCCGTTTCGCTTTCGGCGGCCCATTTCAAGCCAAAATGCTTTTCGATCCAGCCGAGCACCAGGCTGCGCTCCGGCGTCAGCGCCCGGCGTATCTCGATGCCATGCGCGCGCACTTTCGCGTCGTCATAGGCCGGCAGGTCGTAAAGACGGACCAGAAGATCAGACATGCTACGCGGCCTCCCCTGTCGATGGGTTCATGTCGATATGATGAAAGACGAAATGGCCGGGCGTAACCTCCACCGATTGCCCGACCGGCCTGCGAGATGCGTCGCGCACCGTCTCGGCATGCGTGGAGAATGATTGCCCCTGTTCGCCGCTACGGCCCGCGATCCTGACGGCCGGATCGGGCACGGCCGAGAGCAGCAGCCGCGTATAGGGATGCTGCGGATTGCGGATCACGCTGGCCGACGGGCCATATTCGACGATCTGACCGGCAAACATCACGGCCGTATCCTCGGCAATATAATGCGCCGTCGCGATATCGTGGGTGATGTAAAGGAAGCCGATGCCACGTTCGAGCTTCAGCCGGCGCATGAGGTCCAGCACGGAGCGGCGGATCGAGACGTCGAGCATGGATGTCGGCTCGTCCGCAACGATCAACCGTGCATCGACTGCAAGCGCGCGGGCGAGATTGACACGCTGGCGCTGTCCTCCCGAAAGCTCATGCGGATATTTATCGAGCGTCACGTTGGGATCGAGTTCGACATCGGCGAGCGTCTGACGCGCAGCCGCCTTCAACGCATCGCCCTTTAAGCCTTGATGCAAGATGAGAGGGCGGAAGAGGTGATGGCGGATCCTGTGTGCCGGATTGAGCGCCGCGAAGGGGTCCTGGAACACCATCTGCACCATGCGAAGGTAACTCATCTGGTCGGCTGCCGTGGTGAGGCCGCCGATATCCCGACCCGCAAACAGGATGTTGCCCGATGTCGGCTGGAAGAGCCGGGTGACTGCTCGTCCCACGGTCGATTTTCCGGACCCGGATTCGCCGACGATCGCCAGCGCCCTTCCCGCCTCCAGTTTCAAAGACACGTTCCGAAGCGCATCGACCCGCTTTTCCTGCCCGAACAACGGCTTCAGCAAGAAGGTTTTGCTGACGTTCTTGAGTTCGAGCAGCGGTGAGAAATTATCGTCCGTCATACCACCTCCATCGCGTGCCCGAGCCGCGGCATCGCCTCCCAAAGGCGACGCGTATACTCATGCCGGGGTGCGGCAACGATATCCGCGACGGGCGCAGTTTCGACGATTTCCCCCTTCAGCATGATGGCAATCCGATCGGCAAACTGTGCCATCAACGCCAGATCATGGGTGATGAAGAGGATGGAAAAGCCGAGCGTTTCCTTGAGCGTGACGATCTCCTGCAGGATCTCCCGCTGAACGACCACGTCAAGTGCAGTCGTCGGCTCATCCATGATCACGAGCTGCGGTTCGAGCGCGAGCGCGATGGCGAGCACGACACGCTGGCGCATGCCGCCGGACAATTGATGCGGATAGTCGTCAAGTCGGTCAGAGGAGATGGAGACGAGCCGCATCAGCGTCTCGGCGCGCGCCCGTGCCTCGTCCTTCCCCATTCCGTCGTGCCTGGACAGCACGTCCCTGAACTGCTCGAAGATCGTCAGCACCGGATTGAGAGAGCTCATGGCGCTCTGGAACACCATGGACGCCTTGCGCCAGCGCCACTGCTCCAGGGCGCGGGTGGAAAGCGCGAGCACATCGGTCCCGTCGATACGGATATCGCCCTTCGAGATGATCGCCGGCGGGCGATGCAGCCGCATCAGGGCGAAGGCTATGGTCGATTTTCCACAGCCGCTTTCGCCGGCAAGCCCCATCACTTCGCCGCGCTTTATGTCGAAATCCACACCCTTGACGGCGGTGAAGAGACCGTTTTGGGTCAGGAAATCCACCTGCAGCCCACGCACTTCCACGAGATTGGAGGAGAGGTTCATTTCAAGCCTCCTGTCCGTGTGCTACGGTCCGGGCGCGATCGAGCTTGCGCTGTTTTCTGACAGCCGCGTTGACTGTCCCGAGCGTGCGCAGCCGGGGATTGGAAATCTCGTCGACGGCAAAATTGATCAGCGAGAGACCGATGCCGATAACGGCGATCGCGGTTGCCGGCGCGAACACCTCCCACCAGGCGCCGACGCTCATCGCCGATGCGGTCTGGGCGTTATAGAGCATGGTGCCCCAGGAAACGGCGAGCGGATCGCCGAGCCCCAGAAACTCCAGCGTTGCCTCGGTGATGATCGTATAGATGACCGAGCCGATGAAATTGAAGCCGATGATCGAAAGCAGATTGGGCATGAGCTCGACGACGATCATCCGCCATTTCGGCTCGCCGATCAGCTCCGAGGCGAGGATGAAATCGCGTTGCCGGAGCGTCATGGTCTGCGCCCGCGTGACCCTTGCACCCCAGGCCCAGGAGGTCAGCCCGATGATAAGCACGATCACCAAGGGGCTCGCCTCGCCGACGAAAGCGGCGATGACGAGCAGCAAGGGCAATTGCGGAATGACGAGAGCGATATTGGTGATGAAGTTGATCGCCTCATCGATCCAGCCGCCGAAATAGCCGGCGGTGACGCCCAGGATCACGCCGATCACGGTGACGATCGAACCGGCCAGAAGCCCGATGAACAGCGACGTACGCGTGCCCCAGATCAACTGGGTGAAGACGTCGCGACCCATCCGGGTGGTGCCGAGGATGTGGTCCAATGAAGGCGCCTCATGCGGCCGGCCGACCCGTTTGATCGGCTCATGACCGGTCAGCACGGGAGCCAGCAAGGCGACAGCGACGTAAAGGAGGACGATGGCAAGGCCGATGAGCGCCTTGCGGTTGCTGAGAATGGGAAGGAGGGTCCTCTGCATGGATCAGGCCTTCCTCAATCTTGGGTCAAGCAGCACGTAGATGAGGTCCACAATGAGATTGGCCGAGAGCATGGCAAGCGTCATGATCAGCAACTGGCCCTGGATCAACGGATAGTCACGCGCGACGATGCCGAGATAGAGGAGATGGCCGAGACCCGGATAGTTGAACACCACCTCGGTCACCAGCGAGCCGCCCATCACGGCGCCGAGGGTGATGGCAAAAGCCGTCACGCTCGGAAGCAAGGCATTGCGCGCTGCGTAGTTGAACATCACGCGTCGATCGGAAAGGCCCTTGGCCATGCCCATGACGACATAATCCTCGCCGAGCTGGCCGATCATGTTGTTGCGCATGGTGACGAGATAGCCGCCGATATGAACGAAGGCGAGGGACACCACCGGCATGACGGCGTGGTAAAGCGCGCTGGAGAGAAAGCTCGGCGTCAGCCCGGGATCGAGTTGCGGGTCGAAGGCAAAACTCGTCGGAAACCAGGCGAGGATCAAACCAAAAACATAGAGCCCGGTCAGGGCCACCACGACCGCGGGGATGGACTGGAGCGCAAGCGCGCCGGGAGAAGCAATCGTATCGAGGACGCCGCCGCGCCGCCAGGCCGCGGAAACCCCGAGCCATGAACCCGTTGCGAAGGCGAGGACCGAGGCCGTGCCGGCGAGCGTCAGCGTCCAGGGAAGCGCATGACCGAGCACCTGCCCCACGGTCAGCGGATAGAATTTGATAGATGGCCCCAGATCCCAGGTGAAGACGCTTTTCATGTAGTCGAGAAACTGCAGATAAAGCGGCCCCGAGGCGAAGCCGAAGGTTTCGATCAAGGCGGCCTTGGCCTCGGGCGGCAGCGAGGAATTCATCTTGGCGAACATCACGTCCACCGGATTGCCCGGCATCAGCCGCGGTATGAAGAAATTTATCGTGGCCGCGGTGAAGAAGGCGGCAATATAGAAGATCACTCTTCGCAAGATGAAGGTCATCGGTTTGTCTCCGGCAGCGACCGAGCAGGGCGGATGTCCGCGATCAATTCGGTTCAGGCTGAGCGCCTGAACCGAATGCGTGCGTCCAAACAGAGAGGGAGAGTCGGACGCGCGATTACTGCGTGACTGGCCGCAATGCCAGAAGCTGCAGGAGCCGTTCCGGCACGCCGCCATAGACGACCGGGCGGGCGACCGGGTTGTCGGCGCTGAACCAACCGGTGAAGCGCTTGGTGTTGTATTCGTACCAGAGCGGGTTGTTGTAAACCGCAACGAAAGGCAGGTTCGCGCCGATAATGTCCTGGATCTTGTTCATGATCTCGACCTGCTTGCCGTGATCATTGGTGGTGTAGAATTCGTTCAGCAATGCATCGAGTTCTGGGTTGCTGTAGTGGGCCGACGCAAAGCGTGTCTTGCCCTTGTTGCTGGAGTTGAGCGCCTCGTCATACATGAACTGCGGCGTGATGCCGGTTCGGAAAGAGTTGATCGCCACGTCGTATTTGCCGGTGATCAGCGCATCGGTCCAGCCGGGGACATCCGGGGTTGCGAGCTTTGCCTGGATGCCGACCTCCGTCAGTCCTTCGATCGCAAGCTGGCAGGTGTTCACCCAGTCCGTCCAGCCATTCGGCACGATGATGTCGAAGCTGATCTTGCTGCCATCCGGATTTTCGACGAAGCCGTCGCCATCGACATCCTTGAAGCCGGCCTTCGCCAGCTCAGCCTTGGCGGCCTCGACATTATATTTCGAGAAGGCCCCGTATTTCTCATCCACCTTCGGATCATTCCAGGAATGGAAAGCCCGTCCGAGGCCGGAGGGATATTCGTTGAGCGTCGGATAGCCATAGCCGGCAATGTCGACCATCGCCTGGCGATCCAGCGCCATTGAGAAGGCGCGGCGGAAGGCGAGGTTGTTGAATGCCTCGTGATTGCCAGGATTCGTCGTTTCGAAATTCATGGTGAAGGCGACCATGGAACCGGCCGGGAACCAGTAGCCATGATGTTTGGGGTCCGTACCGACATAAGTCTTCTCAATGTCCGGAAGGAAGGAGCCGAACCAGTCGAGTTCGCCCTTGGCGGCAAGCGCGATCGTTTGATCATTGCCCGCGACCTGCGGGAAACGCATGCAATCGACCTTCAGCGTGGCGTTGTCCCAATAATTGGGGTTGCGGCACTGGACATATTCCTGCGGCGTGAAGCGGCGGATTTCTGTGAGCGGGCCGCTGCCGACCGGATTGGGATTGGTGAACGTGACCGGATCCTTGACGGACGCCCAGATATGTTCCGGAACGATGTAAATCTGCACGATCTTGAAGATCAGGCCGCTGTTCGGGCTTTTGTAGTTGATCTTCACCGTATGATCGTCAGGTGCCTCGATTCCATCGATCTGATCCCAGATCGCCTGCAGATCGAGCGCCTTGTGCTCCTTGATCAGATTGAATGTGAAGACCACGTCCTTCGCGGTAAACGGCTTGCCGTCAGACCACTTCGCGTTCCTGAGCTTGAAGGTGACGCTTTTCAGATCGTCCGAATAGGCAAAGGATTCCGCCAGCCGATAATTCGGTTCGCCATCCTTGAGCGCATTGAAGACAATCAGCGGCTCATACATGAAGTCTTCCACCGATGGCACGCGGGTCGTGGTGTTGAAAGGATTGAAATTCTCCACCCACGCCGTCGATTCGTCCGGCAGTGCAGTCAACGTCACCTCTGCACGCGCTGATGCCGGCACCATGACACTGGCAACCAGCGCGGCCTTCAAAATAGTCTTGATGTTCATTTCCGTTCCCCATTTATCACGGCGCAGGTTCTAGCCCGGCCCGGTTGGCAACGTCATATCAGCGCGAGGCGAACGGCAAAGTCACCCGACAATTCCGGCAGGAGTTGCGGCAAAATCGTCAAAACCGGAAATTCCGATCATATCGAAAAAACCCACTCCCCTTTTTCCGCAATTGTATAGATTGGCCGGAATTATCCGCCATGGGGAGAGCGGGAGGAGCGGGTGCCAGAGATGATGCGGAAATGCTGCCGATGCTGAGAGTGTTATCGCCATCCGGATTTCGCGGCCGCCTTCTGCTCATCCTTCTGGCGATCAGCCTCCTGCCGCTGCTGGCCACCGCCTCCGCCTTCTTCTACATCCTCAATCGCAGCGTCACGGCAGAAACCTTCGCGAAGCTCGCTTTCGTTCGCGACGCCAAGCGCAGCGAGATCGAACAATATCTGACCTTTGCCACAAGGCAGGCGGAAAGCCTCAGCCAGTCGAATGCCGTGCGCTATTCGATCGGCGATTTCTATGGCTTTGCCTATGCGTTCCGGAAGATCGACCCGTCCCCGGAGCGGGCGACCGCTATCCTGCATCAAATGTTCGGAATCGATCGCGATGGCGGCGGTGAAGCGCTGCTGCCGAAGGACAATGACGCCATGCTGCGCTCGGCGCTGGAATATGCCAACGCCCATCAGCAGTTTCACGATGATTTCGTCAGCTTCGTCACCACGTCCGAATTCGAGAACCTCTACCTCATCACGCCGGACCAGCGTGTCGTCTATTCGGTCGAGAAGGACCGCTATCTCGGTACGGACCTGAAGACGCTGGTTGCGGCGACGCCCCTCTCCCGCCTGTCGCGCGCCATGACGGAAGCGTCGCCGGACCAGACCATGTTGGTGGGCGATTTCACCACCGATCCGGTCACCGGCAAGTTCGCCGCCTACGTCGCCGTCCGCGTCGCCTTCTACAACAAGGTGCGCGGCATGGTCATCTTCCGCCTCGGTCCCAAAGGGCTCAACCGGATCGTTCAATCGCAGCAGGGCGGGACCAGCAGCCTCTATCTCCTCAATTCCGATAGTCTCTACATTTCGGCGCCGGAAGGCGGCAAACCGGGCATGCCCAGCAATTCCGCGGCTACCGGCGCCGACGGCGCGCCTTCTAGCGCAGCGCTCGTAGAGGATGGGCTTGGCGGCGTTCCTGCGCTCGCGGCAGGCACACAATTGCATTTTGGCGCCGTTCCCTGGAGCCTCGTTGCCGAAGTGCCGGACTCGGTCGCCTTCGCAAACAGCAATTCGCTTCGGCAAATCGTCATCACGCTGGCTCTGGTTCTGCTGCCAGTGCTCACCGCCCTGGTCTTCTATCTCTCCGGCACGATGACCCGGCCCGTGCAGCGCCTGACCGACGCGGCAGGCGCGATTGCCGATGGCAATCTCGATCACGCCATGCCGACAATCAAGAACCCGTCCGAACTCGGCAGGCTGACGGCGAGTTTCACGCGCATGCGCGATGCTGTCAGCGAGCAGCTCAACCTCATCAATCAGAAGAATGCCGAGCTGGAAAAGCATGTCGGCCTGATTGAGGAGAAGAACAAGGCGCTCGAAGAGGCGGACCGGATGAAGGATGCCTTCGTCGCCAACACGTCGCATGAACTGCGCACCCCGCTCAACGGCATCATCGGCATTTCCGAAACATTGGTGGCGGGCGTTGCCGGGGAATTGACGACAGCCCAGCGCAACCAGCTTCAGCTCATCAGCTTCAGCGCCCGGCGGCTTTCGCGCCTCGTGGACGATCTCCTCGATCTCTACCGCATCCGCCAGGGCCGCATGCGGCTCGACATCCATCCTGTGCACATTGCAACCAGCGTGAGCAGCGTGCTGAAAATGTGCGAACCGCTCTTGCGCGGCGAGCCGGTGGCCCTCGAGGTCGACATTCCCGAGGACATCCCCTTCGTGATGGCCGACCCCGTGCGCTTCGAGCAGATCCTCTATAATCTCCTCGGAAACGCCATCAAATATGCCGGCCAGAGCACGATCCGCGTCGTGACCACGCCAGCCGGGATGAATGTTGCGATCAGCGTCGAGGACACGGGCGTCGGCATTGCCAGCGATAGCCTCGAACGCATCTTCCAACCTTTGGAGCAGGCGGGTTTCGGGGATGGCACGCGGCCGCCTGCCGGCACCGGTCTGGGGCTGACGATCGCCCGTCAGCTCGCAACCTTCCTCAATGGCAAACTCACTGCTCATTCCGTGCTGGGCGAAGGATCGCGCTTCACGCTCGTCCTGCCCGCTGCGGCAGTCGAGCCGTCCTATGTCGATTATTTCGGCGAGGAACTCGATCAGAAACGGCTGCACGAGACGGTAGACATGATCGCTCGCAGCCAGATCGCCACCGATGCGCCGATGGCGCCCGGCGTACCGCTGATCCTTGTGGTCGACGACGAGCCGATCAACATCCAGGTGCTGCGCAATGTCCTGCAGCCGGTCGGCTATGTCGTGCGCGCGGTCGAAAACGGGGCGGATGCACTGGCTTTCATCGATCGACTGAAACCCGATCTGGTCGTGCTCGACGTGATGATGCCGGGCATGAGCGGGCTAGAAGTCGCCAAAGCCATCCGCGAGCGCTACGACTTGCTCGATGTGCCGATCATCATGGTGACGGCGCGCAGCCGGACGCGCGATGTGATCGCTGGCTTCGAACATGGCGCAAATGATTATGTCGTCAAACCCTTCGTCAAGGACGAGCTTTTGGCCCGCGTGGCGACGCTGCTGGAGGCTGCGCGTGCACGCGGCCAGCTCCGTGAGAATAGCTCGCTCAGGGCGGAAATCGAGCGGCGGGTCGAAGTCGAGGATGCGCTTCGGCTGTCGCAGCAACGTATGGCGAGGCTTCTCGATATTTTCGAGGTGGCAATTCTCTGCACCGATCGCCAGCACCGCATCATCTACACAAACCAGGCTGCCCTTGGCATGTTAAGCATGCCAATCATCGCGCATGAAACAGCGCTTTCATCGTTGACGGGCACCGAGCTCGCGGAACGCATGTATCAGGCCGTGAAGCGGGACGGAGAGTTTTACCTGTCAAGCGTTCGCCTCGGCGGCCACGCGTTTGCTCTCAACGTCTTCGAGTTCGACATCGGAACCGGCGGAGGGCTTGCTCTTGTTATTCAACCAGTCTCGGCAGTTTCGGCTGGCGACATGCCCCGCAGGGACCGAATGGTCCACCACGTATTGGGAGCGATCGACAGCGCCGGCGCCAACCTGGCCCTTTTGGCACCTGAGCCGGAACGCGCTGATACCTCACCCATCGAACCACAGGGCGAGCCCGAACAGCAACGCGCCTTTCGTTTGATCGTCATCGACGTCATGAAACAGAGCCTGGAGCTCTGGAAACGGATGACCGGCAAAGGCAAAATCGACTTCGCGGAGAGCAGCGGTATCTGGCGCGTGAACTTCGACCGCTCTTCGTTGCAGGCGCGAACGCTGGAAAAATATCTGCTGCTCGAAACCTTGCCGCTCCAACCCCGCTGGCGTGACGTTATACGCTCCGGCGAATTCGCACTGGCCTGCGCCATGAAAACCGGCTTCGATGCCGACCTCGGCGATCTCGTCGAGACGTTGCGCCGGGATCTCGATCAGTTGCGCGCCATGGTCCGCGATGGCCGCAATAATAGCTGACGGGACCAAGTACCTCGTCGAGGCGTCGATGAGAGTCTCATCGCCGTCTGCATCTTGAAAGGCCGGGCGCTTAACAACCGTCCAGATCTACCGTTAAGATTGCACCAGCAGTCTGCACTGCGACCGTCCGTTCGTTACAACATCACGATTATGCAAGGGAACCAACATGTCACCTGTTACCGTCTCCATTCTCGACAATCCATCGGACGACGATCGCCAGGCGATAGCTAATCCTCTGCTGGCGTTCAACGACGCGAAAACGGGCGACGACAGATATGAGCCGATAGGCATTATGCTGCGCGATGAGGCGGGCGAAGCCATCGGCGGGCTATGGGCGAAGCTCTATTACGATTGGCTATTTGTCGAATTGCTCTTCGTGCCGGAAAGTCTTCGGGGTGAAAAATTGGGATCCACACTCCTTACGCAAGCAGAGCAAATCGCCAGGGAGAAGGGTTGCGTCGGCGTCTGGCTGGATACGTTCAGTTTCCAGGCTCCGGGGTTCTACGAAAAGCAGGGGTATGAGCGCTTCGGCAGTCTGCAAGATTATCCAAGGGGCAAGGAACGCGTCTTTTTCCGAAAGGTCTTTTGAAGCATGGAAATACGAGACGCCATACCGGAGGATGCCGTGGCTGGCTGCATTGTTTTGAGGCGGTCAATTTCAGAGCTGTGCGAGGCGGACCACAAGAACGATCCGGCAATTCTGGCAGGTTGGCTCGGCAACAAGACGGTCGACAATTTTGTGGCTTGGATCAATCGATCCGACAGCTCGCTTCTCGTTGCTGTCGAGCACGGCGAAATTCTCGCGGTGGGCGCTGTGACAGATGCTGGAACCATCAGCTTGAACTACGTTTCCCCGGACGCCCGGTTTCGAGGGGTTAGTCGCGCCTTGCTCAGCGCTCTTGAAAAGAGAGCGGGCGAGCGCGGAAATACCCGGTGCAATTTGACCAGCACCGAAACCGCTCGTCAATTCTATCGGTCGAATGGGTATCTTGAAGTGGGTGCATCAAGCGGCGTTTTCGGAACGAATTCCGGTTATCCGATGACTAAGACACTAAAGTGAGAGCCTTGGCGCATCCACCAAAGCTAATTGCTGCCGTTGACGTTCCCGTCTTCTCAACGCCGCCGGCTGATAAAAATCATCAAAGCTAAAAGCAGAATAGCCGGAATGCCGATGAAGCTGAAGACGAACGGCCCCATCCAGATATCACCGTCTGGACCACTGCATTTTGGAATTGGGCAACCTGCCTGCGCCACCACAATCAAGATAAAGAACACAAAAACAATGAGGCTTGTGATAAGCGCCACAGCAGCCTTCATAAAATCCATGACTGTTTGCATGCTCAGGCTCTCTTTCGCCGACGGGTTTTCGAGGCGAACCTACTGTAGCAAAACGGAGCTTCGAAGCAGTTAATCTACTACCCCAATAGCAATGTTCGCTCGCTGTCCAAGATCATCGAAGCATGATCTGTTAGCGTTGCTGAGCGGGAATCTTTGGAACATGCCAGGCCGATATTTGTTCGACGTCGGCAAACAGAGAACATCCAAGGAGAAAATCATGTTCTTGAAAATCCTGGCAGTATCAGCTCTTTCCCTCGGCCTTGCAACGTCGGTACTGGCCCAACAGTCCGGCACCAGCGGTAGCGGATCCGGAGCGGGTTCTGGGACCTCGACACCTTCAGGCTCCGGATCTGACAACGGCATGAACAGCAACAAGGGCTCCGGTGCCAATACAACCAGCGGCACCAACAGCGGCGACGCGGCTGGCAACGGCGCCAGCAACGACAAAGGAAAGGCCAGCGACTGCAACGGAATGTCGACATCGAAGAACACGACAACGATGAAGCAGGACCAGGCAGCAAACCCCGCAACGTCGTCAAACTGCCCATAGCCGATGTAGGCAGTAGCTGATGTCTGCTGCCTCACATGCTTTCCGAAATCGAGATTGGGGTGTCCGGCGGCCGGATCGAAGACGACGTAATGAACGCCGCAGGACTTAACTGGCCTTTGACATCTCGCCGGGCCGCGATGCGACCTGAACATTGTTGCGACCGTTTCTCTTTGCGCTGTAGAGGGCGCCGTCAGCCGCCGCAACAATTTCCGCCGGCGCATCGCTGGCATGGCTTGCCACTGCGAGGCCAAAACTAGCGGTCAGTCGTAAAGACGTCCCCCCATGCGTCTCGATCGAAAGTTCCTGAATGGAACGCCTCAGGCTTTCTGCGCGCTCGACCGCCTGCTGCTGCGAACAGTCTTCCAGGACGATAACGAACTCCTCCCCGCCATATCGTGCGACGAGACTGTTGGCGTGCCAGGGCAAACTGCTCAGCACATCGGCGACGGCCGCGAGAGCCCTGTCGCCAACCAGGTGGCCGAATGTGTCATTGACGGATTTGAAGTGATCGACGTCGACCATAATAATCGAAAGATCAGGAGAGACGGTGGATCGCCGGCTCAAGGCCGATGTGAGATGGTTCTCGAAGGTCCGGCGGTTTGCCAGTCCGGTCAACGGATCCTGTTCCGCCAAGCCATGCAGAATGGCATTGGTGCGGTGCAGATCGTCTGAGACCTGTCCATAAGCCACGATCGCAGCATCGATCATTGCCAGTTCCGCGATGCGCGGAGCGCGCTTTAGACTGACGACCCGCTCGTTCTTTCCAATGCGCTCCAGATTATCGATCGCGGCCACAATAGGCGCCGTGAGGTGACGTCTTGCGGCGATCAGCAAGACGGTGGCGAAAAGGCTTGGAACGAGCAGGATCAAAATCCACCCGACCTGCATATGACCTGCGCTTCGCTGGATTTCGCTTGCGAGATCGTCGGCCACGACCGCAGCATCGCCGCTTAACTGTGCGGCCATCGCATCGATCGTGTGCATGGCGCGGTCATAGGATTGCGTCGTCAGCTTATCGACATCGTCGGCATCCGATGCGGCTGTGGCAGACGACGTCTCGCCCTCGCGCAGGTCGCGGGCCTGCTGACGAAGTTTTGCGATGATCTTGGTTTCATCGGCGATTTGCCGCGACCCTTCGATGAGACGGGCATTTTGATCGAACGAGAATCCCTGCGTGAGGGCCTGAATCTGCAATTGGATTTGCCGCTCCAATCTGCGATCTTTCGCCAGATAGATGGAGCGCAGGAGAGAGGAGAGACGTTCGATTTTTACCGCATTCCGCGTCTGTGTCAGGATGAGCGGGATTTGGGTATCACGGGTAAAGTTTGCTTGGGTCTCGATTCTATTCAGCAGGACGAGCGAAATCCCGGCGGCGATCAGCGAGTAGCTGACAACACCCAGGAGAACAAGCCGACCGACAAAGCTGAGCGAGAGCTGGCGCCTACTCGACCCTTTGATATCATCCATGCCAGTCGCTCAATAAATGCTGAAGGGGAAGTAGGCATCGTTGATGCGATCATAGACGCCATTGAGCTTGATTTGCTTCAAAGCGTCGTTCACCTTCTGAATGAGAGCTGCATTTCCCTTTTTTGCAGTGATATGCGCCGAGCTTTGGAGAAACTCGGTGGAAATCGGATCACCGACATAACCAAAGCGCGCGCCTTCCGGCGTCTGCAGGAAGCTGAGAAGCTCAATGGCATCGCCGATCAAAAGGTCAGCCTTATTATCCAGTAGCAGGTGTTGGGCCGCCGGCTGATCTTTCGCCAGCACGGCCTTGCTCGCACCATAGGCCTTCTGCAAATATTCAGCCTGAATGGTTCCCGTTGCCGCCGCGATGCGAACGCCAGTGAGGGCCGCCGGCGCGCTATCCTGGAACTTGTCCGAGTCGCCAATCAGCACCGAATGCGAACGGTAGTATGGCGCGGAGAACTCCATCTTCTGGGCTCGCTCGTCGGTAAAGGCCATGCTGGCGACGATAAGATCGTATTTATCGTCCGCCAAACCCTGAATGATCTCCGTCCACGGCACGGCGACGAGCGAACATTCGGTTTGCATCTGCCGGCAGAGCGCTTTGGCGATATCGACATCGAATCCGGCGAGCTGCCCGGACGTGTCCTTGAAGTTGAAGGGCGGATACGCACCTTCGGTGGCAATGCGAAGCTGATCGCCCGCCATTGCCAGGCCAAGGGAGCCTGCAAAGAATAAGGCAACGAGTAGAAGCCGAGCAATCATCTGTTTCCCCACCATAGTATTGTGAAGATATTAGGAGGAAACCGATAACAAAGAGTGATAGCGCCTGCTCAATTTCGATGCTTTCGCCGGCGAGTGCAACAAGGATGCTAATCCTCTCCCCATTGCTTTGGTAATATTGGTGATTGAGCGATATTCCGCATGATTGTCAGCTTATGACAGAACGCATGCAGGGGCGGAAAAGCTTCAGTTCGAACGATGGGATTGCCAATTCCACAGGAATACGGCTTGGAGTTGCCTTCTTCAAACGCCGTTTCACAAGGCCTTCGGTAGATAGCCGTCCAGCAGAAGTCTCTCGAACCGGCCACTCTCGCTTGCGGAGCGCATATCTTTGAACAGCCGCGAGATGAGGCGCGGACGCGATCCTGGCCTTTCGTCGATCAGTACGACCGACAACCGCTTTATCTCGATGGTGATCGTGCGCGCCTCGTCATGCCAACGAAAATTCGACGAATCCAGTGAATGAAATCCATTCTGCGCCGCCCATGCGGCTATCATGTCCGCGTTCATGAGTATCCTGTTTAGGGAGATTCGGGCGGACGCCCTCAGCCACTGTCCTGCCGATGCGAATCGCCTCTTATTCTGACGAATACCGCGACTGAATCGCTGGAATCCAGCGCAAACCGTTCAAGCCGCGAATTGCCCGCCGGGTGTTGCGAGAAAGACTCATACGATTGATAGACGATTGCGTTTCGACGAAAGGCGCTTTGTAATAAAACCCACCGCGATAGTTGTATCAGGGCGCAGGCGCATGGACCCCACACATTTGTTTGAACTTGTTATCGGAATGTTTGTGGCGATCATCGCGCTGCATTACGCCGCCCACAGGTTCGGGCTGCCGCCATCTGTGGCGCTGCTTGCCGGGGGCGCGTTGCTTGCCTTCCTGCCGGGTCTGCCCACAATTACGGTCGATCCTGGCCTGGTGCTCGTCATCTTTCTTCCGCCACTACTCATGGACGGAGCCTGGTTTATTGCGCTTCGTCCATTGCGCCGCCACTTGATCGGCATTGCCTCGCTCGCCATTGGCGCGGTGTTTTTTACATGCGCCGTCCTGGCCGTGGTGACCCATCTGCTGTTTCCATCGCTGCCCTGGGCCGCATGCGCGGCACTAGGCGCGATCGTTTCGCCACCGGACGCGATTTCCGCTCGCGCTATCCTGCAACGGGTAAAGTTGCCCCGGCGCCTGCAAATCCTGCTCGAAGGCGAAAGCCTGCTCAATGATGCCAGCGGCTTGGTGCTCTTCCGTTTCGCCGTCGCTGCCGGTGTCACCGGTGCTTTCAGCACAGTCGATGCGGCAGGAAGTTTTTTGCTTTTGGCGGCAGGCGGCGCCTTCGTCGGCATCGTCGTCGGAACGGTCTGGGTCCTGTTCGTGAAGCAATTGCACGATGAATATCTGATGATCGCCGCCACAACGCTATTGGCTTGGACCTCTTATCTGCTTGGCGAACAAATCCATGTTTCCGGCGTCATCGCAACGGTGACCACCGGCCTGATCGCGAGCTGGCACCAGCATACGGTTCTCTCGGCGTCGACACGCATGCGCGGCACGTCATTCTGGACGGTGATCATCTTTTTGATGGAAGCCGCGGTTTTCATCTTGATCGGATTGTCGCTGCGGGGCGTTGTCGAACGCGGGGGCGGCTTCGGCGTTGTCACTGCGACGATGGGATTGCCGATACTGGTCATCCTGATTGCACTCACCCTGGCGCGCTTCGGCTGGGTCTTCGGATCCGACCTTGTGATCAAACTTTGCAATGTTTTGGGGCTTGATCGACATACGCCGCTCGGCGTCCGGGGTGTAACCGTCCTAAGCTGGGCCGGCGTTCGTGGTGTCGTCACGTTGGCCCTGGCGCTGAGCGTGCCCGAGGGTTTTCCCGGCAGGGACTTCATCCTGGTCACGTCGTTCGCCGTCATTGTCGGAACTGTGCTTGTCCAAGGGACAACGCTTGGGCGCGTGATCACCTGGGCAAGGCTGAGCGAGCCGGAGTCAGAGAAGGCGCGCCTCACCATGAGCCAAGCCGAAGCTGCCATGGCCCAAGCGCAATTTGCGACCGTCAAAAGCCTGGCCTATGACAGTGAAGGGAAGCTCATTCATCCGCAATTGCTGGAGCGATATCAGCGCAGGGCTGTGGCAATTGTCGATTATGCAGCGCGCACGGAACAATATTCGCCTATGCTCCAGGCCCATTTCGATGTGGTTCTCGAAGCGGTTGCCACAGGGCGTCGCGAACTCATACGGCTTCATCGCGCCGGCGATATCGATGACGAGACGTTGCGCGAACTGGAGCGAGACCTGGATCTCGAGGAGCTAAGCGCGATCTCCGCAAAGTCATGACCGCGGGCGCTCCTGCTCTCGTCAGTGCCAGTCCTGGCTATGGGAACGGTGGGCGTCCGTGAGCCCGTTTCTGAAGAACCGGTCGTAATAGTCGATCTCGATGTGATGCGCCTGCAGCCAGACGCCCGGCACATGGATCGCATCGCAATGCGCGGGGAACCGGCCATGCGTCTCGTAAATATAGGTGCAGATGTCGCGCGCGCAGCCGATCACGTCGTCGTTGTAGACCGCAGCCTCCGCGAGATAGCGTTTGCCGTAATCGTCCTTGTAGATCTCAGCAAAGAGTGCCTGATCATTGAAGAGGCCGTTCTTGCCGAATTTCTCCTCCACGACGGCGGTAACGGCGTCGGCCATGCTGTCGTAGTAGGGCGGCGACATGCCCTTGATCAGGTGTTCCCCCTTGAAACGCAGTCCGATCGGATTGCTGCGCAAGTTGGCGTAACGTGGCAAGGGCACCTGCCAGCGCAGAATGTCCATCAGTCGCCAGCGTGGCGTGACGACGTCAAACCCCAGCAGGGGACCGTAAGTCTTCACAAATTTCGGATCGCCGACGAGGACGGGCGGGCTTATGGAGCCATGGATCCAGGCACCGAGCCCCATGGCATCGGCGGTCAGGAATATGTTCTGCAACAGCAGGTCGGCCTCGATCTGCGTCCGTAGCGAACCAATGACGCCCAGCGGGATCTTGATATCCTTGTTCAGAAAGCCCTTGTCCACCCAGCGCTTCACACCGGCGAGCCGATAGAAATTGCGGTCGTCGACGATTGCCGGCCGGGCGCCGTCCGGCTGGGTCAGAAGATACATCATGCCGTTGATATATTGCCGGGAGAGATCGACGACCGGCAGAAAGATCGTGGTGCCCGGCAGGTTCGACAGGAAGCGATTGGAATCGAGATAGGCGGGAAAGGCGCGCTTGCCGTCAGGAACATCGAGGCGGTGATCGAGAATGCGCACCTTTGCCTCTGCCGCCCGGGCGATCAGCCGTTCCGCCGTCAGCGCTTTTTCGCCGTCCGGCGGCGGCGGCAATTTGCGGATGAAATAGGTGCCGCTGTCGTTGATCATGAAGAAATGGGTGCCCTGAGCGTTGTCGGGGCTGCCGGCGGTGCGCCCCTCCATGACAAGGTTCGGCTTGGCCATGATCGGCTGATGCGTGGCCGGGTCCTCGAAAGGCCGGTCGGGCATGGTGAGCCCCGTCGAACCGGTGATGGCGATCAGCATCGCCTCTTCAAGCTCTGAAAGGGGTTCACGCGGCTGCTGGGACTCATAGCTCATCGTGCCGGCCAGCACCGAGCTTCCCTGGCTCACGCGATGGGTCCGCCGGCGCCATATCGTCTCGATGAGCGGCCTGCGGAACAGCGCGTCGAGACCGCGGTTGCCGGTCGAGGTTCTGGCCGCGACCGCATCTGTTGGCGAAAGATCATCTGCTCCGGGTCGGTCGGTCATGATGCCCTCTTTTCCAGATCCTGCTTTTCGCCGCCGAAAAGGACCGGCCGCCAGGGCACGAAGGCGCTGGCATTGCGCGGCAGCATCGACGCGAGATCCGGGCAATGCCGCAGGATCAAGCTCGTCATGCCGTTGTTGGCGATCCAGTCGATCCCGAAGGGCGAATAGACCTCCGGACGGAAATCCACCGTCAGGAAGCGATCGCTCTGCAGCCGGCGCGACGCCATGAGAATGAAGATGCGGAAAGCGGTGTCGCTGAAGCCGAAGCCGGCAGGCGGTGGTTCGGCAAAGAGGCCAACCACGGTGTCGACGCGGTCGATGTTGCCATAAATCTCCTTGAGCAGCCGCACGTCTTCCGGGTTGGTCGACAGTTCCTCCCAATGCTTGATCCGCGGCCGATGCAGACCGGCCCTGAAATCATTGTAGCGCGGCACGCCACGGCGTCGCGTCCGCACGAGGTCGACGACGGAAAGGTCGATGATCTCCTTGTCGCGCGTGAAGGCTTGAAGTGCGCGCGGGAAATTATGCAGCGTGATGGCGCCTGGATGCGCCGTTCCGAAGGAATAGAGCGTATTGCGAAGGCCATATTGCCGCATGATCTCGTCAGCGCCCGGGCCTTGTATGTCCATGAAGCTCTTTTCGGCGATCTTGGCGCCCGTCATGTGGTTATAGAAGCAGTAGTCGTCGGGCAGTAGCGGATGCATGCGGTAGACGGTGACGAAATCCTCGGTCAGCGAATAGGGCGTGCCATGATGATCCGGCATCGTCTTCGGAATGCCGGTAGAGGCATGCGCGTCGATTAGCCAGAGGCCGGCCTTCGTCAGCCAGTCATTGGCGGGCGGGCCGTTCCAGTTGCTGGAAAGGCCGACTTCAATCGCCTTGGTAGCAAGGATCGCCGGCGTCCATTCGACCGTGTGGATCTTGGCGATCAGCGCCGAGACGATCAGCCTGGCGGTCTGGTAGACGCGTTCGTCGTCCCAATTGCCATATTGGCGCCGAAGCTCGTCGCAGAGCAGATTGTGTTCACGCGCAAAAAGCGTGTGCATGGCGCTCAAGCCGAGCCACCAGCTCTCATTGAAGCCTGTCACTTCGAAGCCGTGGACATCGACCGGCAAGTGCCCGTTGACCAGGCGTATCTTCGGGCCCTCGCGCAGGTCCTTGGCCTTCTTGCTATCGGGACCGTAAACCTCCGATCCGTCCCACCAGTGCGAGGCGGCATTGCCGAAATAGATGGGCGGCTTGCCGTCATAGCCGCTGATCTCCATGTTGCCGGCAATTCGCATCACGTCTTCCGGCTTGCCGCCGACCTCACTGGTCCATTTCATGCCGGCGGGAAGACCGACGACGACGTCCTTTTCCCCCAGGGGATGGCGGGCATGGTTGACCCAATCATGGACCTGAAACTGGATCCACGCGGCGGCGAGGATGTTGAGCGAGCGCGCCGGAATGAACGAGTCGCGATGCAGCAGTTGCTGCGCAACCACCACCGGATTGGGCGTGTCGAACAGTTCGGGCGCAAAAGCCGGTGTCAGGTTGCGTCCGAAGGTCGAACCGATGGCGCCCATCTTCGGCGCCGATAGATCGTTGAACGTGCCGTCATAGGTTCGCATCTGCCGCTCGCCTTCGGCAATCGCCGGTAGTGGCGTCGGGCGGGCGACCGGCGGCGCCTCGAGGGGATCGGTTCCGATCAGGTTCTTTTCACGCAAGACATAGCGGAAAGCATCGAGATTGAGCAGGCTCAACCGCAGCGGCAGTCGGTGCCAGGCAATGTACCGGTTGATGACCAGAAAAGCGCTACGCGTAATGCTTCCCGCCAGCCGGTTGCGGAACGGCACCGGGCTTGTCCAACGGAAACTGTGGCGATAGGCGGAGCTGGCGTCGTAGACCACTTTGCGCGCCCGGTTTAGATTGCCGAGCGGCCTGAAGGCATCGGTCGTGTTCCAGGGGTTGAAAGCCAGTTCGTCGACAAGGCGCGCATTGGCGATGGTTTCGGCGTCACCGGTCTTCGGTTTGCTGACCTTGAGCTCTGCCACCTTGATCGGAGGCGAGGCCGTCTCCATCCATTCGATGGACGTGTCCTCGATGGGCGTCGACTTCCGATCGACGAAAAGCTGGAGACAGAGTTCATAGCGGATATCGCCCACCTCCAGCCGCCGTGCGAGTTCGGTGGAGAGATAGCTAGGATCCGTCTCGGAAGGGTCGGGGGCATGCGATGCGTTCGGTGCGGGACGGAAGAGATAGCGCACCGCCCGCCTTTCGCCCCAACAGATGGCACCGCGGCTCCAGAAGGTCTCGAGCGCCAGGCTGCGGATTTTCCGGTTGCGGCCTGTAGTGACGTTGCGGATCATCCGTATGGTTTCGGAGGGTCCGAAAGTCAGGGCGAGGCCGATCACGCCGAAGAGCCGGCTCAAGCCTCCGCCCGCCGTCGCCTTGGCGAAGGCGACGAACTGCCTGGCATCGCGTGCGTGGGAAACCGGAAAATTGGTCGCTAAGAGATCGTGGCTCTCCTGATCCGAGACATTGATCCGCACGGCCAAGCCTCGCAGGTCGGGCTTGTAGTCCGGCTGACCATAACCACTGGCATTGGACAGGCGCAGGATCGCCGGATAGCTCTTGCCAGGCTCGGCAAACCCAACCCTCAGATCTTCGGGCAAGTCATCGACGAATGTCAGCTCGGCGTCGATGGCCGCAAAGACCGCCTTGCTGTGAAACGCGCGCTGAATATCGGCGGCCTTGGCATAGCTGCGCGTCTTATATTGGACACGCATCATATCCTGAGCGAGGCGCTCGAACATCAAGCGCTCGGCTTCCACGCCCCCTTGATAGGATTCACTCCACTCCATTCTCGTTCGCCCTCCGTGAACGCATCGAACAATGGGCTTCCGGCACATCGCATCGATGGGAATGCATGGGATTGAAAAGCGACGGACGATGATCCCCCGTTTCCCGGCGCCGTCCGCGATGCGACAGGAAACGCCTTCCGATTTCGGCGCATTGCGCCGACCAACAAAGTGGCTATTGCGTACCCCGACCGGGGAAAATCCGGTCCTCGACCATTTTTGCGATACCGGACAGAAGCCCTTTCGGCGAAGGGCTGTAATGCGGCAGCGCAAGTCGTGTGATGTGGGCGTCTATGATCGCCGGCTTGCCGAGTGCGAGCGCCTCGTCGAAGGCTCTTTCGAACTCGTCGATCGTCTCCACCCTGTATCCCTCAGCACCGCAGGCCCTGGCATAGGCGACATAGTCCGGATTGCCGAATTCGACCAAACCCGATTCCGCATAGGCTTCGAGCTGATAGAGCTTGATGAGCTTGAATTCGCCGTCGTTGAAAATGATCCAGATCACAGGGATGTCGTATTGAACGGCGGTCAGCAGCTCGAAGCCCGACAGCAGATAACATCCGTCGCCGCAGCCGACGATGACGGGACGATCGGGATTGGCGCATTTGGCGCCGAGCGCGCCATTGACATGTCCCGCCATCGGCCCGAATCCGCCAGGCTTGCGGAAGAGCTGTCCCGGCGAAAGTTCCAGATAGTAGCCGAGCCAGGCAAGGTGTGCGCCCGCGTCTGCAAGCACGATGGCATTCTTCGGCAGGCGCTTGGAGACGGCTTGGGCAAGCTGTCCGGGATGGATGTCATCCAGGAGATGCACGATGCGCTCCGCGTCATAGTCGCGCCCTTCGGTGGGTCTCGATGGCATAGCTGCAGCCTTCGGCCATATTTCTCCGTTGAGTGCCGCAACCGCACGTTTTGCATCGCCGATGATGGCGGCATCGGCCTTGTAGACCTTGTCTATCTCGCCGCTATCGATGTTGATGTGGATGAGCGTCTTGCCGATCAGCAGATCATCGCGAAAATTGAAGGTGGCATGCTGCGCGAAGGAATTGCCCACCGCGAGGATCACATCGGCCTCAAGGAAAGCCTTCCAGGCTGCGCTGTGGCCGCTATCGCAGAACACGCCGACAGAGAGCGGATGACGCTCGGAAATGATGCCTTTTCCATCGAGCGTCGTCGCGAAGGGGATCTGGTAGCGCACAAGAAGTTCCGTCAACTCCGGCCCGGCGCCACTGCGAACGGCACCGAAGCCGATCAATGCCAATATCTTCCTATCCTTGGCAATAGCATCCGCCAGAAGCTCGGCCACCTCGCTTACCCGCTTGGAATCCGGAACCACCGGACGCCGCTGGAGATTGATATCGCGGTAGTTGTCAACGGAGACGCCATGATGCGTCAGGTTTTCCGGGACATGGATGTGAACCGGGCCGGGTCGGCCCTCGAAGGCTAGGTTGACGGCCTCTTCGACGACATCGCAGGTCTTGGCGGCATCTGTCAGCAGAAACGACTTTTTCGTGGTGGCTGCAAACATCGCCTGGGAATCCGGAGTGCGACTGACACCCGAGGTTTCATTCAATGCGCCCTTTCCCTTCCAGTCGAGGGAGGCATAGCCGGAAACGGCCAGGACCGGATAGGAATCCGACATGGCAACGGCCAGTCCGGAAAACAGATTGAAGGCGCCTGGCCCCGCGGTCGCAAAGCAAAAGCCCAAATGATCCGAATGCATGGCATATCCACAGGCCATGAACGAAGCTGCCTGTTCGTGCCGGGCGATGATGGGCTTGATTGAGGAATGTTTGAGGGCAAGCATCAGACCGGCGGCATTTTCGCCCGCTCCGCCGAAAGCGGCGCCGACCCCTACTCCCTCAAGTGCCTTCACGATCGCTTCGTAGACTCTCATCGAGAATGCCCTCCAAACGCACAGATAAACCGGCGCGTCCAATTCCCAACTACATTGTCAATGCGGAAAGACACTGCTCCTGCATTTCAAGTCCAGAATATTCGGAAGTACCTATTAAGAGCCAAACCCGCTTGGTGAGACCCGTCGCGTTCCGCGCGTGAAATCCAAGCAACCGAAGCTGAAATATGCTGTCGAACGAAACTGCCATCAGGCGGAATGTTGGCGCATTCCCTTATCGTTGCGGCCATCTTTGCGCATTTTGAAATAAACTTCAACCTCAGATTACCGCAAGGAAATAGTCCTGAATGGTTGTCCCCGTTTTCCCGGTCATAACAATACGTAACGCAAATTCCTAAAGCAATTTATGATCGTATATCTATTCTCCCATGCCTTCTAAAGTCGCGCATTGAAGGCCGCGCGCATCTGCGGCGGGACATTGAGCAATGCGAGAGCCGCGGCAAGCTCGTCGCTCCAGCCGGCCGGCAAGGTCGATGGCTGCGCGAAATCATCGGTCCCGCTGAGAAAGTGCTGAACGGCGTGAAAGCCGAGTGCGCGATAGACCTCGAACTGCTCCTCGCTGAAAAATTGATCCAGCGTCGTCTCGTGCGGAAACGTCGGGTTCCGCCTCTTATAGTCCATGACGTAGTCGTTCTCATCGCCGGTCAGCGATGATTTGATGTAGAGCAATATGCCCTTTTCATCCTCACCATATTCTATGATTCCGACGGCCGCATGGGGTCCTCTGAATTTTGCCGGCTCACCCCTGTTCGAGGCCATCTCCCTCGTCACTTCCAGGCTTCTCCTCTGGATATCCTGCCAAGGAAGCTCGATGCGAATGCCGAGGTCGATACGCGCCATGACCTGGAGCTTCACGAAGGCTTCAAACGTCATGCTCGGATCGGCTTCCGCGTCGACGGCCAGAATGACCTTACAGCGGCGGCGCAGCAATTCGTATATGCCGAGATTTTCAATATGACCGCCGTCGGTCAGATAGACGTTCAGCTTCTTCTCGTCCAAACGGCCGGCGGTCTCATTGGCAAAATACCATGTGCCGAAATTCGACCACCACCGGTTCCACCAGCGGCGCAACGCGTCGAGCTTTGCCGGATTGGCCAGCCAATAGCCGAGGCGGACGTTCAGCAAGGAAAGGCTGAAGGTCAATATTCTGACGGTGTGGTTTCCCATATTCGCCGACGCCGCCGCACCGGACGTCGCCATCGCCGTCGCAAGGCTGAGCGATGGAACGGCATCCTCCATCTCCTTAGTCGCCACATAGCGCGTTGCCTGGCTACCGATATGCAACGGGCTAAAGATGAAATTGTCGGCGTTGCGACCGCGCTTGTTGAGGGCCTTCGACCCGATCAAATTGATCGTCGTATTGACGAGAAGATAGGGCGAATAGGCCGCGCCCTGGTTCCAATGATCCCTCTTGGCATCGAACGGCTTCAACGACGAGAATTTCCACCGGTCGACATCAACCGACGGCTTGTTGCTTCCAAGACGCACACGCTCAAACAGGAAGGCCCGGCTGAGACGATCCCTGTAGAGCTGGTTGAGCGAGTTGGAATTGGGACCAATGAACAGGCAGACAAAGGCGAGCACCAAGGCGGCCCATAAATAAAGGAAGCCGACCATGCCGAGCCGTCCGCTCCCGGGAATGTAGTTCATGATGCCGACAAATACACCCGAGAGCCATGAGGAAGCGACAGGAGCCGACGGAGAAACCGTGGCCGGACCGACTTCAGGTGCAATCGCCCAGTAGCAGAGATAAAGATACGAGACCCACAACAGCAACGGCACAACGAGTGCCGCCAGATAGAGGGCCATGCGGCTCGCATATTTTTGCAGCGTTGCCGTCCAGGTCGCCTCTCCAAGCGTCGACCTTGCGATGTTTGCCAGCTTCTGTGCGGCACCGATCAGCACCACGGCTACGGGAAGCAAAGCATTAGCAAGTGCAGGCACAACGTGGACAATTGCCTGAAGGGCACTCTTTATACTCCCGTCCTCCAAGCCAGCGATGTCCACCTTGCCGTTCTTGGCATACGCAAACATGCCGCTGAGGATGAGTGGCTGCAGTTCGATGAGAAAGGCGCCGGCAATCGCCACCACGAGCCAGCCGAGAATCCACGCAAGTCGCTCTCGCGTCATCAGCCGGCTGGTCTGAAATGTCACGGAGGTTGCGATCGCGCTGACGAACATCAGGAAGAGGACGACGGCGGTAACATTGATCGTCAATGTAAAGGCTTCCAGGCCCTTGATGGTGATGAAAGGAAGCCAGCCGCCGCTCAGTGGAAAGCCGAAAATATCCGGCTGCCCCAAATCAGTGGAATGGGGATTGCAGGCGACGGTGAACACGGCAAGGAGAAGCAGGGCAGGCAGGACGATCAGCGCGTTTACCAGCAATCCACGCATCAGGAGCGCTACGCTCGTCAAATAATCGATGGTTCCGTTCGGAACGAGGAAATTCGAATAGTTCCGCAGATGTTGGATTTCCGGCGTCTCCTGGGAATCGAGCTTGCTGGCGAAGGGAAACGTGTAGGGCTCCTGCATCATACCCGAGACGATGGATGTACCGATGTAGCAGCCGCCAGAAACCGTGGAGAAATAATCGAAGGCGTCGAAGACCCGTGGCTCGCCATCATGCGTGATTGCATCCAGCGCCTGCGAGACCCCCAAGCAAAAGGCGGCCGAGCGGATGCCGCCACCGGAAAAAGAAAGCCCGGTCAGGTTGCTGCCCGTCTCCATTCGGACCGTGCCGCGTTTGCCAGTCTCCGCATGATCCTGCGACAGTTTCGCCGGATGACGAGGGATGTGGAACCTCGCCCTCTCCGCGCCTTCCGTTGGGGGATGGCGCTCAGCCTGTTTTTCTTCCACGCCGCCATTTTGAAGTGACTGGCGCCGGAAGTTGATGACATCCAGCTCGCGTTTGAAGATCGCTTCGAAATCCAGGGTCATGCGTCCCACCAATCGCCAAGAATGGTTGTCGTTCAAATGCGCGCTGCAACTGTAGCAGAAATGTTTCGCGACATATGAAGCATTTTACCTGTCTGGAACGGGTGCAATGCCCGGCCACTCCCGGGCGCAAACAAAATATGACTTAAAAGGTCTTGTTTTTGATGCAGCGAAGAGGCTATACCGCCGGCATTTGCGCCCGGCCTGTAAGGCTACAGAACAATCAGGACCTTTCTTGTGACCCTATTGAAATCACTTCTCACCGTTTCCGGTCTCTGCGCCGTGCTTGGCCTTACCGCAGCCCCGGCATTCGCCACATCGAAATATCCGCTGACCATCGAAAACTGCGGCAGGCAGGTTACCTTCCAAAAGGCGCCGGAGCGGGCGATCGGCCTTGGCCAGAACAGCGCGGAAATCATGCTGCTATTGGGCCTTCAGGATAAGATGGTCGGTACCGCTTTCTGGCCGAGCAAGGTCTTGCCGCAGCTTGCCGAAGCCAATTCCAAAGTAAAACTGCTGACAGTCGAATTCCCAACCTTCGAATCGATCCTGGCGGAAAATCCCGATTTCGTGGCGGCTGCCTTGCCGAGCCTGATCGGACCGAGCAGCAAGGTCGCCAAGCGCGAAGACTTCGACAAGGTCGGCATCCCGACCTATCTCTCACCCAGCACCTGCCTCAGCACCAAGGATGCCAAGGACGCATACGGCAGCCGCGCTCAGCTCTGGAACACGGACCTTCTCTTCAAGGAAATCGACGAGCTTTCGCAAATCTTCGACGTCGCCGATCGTGGCCAGGCCCTGATTGCCGATTTCAAGGCGCGTGAGGCCGCACTTCGCTCCAGCGTTTCGAAGGACGGCAAGAACCTCTCCTATGTCTTTTGGTTCTCGAGCCCCAGCCCGTCGGCCGACGCCTATCTCGGCGGCAAGAATGGCGCCTCCGGCTTTATCGCCGACCTGCTCGGCGGGCACAATGCCATCACCGCGGAAGCGGAATGGCCGACACTCGGATGGGAAAGCATCATCGCGGCCAATCCGGATGTCATCGTCGTCGCCAATCTCGACCGCAACCGTTGGGAACTCGACAAGTCCGAAGCTAAGATCAAGTTCCTGACCACTGATCCAGCCGTAAGCCAAATCGCGGCGGTCAAGAACAAGGCGATAGTGATCATGGACGGCCAGGCCATGAATCCGACCGTCCGGACGGTTTATGGCGCCGAACAGGTGGCGGAGCAGTTGAAGGCGCTTGGTCTTCTGAAGTGACCGAAACGCGTCGCTCTCTTCAGCAGTTTTTTGCCTTCGGCATTCTGCTGCTGATTTCATTTGCCGTCATCGGTCTCGTCGTCGGCATCAGCGTCGGGATTGGCGATCTGCCGATCCCGCTCGCCACGACCTTTTCCGCCGTTACCAATCGCATGGGATGGACGGCGGTGGAACTCAATAAGATCCATGAGGCTGTGATCTGGGACTATCGCCTCAGCCGGGCGCTGGTGGCCGTCTTCTGCGGCGCCGGCCTCGCACTCTCAGGAGCGATCATGCAATCGCTGCTGCGCAATCCGCTTGCCGAACCCTACGTTCTCGGCATCTCGGCCGGCGCATCGACAGGCGCCGTTGCGATTGTCATCCTCGGCGTCGGCGCCGGCGCGGTTTCCCTGTCCGCCGGGGCTTTTGCCGGCGCCTTCGCGGCCTTCCTCTTGGTCGCATTGCTATCGAACGGCACGCGCGGCGGGGCGGACCGCACCATCCTCGCCGGTGTTGCCGCATCGCAACTCTTCAATGCCGCGACCTCCTATATCGTCACGACGTCGGGCAATGCCCAGCAAGCCCGCGATGTGATGTTCTGGCTGCTCGGCAGTTTCGGCGGCGTGCGGTGGCCGGAATTTACGCTGGTTTCGATCGTCGTCGGTATCGGGCTCGTTGCCTGTCTGTTTTATGCCCGCGTATTGGACGCCTTCGCCTTCGGCGACGAGGCGGCCGCCTCGCTCGGCGTCAATGTCGCGAGAGCGCGGATCGCGCTATTCGTTCTGACGGCAATGATGACGGCGACGATCGTCAGCATAGTTGGCTCGATCGGCTTCTTCGGCCTCGTTGTGCCGCACGCGGCGCGCTTTCTCGTCGGGCCGCTGCATATCCGTCTTCTCCCGACCTGCGCCGTGGCGGGCGCGATCTTCATGGTGCTCGCCGACATTGCGTCGCGTGTCCTCGTTCCGCATCAGGTCCTGCCGATCGGCGTTGTCACGGCGCTGGTTGGCGTGCCCATCTTCTCGATCATTCTCTACCGGTTCCAGCGTGCGTCATGACTATTAAGGCAGATAACGTCGTCTGGAGAATCGGTAAGAAGACCGTTCTCGACGGCGTTTCATTTGAGGCACAGCCAGGCAAGATGCTCGGGCTGCTCGGACCCAATGGCTCCGGCAAGACCTCGCTTCTGCGTCTTCTCGCCGGTCTGAAGCGGCCACACTCCGGTCGCATCACGCTCGACCAGAAGGACATCGCGACGATCGGCCGACGCTCGATCGCTCGGCGCGTCGCCTTCGTCGAACAGCACGCCACGACCAATGCCAATCTGCGGGTTATCGACGTCGTAAAGCTCGGCCGTTTTCCGCACCTGCCCATGTTTTCGGGCTGGACTGCGGCCGACGAAAAAGCCGTCGAAGGCGCGCTCGAACGCGCCGGTATGACGGAGAAGCGCAATGATCGCTGGCAAAGCCTGTCGGGGGGCGAAAAACAGCGCACGCATCTGGCGAGAGCCCTGGCGCAGTCACCGAAGGAACTCATCCTCGACGAACCCACCAATCATCTCGACATCCAATATCAAATCAGCCTGATGCGGCTTGTCTGCACTCTTCCGGTTACCAGCATCATCGCTTTGCATGATCTGAACCATGCGGCCATGTTCTGCGACCAATTGATCATCATGCAGCAAGGTAGGGTCGTCGCTTCCGGTGCGCCGGAGGTCGTGTTGACCGAGGACCTTCTGAGAGACGTCTTTTCCGTCGAAGCCCGCGTAGAGACGTCGCCTCATCACTTACGACCGCATATCCACTATCTTCGGTGAGGATTGCTTCCGCGCGCATCCGGATCGGCTGGTCTCCGTCGTGCAGATGCGGGCGGTGGGTCTCTCAAGAATTCTCCGGCCGCGCTTCGTTATCGCCACAAAATCTCCCTTGGTGGCGTGACCTCAAGGCATAGCGGCGTACACGATAATCGCGGTAGAGATTGCCGGACCATCAATCGGAAACTGTAACATCCAGCCTATCGCCGATGTTGCCATCGCCATAAATACTGACGTTGATCCAAATATTGCCCTGAACGATCATGCTCGCAGCCGATGGCGAGATGGAACCGCTGGCAAGCATCGCTTCAAGCGTTTCACGGTTACGCTTGTCGGCGAAAAACGTGTCCGCTTCGTCTCCACGATCGCGGCCACCATAGACATAGAAGTTTGCTCGGTCTTGGCGGATGATCTGCCACGGTTCCCTCAGGCGAGCGCCACCGGAATTGTAAAGGTCGTCGCGGCCGATATAAGCGCGGTATGTTTCGATCAGATGATCCGATTTCGCGCGCGTAATCGTCGATTGAGCCGACGCCGGCGGAACAAAAACACCGGCAGCGATGAGTGCGATGAAAAGCGCCTTCATAAAGATCCTTTCAAACTAGAAGTGGCAGCTCATAACCTCCATACGACCGGCGCGTTAATAATGGATGACAATTTGAGGGCTGTAGTCCTCCTCGGTGGGAGCGAAGATCGTCTCGCCCAGTTGACGGAGTGAAGCATTAAACTCTTCGCGCAGCGCCTCGTATTCGACCGTAAATTGCTCCGAAAGCGGGAATGATATGTCGTCTGCCGTCAGCCGCTGGAAATCTCCGCCCAATCTGGTGATCGCCAAGCACAACTGCTCGACCTTCCTTTCGGCGCGCTGCTGGGTTGCCGCGCGTGCCGCCTCGGTTCTTACTACTGGATGCAGCCGCTTCAGAAGACGCACTCGCCAGCTAATTCTGCCTAGTCACCGCATAGCTTCGTCATATACTGAAGCGATGGGGGAATCAGACGGGCTGGAGGAACCTTGTCATCGAATTCGTCAACGCTTGCGCCGCTTAAGCACGAGACCTTTCGCAGGATCTGGGTCGCGAGCCTTGCGTCGAATTTCGGCGGGCTGGTCCAAGCCGTCGGCGCCGCCTGGATGATGACGACCATCACTTCATCGGAAGACATGGTGGCGCTGGTCCAAACCTCGACCGCATTGCCGATCATGCTGTTTTCGCTGGTTTCCGGCGCCCTTGCCGACAATTTCGACCGCCGCCGCGTGATGCTGACAGCGCAGTGCCTGATGCTGACCGTTTCCGTAATCCTGACTTTATGTGCCCTGCTTGGCTGGATCACCCCCTGGCTGCTTCTGCTCTTTACCTTCCTGATCGGTTGCGGAACGGCGCTCAACAATCCGTCCTGGCAGGCGTCGGTCGGAGACATGGTGCCCCGTGAGGATCTGCCGAATGCCGTGACGCTGAACAGCATGGGCTTCAACATGACCCGAAGCGTCGGCCCAGCGATTGGTGGCATCATCGTTGCGGCTGCCGGCGCTGCCGCCGCCTTTGCCGTCAATGCCGTCAGCTATTTTCCGCTCATCTACGCGCTGATGCGCTGGAAGCCCGCTCTCCCCACATCGACGCTGCCGCGCGAAAATCTGGGCAGCGCGATCTTTGCGGGGCTCCGTTACATCTCGATGTCGCCGAATCTCGAAAAAGTGCTTGTCCGCGGCTTCATCTTCGGTGTCGGAGCAAGCTCCGTGCTCGCCCTTCTACCGATCGTCGCGATCGATCTGGTTTCCGGGGGACCGCTTACCTACGGCTTCATGCTGGGGTCCTTCGGCATCGGAGCGATCGGCGGTGGCGCGCTCAATGCCCGGCTTCGCGAGGCGCTGAGCAGCGAGACGATCATCCGTTATGCCTTCGCCGGATTTGCGGGCAGCATGGCGCTGACAGCGTCGAGCCCCTTCGTAATCCCTACCTGCACCGGTCTGCTCGTTTCCGGCGCCTGCTGGGTGCTGGCACTTTCGCTGTTCAATACGATCGTCCAACTATCAACACCGCGCTGGGTCGTCGGCCGCGCCCTGTCGCTTTATCAGACAGTGACATTTGGCGGCATTGCTGGCGGCAGTTGGCTCTGGGGTATTGCAGCCGATCGATATGGTGTCTCGAATGCGCTTTACGGCTCGGCCGCGGTCATGCTGGTCGGCATTGCCATCGGTCTGCGTTTCTCCATGCCGGCCTTTGCCTCGCTAAATCTTGATCCGTTGAATCGCTTCATCGAACCTTCCCTTGGCCTGGACATCAAACCGCGCAGTGGCCCCATCGTCATCCTTGTCGATTATCAGATCAGCGACGACGACCTGCCGGAATTTCTGACATTGATGGCCGAGCGGCGGCGGATTCGTATCCGCGACGGGGCCAGAAACTGGGCCCTGATGCGCGATCTGGAAAAACCCGGCATCTGGACGGAAACCTACCACACACCGACTTGGGTCGAATATATCCGCCACAACCAGCGGCGCACGCAGGCAGATGCGGAAAATACCGATCGGCTGCGGGCTCTCCACGGCGGCAACGACCCGCCGCATGTGCATCGCATGATCGAGCGCCAGGCCATTCCACCCTCGGACGACGTCTTCCACAAGACGCCGATCGACCTACATCATTGAAGGCGACATCCCTGCTCTATCGCTATGACGCTGAGGCAAAACTCGCTGGTCTTGCTGTGAGCATCGATGGCATAATCGCCGCCGCCCAAAAACGGCGGAAAATGGAGCGAGAGGGAAGACATGGTGGACTGGCGAACCGATGAAATGCCGGAGGACGGAACCGTCATCTACCGGCGCATAATCCAACCATACCGCTTTTTACCTTATAAGCCGAACAGCGATGAGGCCAAGCGCGGCAAGAGGGGCCGATGGCAGGTCATGGACGAGGCCGGTGGTTGGGACAATTGCGGCGAACCGCTGGGTACCGAATGGACCGCCGAGAACCCCTTCAAGACTGCCGAAGGTTAGGCATTTGCGCCACAACCACAAAAAATCCCTCCACCGGGCACCGGCAGAGGGAAATCAGGTCATAGTGCTCGTCCGGGCATTACCCGGAACTGCACTTTGCGGTGCCGAACCGACGCGTGTCATTTAAGTATTTTAATCGCTTACTGGATCGCCGTTCGGGCGAGCAAGGGCAATCAGCGATGAAAGGTGATTACCATGAGCCGTGTTTTCGTTACAGGATCCACCGATGGTCTCGGCTTGGCGGCGGCGCGTGCCCTCATGGACGACGGTCATGAAGTCGTATTGCATGCGCGCTCAAGTGACAGAGCTTCGGCTGTCGCCCACTTGAAATCCAGGGCTTTGGCAGTCGTCATCGGCGATCTCAGCAACGATGCGGGGACGCGGTCCATCGCGGATCAGGTCAACGAGATCGGACGTATGAACGCCGTCATCCACAATGCCGGCATCTACCTCGAGAGAAGCCGCGGAGAGACGGCCGAAGGCCATGCGAAAATCTTGGCGGTCAATACGCTCGCGCCTTACCTACTCACGGCCCTGATCGAACGACCCGATCGCTTGATCTACCTCAGCAGCGGCATGCATCAGAGCGGCGGCGGGTCCATCGATGATATCGACTGGAAACAACGCTCATGGAATACAAGCCAGGCCTATTCGGAAAGCAAGCTACATGTCGCCACGCTCGCAGCCGCCGTTGCACGCCACTGGCCGGAGGTCCTCAGCAATGCGGTAGACCCCGGCTGGGTACCGACGAAGATGGGCGGGGCCGGAGCGCCCGATGATCTTCAGATGGGCCATCAGACCCAGACCTGGCTCGCGACCAGCGACGATGAAGCCGCCAAGATCAGCGGCGCCTATTGGTACCATCGCCAACGACGCCAGCCCGCCGCAGAGGTCACGGACTCGGCGTATCAGGACAGGCTCATGGACAAGCTGGCGGATATGACCGGGGTAAGGCTGTTCAAGGCGTAGCGCATGAATCCCGGAAAAAGGCGCCTCGATGACCGAGGCGAACTTTCTCAGGATGAGAGAGACTGGCCGGTGTATAAAAGGAACGCGCCGAGGCTCAACTGACCGTCACGCTTGGCCATATCATTCTCCTTCTCAAAGGCTACTTAACCAAACTTCAGTGCAGCCCAAAGGCGTTCAACAGTTGTTCGCGAAACCTGACGAAGCGCGCCTCGCTGCGGTTCCGCGGCCGCGGAAGGTCGATCTCGATCTCGCGGGTGCGGCCACCCTTTTCCTTGGAGAGGATGAGGACCCGGTCAGCGAGGTACACCGCCTCCTCAAGATCGTGCGTGACGAGGATCATCGTCACCTTTTCCTCCCGCCAGATGCGAGCCAGCTCTTCCTGCATGGTGATCTTGGTCATGGCATCGAGCGCGCCGAACGGCTCGTCGAGCAGCAGGATTTCAGGCTTCACGGCGAGCGCCCTGGCAATACCGACGCGTTGAGCCATGCCACCCGAAAGCTGCGACGGCAGGGCGTCGGCGAATTCGCCGAGGCCGACGAGCTGGACATAGTGGCGTGCACGCGCACGCGCCTCAGCCTTCTTAAGACCTTGATTTTCGAGCGGGAAAGCGACGTTGTCGAGCACTGTGAGCCAGGGCAGAAGCCTTGGCTCCTGAAAGATCACGGCGCGATCTGTGCCGACGCCGTGAACGGGCTGGCCATCGATCAGCACATCGCCTCTATCCGCATTCTCGAGCCCGGCAAGAACCCTGAGCAGGGTCGTCTTGCCCGAACCCGAAGCGCCCACGATCGCCAGGCTTTCGCCGGCGCGAATGTGGTTGCTGACCCCCTGCAGCACATTAAGATGGCGGCCGTTGATCGAGTAGGATTTGGAGAGGTTCTTGATCGTCACCTCTCCGCGCAAGGTTAGTTCAGCGACAGCCATCGGCCCGCTCCTCAGTTACCGGCGACGGCGAAGGTCGCCGGATCGTAGAGAATGTCTTCCGCCTTGAGCTGGCCAGGCTTCAGAACGCCGCCGCGAGCGAGAATGTCGATCCAGAATTGCAGGTCGCGCGGCACGGCCTTGCCGCCTTCGCGCACGCCATAACCTGTGAAATATTGCGCAATATCCGCATTCTCGCCGCGCGAGGCCAAGACCTTGGCGATTACTGCCTTGGTCTCTTCAGGGTGAAGACGCGCGTATTCGAGCGCGGCCTGCGACTTCTCAACGAAGATCTTGGCCGCTTGCGGGTGTTGCTTGATCCAATCGCGGCGCAGCACCGTAAAGCCGCCGGCGATTTCACCGAGCACGTCCGTGTCGCCAAAGATCTTCTGAAGACCACCGTTTTTCAGCGCAACGCCTTCATAGGTCTTCTGCCAGTAGCCGAAGGCTGTCACATCGACCTGCTTGGAGCGCAGAACCTGTTCGAGCTGGGGACCCGGAACGACGACGAGCTTGGCCGCATTTTCCGGCAGGCCGACAGAATGCAGCGCTTCGCGCACGGTATAATCGAGATGGGCGCCAAGCGTATTGACGGCGATCGTCTTGCCGGCCAGATCCTTGATCGATTTGATCGGGCTGCCGTCAAGCGAATAGAAGATGCTCTCGGTTACCTTGTCGATGCCATTCGAGGGATAGGCTGCGACGAAATCGTTGCCGCCGGCGATCGAGTTCAGCACCGCGGCGGTCGCAGCACCGCCGACCTCAACGTTGCCCGACGCCAGCGCGAAGAGGGAGGCCGGACCGCCCTGGGCATAACCGACATCCTTTACCGTCACGCCGGTGCCCTTGAAATAACCGAGCGCATCGGCAAGCTCATGAGCGGCAAGACCGCCCTGGCTTGCGAGGTAGCGGATGGTGACCTGATCTGTCTCGGCAGCGAAGGTAGCACTTGCCGGGACGGCCATAAGCATGCCGGCTGCGACTGCGGCGATACCGAAAGAACGACGCGAAATCTGCATGTGAACTCCATAGATCGGATGAGATGGAAAATGGTGGCGCGTTTCAGGCTTCAGTCTCGGGGATTGGACCAACGGCAGAGCCGAGCCTGCAATGCCTCGAGGAGGAAATTCGCCGACAGCCCGAGAAGTGCGAGCAATAGAATCGCCGCGAACATCAGCGGGATCTGGAAATTGTACTGGGCATTCATCACCTGAAATCCGACACCGGAATTGGCGCCGATCATTTCCGCGGCGATGAGCAGCAGAAGCGAGGTCGTGGCACTCAGCCGCAACCCAACAAAGATCTGCGGCAGGGAAGCCGGCAGGACGACGCGGCGAAACACGGTAAGCGGCTTGGCACCGTAGACACGCGCCATTTCCACCAGCTTTGGGTCCACCTGCTTGACGCCCCCAATCGTGGCGAGAAGTGTCGGGAACAGCGTCGCCCAAAAGATCACGAAGATTTTCGATGCCTCGCCAAGGCCAAGCAACAGGATGAACACGGGATAGAGCGCCAGTGCGGAGGTCTGTCGAAACAATTGCAGGATCGGATCAAGGCTGCGCTCGATAGTTCGGACCTGCCCCATGAACAGCCCGAGCGGGATGCCGACGCCGACTGCTGCGCCAAATGCAATACCGGCGCGCTGGAGGCTGATGGCGATGTCGCCCAGCAGCGGGCCGCCGCTGATGCCGTTCCAGAGCGCTCGCAGGATCGCATCCGGCGGCGGCAAAACCGCTGGATTGCTCCAGCCAAGCGACGGAGAAATCTGCCAGAGAGCAACAAAAACAATGATCAGGCCATAGCGCGAGATGAAACCGCGCAACAGCGCCCCTGCTTCCCGTACCAGCCTGCTCTGCGAGAAATATGGTGCGCGATAGCTCTCAAAAATAGCCTGTTGTTCAGTTTCAAGCGCCATGAGCTTTTCCCCTATCCTGTCTCGGTTATTCGGCGGCTTCTGTGTAGGCGATCGCCCAACGAGTCTGCGGGAAAGGCAGGCCCAGATTTTCGCGGAGGGTCTTGCCTTCATATGCAGTGCGGAACAGACCGCGGCGCTGCAGCTCGGGAATGACGAGTTCCACGAAATCATTGAGACCCGTGGGCAGCCATGGCGGCAGGATGTTGAAGCCATCCGCGCCTTCGTTTTCGAACCATTCCTGCAGAGTATCCGCGACCTGAACCGCAGAGCCGACGATGGTGAAGTGGCCACGCGCGGAAGCGATCCACTGGTAAAGCTGCCGGATGGAGAAATTGTTTTCGTCCGCAATGCGGCGGATCAGTTCCTGGCGGCTTTTCATGCCCTCTGTCGGCGGCGCCGGAGGCAGCGGGCCATCGAGATCGGCGCCCCGAAGATCCAGCTCGCCGCCGCTCAGCGCATTAATCAACGCCAGCCCATCCTCTTCGATGATCAGGCTTGTGAGCTGCTCGTATTTTTCGCGCGCCTCTGACTCCGTGCGGCCGATAAAGGGTGAGACGCCCGGCATGACGAGCACATGCGAGGGGTCGCGACCAAAGCTGCGCGCACGCGTCTTGATATCGCGATAGAATTCCTGAGCGGTCTCAAGCTTCTGGTGTGCCGTAAAGATAACTTCCGCGCTGGCTGCTGCGAGTCCGCGCCCGTCTTCCGACTGTCCGGCCTGCACGATGACGGGATGCCCCTGGGGCGAACGCGGGACATTCAATGGCCCTTCGACCTTGAAATGCTCGCCGCGGTGATCGGTGCGGTGCACCTTATTGATGTCAAAATAAACGCCGCTTGCGCTATCGCGAATGAAGGCGTCGTCGTCAAAGCTTTCCCAAAGCTTCTTGACGACCTCGACATGTTCGGCCGCCCGCTTGTAGCGGGCCGCATGGGGCGGCTGCCGGTCGAGACTGAAATTCTTCGCGGCGGCTTCCGTGGCGGTGGTGACAACGTTCCAACCGGCGCGGCCACCGGAGATCAAATCGAGTGAGGCGAACTTGCGCGCAACGGAGTAAGGCTCTTCATAGGTTGTGGATGAGGTGGCGATAAAGCCGATGTTCTTCGTAAACGGCGCCAGCGCCGAAAACAGCGTGACCGGCTCGAAACCGACTACCCTCGCATTTCCGCCCTCAATGCCGGCGCCGAAGGCGATCGCAAGGCCGTCTGCCAGGAAATAGGCATCAAAGAGGCCGCGTTCGGCTGCCTGCGCGAGTTCGATGTGGAACTTGAGATTGACCGCCCCGTCGACCGGCTGGTCCGGATGGCGCCAGGACGCGATATGCTGGCCGCCGCCGGGAAGAAATGCACCAAGCTTGATCTGTCTCGTCATGAGTTCCTCTCCGCATTTTGAGTTTTAGCCGGGCCAAAAGCCGTATGTTAAGTATTGCGGTATAATCGATGGATTTAATAGGCTATCTGTTTTGCAGCCATCGGTCTGATGGAGAAAGTTTTTCCAGAAGCTGGAGAAATAGGGAATTTGTCACCCACCGATGAGGCAGCCGACTATGCCAGTCGGTCATGGCAACATACATGCCTTAGGTCGCGCTAAATAACTTCTCGCCACGTCTGCGCGCTCGCGTCTTGGCTTTCATAATTGGCCGACTATATCATCCTGTTACAGGATCGTTTGCCTTGCGGAGTTTGTTTTGGCTGTTGCGTTTACAAAAGAGGAAAGTGCGGAAACGGCGGCGGAGACGCAGCTTCCCGACCGCGCTATCTCGCCCTATCAAAACCTCGTCACCGAAGCAGGATTGAGGGCGCTCAACGCCGCGCTGCAGGAGGCCCGCGAACAGTACGAAGCCGCAAGCGCTGTCGAGGATGTAAACGAGCGGCGGCGCCAAACGGCAGTACCACTTCGCGATCTGCGGTATTTCAACGAGCGGGTTCGCACTGCTGAGGTGATAGCGGCCCCAACATCCAACGAGACCGTCGCTTTCGGCAGCACTGTCACCTTCAGCCGCGATGACGGGCGCGTGCAGACCTATCGCATCGTCGGGGAAGACGAAGCCGAGCCCAAACAAGGGACGATCTCTTATGTTTCACCGGTCGCCCGGTCCCTGATGGGAAAATCTGTCGGCGACCCAGTCATGGTCGGCGACCATGAACTGGAGATCGTATCGATCGCCTGAGGGTATCCTTTGCGGGAGCACCGCAATAGCCCGGTGCTCCCGCCTCAGGCCGCTTAACCCGCGTGCTTCTCTGGCATAGCCGAGGAGTGATGCGAGGAGATCAGCCACTTCCCGTTCTTGAATTCGTAGGTGAATGTATAGCGCGCCGGTACCTTGGCCCCGCCCTTCAAGGTAAAGGTGTAGATGCCGGTATCAAGCGCGTCGTTGCAGCCGATTTTGATCGTACGGCTGTTGATCTTCCCCTGCGGGTGCTTCTTCAGGAAGTCCACGAAGTACTCCTTGCGCTCCTGCTGCGTCAGCCGCGGCTTATTCGACAGGGTCGGCAGGAGGACGGCGTCCGGCGCATAGTTTTCGACGACCTTTTCAGGATCCAGCGTCGCCAGCGAGGCGTTCCAGCGATCAAACAACTGTTCCACCTGGGGTTTGGTGATCGGCGCGCATTCTTCGGCAAGGGCCGGCGTCGCCATAAGAGCAATCACGGAAGCGGCAAGCAGATATTTTTTCATTTCAATCTCCCTCAAATGATTTGTCTTTTCCGGCGATATTCACGCCGACTATCCAGAGATGCTTTGCCGCCCGCCGCGTCGCGTCTGCCGCATGGCCAAAGTCGCATATGCCGAATTGCCCATGACGGATGGCATGCGATCCAAGGCACGTCGAAGTTTAAACAACAAGAATTCGTGGAAGGCGCAGGTTACGATAGCATATCATCACCCATTCGCGAATTGCGCGCCTCTATCGCGATGCAAGCTTTGCCGGGGCAAACAGTCCCGTGTCCTCCGCACGTTGCCTGCCGCGCTCTTCTCAGCCGGCGCCGCAGGCCGCGTGATAGTCCGCGAGGCTTCTCGTCACCCGCCAAATCAAAACCTCTTCCGGATCGAGCGGCGCTTCAGCAAATTGCTGAGCGGCCGGCATGTGCTGCCAGAACAGCGGAATGGGTACTGCCCGCCCCCGCAGCGCGTCATAAAGACGTTCGACTGCAGACTGGGCGTCCGTTGACGTCCAGTAATATCGGATCCGGTCGGAAAGCGAGTAGTGCCTCAGCCATCGCTTCTCCCCTTCCGTTCCGTGGTAATGACGGTTCCAATTGTCCGGGTGCGCTGACATCAAGGCTTCCATCGCCGCATGGAGCGGGCGCTCACCGTAGCCCGGCACGAGATCGGAGGCGATCAAATCCAGTCCGTAAAGGGCTTCGCGCAATACAAATGTCAGTTCAGGACCAACCTTCAGAATAGGAAAGCCATCCTCTACCAGCGCACCGAGCGACCGCGTACCCTGGTAGTCGGTCGAATGCGCTTCGAACACGAATTGCGGCTCGTCGGTCAGAACCTGTTGGAGGGTTTCGATCTTGCTGCGATCATAAAGTATTACATTGTGGTTCCCGAACTCGACACCCGGCTGGACGACCAAGCCGATGGCGCGTGCAAATGCTTCCTGCAGACCCGCCTTTTCAAAGACTTGACGATGCACATCGATCGTCTGCCTGGCGGCAGACGCCGCGGTCGGCTCGATGGCGGTAAGGGCATGATCCGCACCGCCGGGCGGCGGAACTTCGGTGCCGAGGATATAGACGGGCATCGCGCCGCCGTTGCGCCTCGCCGAGGCTTCGGCGACCGCCGCAAGACGCGCCGCGCGATGCGCCGTGGTTTCGTCGTCAAGCGCCTGGGGTTCGCCCAAGCAGCCCATCGACGCATCAAGGTGAATCTTGCGAAATCCGGCCTCAACATATGCGGCGACCATTTTCTCCGCTTCGGCCATGGCCTCTTCGGCCGGGCGGTCTCGCCACGGATTCGGACCGAGATGGTCACCACCGAGCACCACGAGATGACCGGGGCAACCCTCTTCTTTTGCGAGCTTCTCAACAAGCGCGGCAAAATCCTTGGGCGTCATTCCGGTATAGCCGCCTCGGTGATTGACCTGATTGCACGTGGCCTCGATCAAGACGGTACTGGCATGCTGGCGTCCATGGCGAAGTGCCGCACGCAACACGACGGGATGGGCGGAACATACGGATGTGATCCCCCTCGGACGGCCTGCGATCCTCAGTGCGGCCAATTCGCTAAGATGGATCTGCATCAGGAACGCCTTTCCGTTGCGGAGATGAATGCATCGAGTTCTTCACGAGTGCCGGCTCCTTCCATCGGGCCGCGCACGGTCACGTTTCGCGCGCCAGCCGCCGTAGCATAAGTGAGAGCGTCTTGCGCCGGCATGCCGAGCCGGCGGCAGGTGAGATAAGCGCCACCGAAACAATCTCCAGCACCCGTAGGATCGATCTCTTCGACGGCGAAAGCCGGTATATCGATGCGCTCTCCTTTTCCGTTGAAATAGGTCGCGCCGGCAGCTCCGCGCTTCAGTACGATTTCCTTCACACCAAGTTCGAGCAGGCGTCGGACCGCATTGTCTTCGCCTTCCACGCCGGCTGCTCGTTCCAGTTCCTCGCCGGAAGGCAGAAGCAGATCAGCAGCCGCAACGAGCTTCGCAAATCGACGCTCGGTATCTTCGTCGAGCCTCAGTTCTTTCCGAATGTTCGGATCGACCGACAGTGTGCCGCCGCGGGACTTGATGACGTCGACCGCCTTGTCGATGACCTCTCGGGCGCTCGGCATGGAGAGTGCGGAACCCATGACGTGCAGATGTCCGCTGCGATTGATGAGATCGCTGACGTGCCGGGTCCAGCCGAAGCGCGCGGCGGCGGATTTTGCGATGTTGTAAACGAAATCTCGCGATCCGTCCTTGCGGTAACGGACGAAGGCGCTGCCCGTAGGGTATTCGGGATCGATCGATATGGCCGAGACATCGACGCCGTCGCGCTTGAGCCGATCGGTATTCACCCGCCCGAAATCGTCGTCGCCGACGGCGCCGACCATGGCCGCGCGACCTCCGAGGCGCCCGCACTGTGATATGAAGATTGCCGGCGCGCCGCTGGCGAACGGTCCGATTAGGGGCTGCGCATCGCGGAATCCATCGCCGACCGTCGTGGCCACGATCTCCACAAGGATTTCTCCTACGCACACGGTAGGACCCAGTTCGTCGGGAGCCAGTATTGAAGCCATTGCAATCCTGCTTTCGATAGCTGTTGTCATTACCAAGCCGCAATTAGCCCAATCTCGAGAGACGCCGCAGTCTCTTGAGGGATTCGACCAATAGCCGTTCATTTGCCAGCATTCCTTTCAGATGGGTTCTTGCCAAGCGCTCGACCAACTCTTCTCCTTTCGGAGTGAGGCCGATGAGCACGCTTCGCTTGTCTTCTTCCGAGGGAATGCGGACGGCGAACCCTGCCGTCGCGAGCCTGTCCACGAGCTGCACCGCGCCGTGGTGCTGCAGGAGCATTTGATCGGCAAGTTCACGCACCATGATCTGACTTCCAGGCGCGACCTTGATCACCAACAGCGCCTGATATTGCTGTGATGTCACTCCCGCCTCGGAAACCGCGGCTTCGCTGAAAGAAAGAAATAGCCGCATGGCGAGCCTGACGCCCGCAAGGCCTTCGTAGATACCCGGATCCAGGGGCTGGGTCTCAAGTTCGTTTTTGTGTGACCGACCGGACCGCTTTCCCGAGGGCATGCACATTTTTCCTTTATTTATATCATGACATGATATATTTTCATGACGTCCGCTTTGGGAGGACGTTCGCGGGCGCGCCACACTGAGCGCTTAGGCTAGGTCCATATGCGCCGCGTGCCACCACACGCAGCGCTCGCGAACCTTATCCCAAAACTTCGTGACTGAAAGGGGCATCGCTTGGACGATCTCAATGTCAATATCGATGGATCAATCGTATTGGATCGCGACGTACGGTTCTTTGGGTCTATCGCCGGCACGGTAACGGTTCCCGCCGGCCGACGGTTCGAACTCCATGGAAGCATCGGGCACGATCTCATTGTTGAGAAGGGTGCGTTCGTGATCATTCGCGGAACGATCCACGGCAAGCTGATCAACAAGGGGGGAGATGTCGTGTTGAGCGGATCTGCAGGGCATATCCAAGATCTGGATCCCGCCAGGCCAATCCAGAAGGAAGCCTGATTCCGCTTTCGGTTCCTGAATCTCGGATAATCGAGGCTGCGGAATCTTTGGCGGATATTTGCAATCACTCGTCAGCAACGGCACACTGCAAAGAGGATCTATGTGACCGTTTATCTCTGGGCGCTCTATCGGCCGCACATTGAACCCAAAAAGGGCTTCGGCGACTTAGGATATCTCATTCGGTGGCTGGAGAAACAGAAGCTTCCCGGAGAGGCGCCTTCAGATTGGGTGGTGATGCTGCTCAAAATCGCCGAAAACGATGGCCGATCTGTTTATGTCCACGACAAGGGAGGCCCGGACGAGTGGACGCTGACACTCAACCGTGTTGACGCTCTGCCAAGATGCTGAGCAGAGCAGAAGCGGGAATTATGCTGTCGAGATTACGAATGGATCAATCCAGCCCGTTTCGCAGCTTATCTCCGATAAGCTGCCGGGATGGCATGAATTCGTTTTGGAGCGCTTTGGCGGTGGTTTCGGTTCTGGCCATCTCGGCGCATGCACAAGCGCTGCGGCCAAATCCTGCACCGAATCGCTTGAACGATTGCACCGACGTGGTGGAAGACGTCCTGTCGAAGACAAGGGGTCGGCTGCTATCGTTTCGCCAAGGCGACGAAAAATGCACTGTGATCATTCTCTTGCAAAAGGATGGCGAGCGTCCGGAGAAGATCATCCTGCATATCGATCGCAGTCAGGCATCCGCAGACGCTGAATAATGTTTCGGTTCCGCGCTGTGCCATCGGCAGTGTCTTTTTACCGGCCAGAAATTTCCAAGGAAGAGCCGAGCGCACTGCAGCGCCTTGCGCTCGGCTCGCGCTCATTTTCCAGGCAACGCCTCGATCGCGTCGAACACGCGGGCCGTATAGGTGAGCGCAGCGCCTGCGTTGAGCGCGATGGCCACTCCCAACGCTTCGGCGATCTCGCCCTTTGAAGCCCCGAGTTCGACCGCCTTCTTCGTGTGAACGGCGATGCACCCATCGCAGCGCGTCGTGACCGCAACTGCCAGAGCGATGATCTCGTGCATCTTCGGCTCCAGTATAGCAGTCTTGTTGCTGCTGCCTTCGATCACATGCAAACCGTTTAAGACGTCCGGGCTCAGCTTGGCGAACTCGCCGACACGGCCGATCAAGGCGTCACGGTAGGCATTCCAATCCTGCATATTGCTCATTTCGGCTCCTCACTGGCGGCCGGCGGTGACGCCGCCATCGACGGGAAGGACCGTCCCGGTGATCCACGACGCCTGCTCGGAAGCGAGGAACAGAATAGCTTCGGCCACATCGCGCGGCTGACCATTGCGGCCGAGCGGATGGAACGAGTTGAAGGTAGGCAGAACCTGCTTGACCTGATCGTCCGACAGGAAAGTGTTGTACACGGGCGTCTCGACGACGGCCGGCGCGACGGCGTTGATGCGGATGTTGTAGGGAGCAAGCTCGATAGCGAGGTTGCGGACCATGGCGTGCACGCCGGCGTTAGCGGCGGAATAAGCGGCCGACGGGGTCGCCCCGATCGCCTGGATGGCCCACATGGAGCCGGTCTGCACGATAGCGCCGCCCTTCTCCTTCATCGCCTTGGCGGCGGCTTGGGCGGTAAAGAACTTACCCTTGAGGATAGTATCCAGATACCAGTCGTAGTCCGCTTCCGTCAGATCGAGGAATGGCGTCGGGTTAAAGACGCCGGCATTGTTGACGAGAACGTCGAGCTTGCCGAAACGTGAAACGGCGGCGTCAACGAGTGCCGCTCCGGTTTCGGGCAAGGCGATGTCGCCTGCGGAGACGACGACTTTAGTGCCGCTTGGATCGATTTCTCGCGCCGCGGCTTCAAGCTTACCGAGATCGCGCCCGTTGAGGGCCACTCTCGCGCCTTCCCCGATAAAACGAGCTGCCGCTTCCTTGCCGATGCCGGACCCACCGCCGGTAATGGCGACGACTTTATCTTTAAATCTCATTGCCTATCTCCAATTTGCCTATCTAACGTTAGATAGATATGAGGCATATAGTTGTTGCGTCTCCCATGCGCAAGCCCTATCTAACACTAGATAGAGAGGACGTGCGTAATGAACGATACAGCAAGTGCAATCCTGGACGCGGCCGAAGAAAGGATTCGCAGTGCAGGGTATAGTGGTTTCAGCTTCCGCGATGTCGCCGCCGACGTCGGCGTGAAGGCTTCCTCCGTGCATTACCATTTCCCGGCTAAGGAGAAGCTGGCTGCAGCGGTCGCTCGCCGCTACACGGATCGCTTTCTGGAAGCGGTGGAGAATGAGTTGGCTCAGGGCACGGACGTCGTCCAAGCTTGGCGGCAGGTTTTCCGTGCAGCCTTGCACCGCGACGGCAGAATGTGCCTCTGCGGTGCCTTGGCGGTGACGTCATACGATCTGGCGGACGAGGTCAGGGAGGAAGTGAAAAGATTCTTTGTCCTCGGAATCGAGAAGCTGATGAAAGACGGCCTAACCAGAGACACCGCCGTGCAGGTTCTCGCCACCCTTGAGGGCGCTATGCTTGCGGCTAACATCCTCGACGACCAGTCCATATTCGAGAGCGGCAGCGCCGCCCTCGCGTAGTTTCTAGGCGAGCGCCCCTAGCGAAACACGGGTTTGTCCTTCCACAGAGTCCCCGCGGTGAATTCGGCGTATCCGAGGCTATAAACCGCCCGCATATAGTTGGTGTTGAACGGATCGAACATCGAATATTGAACCGGCGCGTCAATCGAGGCGAGATGGAAACCGGCGCCCGTCAGCCGCGAATAGTTATAGAGAGCCGTCAACGCGCTCTGCGTCTGCGATTTGATGAAGATCGAATAGGCCCTTACGATCACAGGAAGCGTTCTGTCAGGCGTGATGGCGAATTCAGGCATGAGCGCATTGTTGACGATCACGTAGAAATCGATGCCCTTCCCTTTGACGGGCAAGAGGCGATTGGAACTGGTGAGAAAAGCTTGCGGCATCATGAGGACTTGCGACGCCGAGCCGCCGTCCGAATGCATCTCCTCGAATTGCCGCCCGCCCGACTCGGCCTTGATCATGACCGCCGGGTAAACGCCGGGAATGCTCGCCGATGCCGTTAATACATCCTGAAACAGCTTCAGGGCGTCGGGGCGCCCGCTATTGGCGATCGCGCCCATGTTCCATACGACGGCGCGCTGGCTGTCGAGATTGGTGGTCAGTACAAAGAGGCGGCGACCCTTGCGATGCTCAGCGGCAACCTGCTGCAGAATCGCGGGCGTGATGTAGCGTTCGATCATTCCTCTCAATGGTCCGGCTCGCAGCAGGCTCGACCCGAACAGTCCGACGAAGCCCTTGGTCCGGACCAACTCTTGCGCAACGCCACTGGTGTAGAGGTCCACCAGGGTATCGTCATAGGCCGATCCGAGAAATGCGTAAGGAGCGATCAAGGCGCCGGTACTGACACCCGTTACGATGTCGAACTGCGGACGGTTCCCAGCGGCACTCCATGCCGAAAGCACGCCGACGCTAAACGCACCACCCGCACCGCCACCTGAAATCATCAGGGCGGCGGCTTTCTTGCGCGTCGTCACCGGTGCCCAATCATGGAGATCGCGCGGGACTTCATCGAACCGGTCATCGAGATAGGCCCGGATTTCGCCGTAGCCAGCAATGGCGGCCTTGTCCGCCTCCTTTGCATCCAGAGCCCTGTCTAGGGTCTGCATGCATCCGGAGAGGGCAAGCAGAAGCGGGAGTCCGATAAGAAGCGCCCGCATCGGGCTGTTGCGGGAAAACGCGAACGACCGGAGGTTCATCGGCCTATGACCTTTGGAGAGCAGGACGGCAGGCGGCATGACGCCGCCTGCGGGGGGTACACGTCCCGCGGCCTCGTTCCCGGGGGAGGAACGCGACCGAAGAGGTTGCGGTAAGCATTGGCAAGCGTTGCTTCTGTTTGACGCAGATGCATTGGACCGACGGCTGCCGAAAGGAGATCATCTGTGGCCGCGTGCCTGCTTCTGATCGGGCTTAAAGGCGATCGCCTCCCGGTCATTGGATGCAGCATGCGGCGCCGCGTCATCGGCACTTTCATGGCTCAGCCCGAGCCAACGCAGCAGCCGTTTGAGGACGTTTTCCAGATCGTCGACGAAGGTGAAGATGACCGGGATGACGATGAGGCTGAGCAGTGTCGACATCATCACCCCGCCAATCACCACAATCGCCATTGGCTGCCGGAAACTCGAATCTCCGCCCATCAGGCTGAGCGCGGCCGGCAGCATGCCCGAGGCCATGGCAATGGTGGTCATGACGATCGGCCGCGCGCGCTTGTGGCAGGCATCGACGAGCGCATCGAACCGGGACATGCCTTGGCGACGCGACATGATCGCGTATTCGATGAGCAGAATGGAGTTCTTCGTCACCACGCCCATGAGCATGAGAAGGCCGATGACGGCGGGCATCGAGAAACTGGTGCCGGTTACCACAAGTGGCACCAGCGCACCGCCGAGCGAGAGCGGCAGGGCCATCAGAAGTGTCAACGGCTGCAGGAAATCGTGGAACAGCAGGACGAGCACCGCATAGATGCAGAACACACCGATCGCCATTGCGAGGGCAAAGCTCTGGAACAGCTCGGAGCTGCGCTGAAGTTCGCCCTGTTCCACCAGCGTGACGCCCGGCGGCAGGTGCTGGAGCGCCGACAGCGCTTTCGCCTCGCGGTTGACGTCGCCCAGAATGCGGCCGTTGAGTTCGACGGAAACGGTGACATTGCGCATACGGTCGATGCGGTCGATTTCCGAAGGGCTGCCGCCGATGCGGATATCGGCGATCGATCCGAGATCGACATTGCCGTTGGTGCCGGCGACGCGCATGTTCTTGATGTCATCGAGATTGGTTCGCGTCTCAGGCGAGAAGCGGACGACGATCGGGATTTGCCGCTGCGGCAGGTTGAGCTTCGGCAGATCGGAAGAATATTCTCCGTTCGTCGCCACGCGCACGGCGCTGGCGATCGCATTCGACGTCACGCCGAGCGCTGCGGCGCGGGCAAAATCGGGCGTGATCTGAATTTCCGGCGCCTGCCTGGCCGCTGTCGATGTGACCGCGCCGATGCCCTGCAGCGTGCGCAGTTGCTCCTCCAGTGCCGTGCTTGCGCTGTCGAGCGCATTGGCGTCGTCGCTGGCAAGAGTGATATCGAGCTTGGTGCCGTTGCCGCCGCTACCGACCGCCACACGCACGCCGGGGAGGACGGAGAGCGCCTGTCGGATATCGTTTTCGATTTCCGACTGCTTGCGGTCGCGCTCATCAATGGGCGTCAGCACGACGACGATCGTTGCGGAGCCAACATCGCTCGTGGTGCTGGTGTCCGGGCCGCCGCCGGAGGATGTCGAGCCGACCGAGGAGAAGACATGCGTGACGTCGCGCAGCTTGCCGGCGATATCGGCGGCTTTTCTGGTCATCGCATCCGTCTGCTCGATGGTGGCGCCGGGTTGCATGGTGAGCGTGATCTGGGCGCGCGCATCGTCGGAAGCAGGCAGGAAGCCGGACTTCAGCAAGGGAATGGTGGCGAGTGAAAGCGCAACAACGACAGCGGTCACGACCACCGTGGTCTTCCTGTGATTGAGGGCAGCCTTCGCGACGGCCATATAGACGCGCATGATGCGGCCATCCTTCTGCTCCGACGGATGGGCCTTCATGAAATAGGCCGCCATCATGGGAGTGAGCAGACGGGCAACGACAAGCGATGCGACAACGGCAACAGCGGCGGTGATGCCGAACTGGCGAAATATGAGGCCCGGTATGCCACTCATGAATGCCGTTGGCAGGAAGACGGCGACCAGCGTGAAGGTGGTCGCGATGACCGCAAGGCCGATTTCGTTGGCAGCCTCCATTGCAGCATCGAGCGGCCGCTTGCCCATTTGAAGGTGGCGGGCAATGTTTTCGATCTCGACAATCGCGTCGTCGACGAGGATTCCGACCACCAGCGACAGTGCGAGCAAGGTGACGATATTCAGGCTGAAGCCCGCCAGATACATGACGAGGAAGGTCGGGATGACCGACAAGGGCAGCGCCAGGGCCGACAGGATCGTTGCGCGCCAGTCCCGAAGGAAGAGCCAGACGACCACGATCGCCAGGATCGCCCCCTCATACAGCATGTGCATCGAACCGTCATAGTTATCGATAATCGGTCCGATCGTGCTGTAGGCTTCATCGATCTGCGCATTGGCATGGGCGGCTGCGAACGTCTTGATCGCAGCGTCGACGCCGGCTGCGACCCCGCTGTCCGAAAACCCGTTCGAACGCTTGATCTCGACCGCGATCACCGGCTTGCCATCGAGATAGGCCATCGAGGAGCGCTCCGCGAAGCTGTCGGTGACGGATGCGACATCGTCAAGTCGGACTTGCTGCCCATTGGCCAGGGGAATCCTGAGTCCCTTCAGCGCCTCGACAGAGGGCAGCGCGCCCAGCGTACGCAATGTCTGACGAGAGCCGCCGACCTCGCCGAGGCCGCCGGACGTGTCGGCTTGCACGGCCTTCAACTGCGCCGATACGGTCGCCGCCGTCACTCCGAACGACGCCATCGTCGATGGATCGAGATCGACATGAACCTCGCGGTCGATCCCGCCGATGCGGTTGACCTGCCCCACGCCCGGCACCGACAGCAGCGCCTTGGTCAGATCATTGTCGACAAACCAGGACAGTTCGGTCTCATTGAGAGCGGTTGAGCGGACAGCATAGGTGACCAGTGCGGAACTCTGTACCGTGACCTTGGTGACGCTCGGCGTTTCCATCTGCGACGGCAGATCAGCCTTGACGCTGTCGACGGCATTGCGGACCTCGTTGAGGGCGGCTTCGCTGTCTTTCTCCAGCTTGAAGGAAACCTTGATCGAGACGGTGCCGTCGGTGATCGTCGTGGTGATATGGTCGAGATAGCTCAGCGCGGCGAGACTGTCCTCGATGGTACGGGCAACCTCCGTCTCAAGCTGCGTCGGCGCAGCACCATCGAGCGTGGCGGTGACGCTGATGGTCGGAAGGTCCATATCAGGAAAATTCTGGATCGGCAGATGCTTGAAGGCCAGCAGCCCACCGGCGGCAAGCATGATGAACAGCAGGATCGCCGGGACAGGGTTGCGGATCGAGAAGGCGGAGAAATTCATCAGTTTTTCCCCGCAATCTTCACGAGGTCATTGTCCGACAGAAAGGCTCCGCCCGAGGTCACGACCTTCGACGAGGCATCTATGCCGGAGATGATTTCCACCTCGCCATCATTGCGACGGCCGGTTTCCACCCGAACCCTGCGCACCCGGTTGTCCTCGCCTGCCGCGAAGACGTAGCTGATGCCGTCCCGGAACACGATCGCCGTTTCGGGTACGGTCAGGGCCGGCGTGGTCTGCAATTCGATGTTGCCCGTGACGTAAAGGCCGGTGCGCGGACGGGCATCGGCTGGAAGCGCGACATAGACGATTGTCCGGCTCGTGTCGGTACTGACCGAAGGCCCGACAAGCCTCACCTTGCCTTCGATGGCATGCCCATCCGGCCCGTTGATCGCAACGCTCAAGCCTTCGGAAATCCGCGGCAGATAGCGCGCCGATACTTCGGCCTGCCATTCGACACGCTGCTGACGGACCATGCGAAACAGCTCGGTGCCGGTTGAGACGACGGCGCCGAGGTTGGCCGAACGCGAGGTTATGAGGCCATCGTCGACGGCGGTGATGGTCGTCTGCCCGAGCTTGATCTTTTCGCTGTCGAGCGCGGCTTCCTCGGATGCCAAGCTTGCCGTCGCCGTCTGCTCGTCGGCGAAATATTCAGTGATTTTCTCGTCGGAGAGAGCCCCGGACGAACTGAGCTGCCGTGCCCGATCCGCATTCGCCTTGGCCTTCGTCAGATTTGCCTTGGCGGTCACGACAGCCGCCTCCTGCTTACGAAGGTCTGCCAGCACACTCTCCTGCGAAAGCCGGGCCAGCGTCTGCCCCTTCGTAACCACGGACCCGACATCGACCAGGACGTCAGTGATGCGCAGGCCGCTCGTCTCGGAGGCGATGATCGCTTCCTGCCACGGCTTCAGCCAGCCGCTCGCGGGAACGGTTTCCGGCCAGTCCCGTTGCGACGGTATCGTCAGAGAGACGGTGAGAGCGGGCGCGGCGGCCTGTTCGGCTGCGACATTGCTGCTGTGAAACAGAAGCGCCGCCGCAACGAGCGCGGTGGCAAATGTTATGGACGGCTTTTTCAACGATGCATTCCTTGGCAAGTCTGGCATGGGCACGGCTATTCCTGCCGCGCGACCAATGCCCCACGTCGATCAGTAGCCGGACGAACGTTAAGTGCGGTCAAGTTAGTGTTAAGCTGGGTAAAACTTGGCCCCGCGTTCGCATTTGTATTGTATGGATGACAGATAGGAATGACGGACGACGTGAATGAACAAGGTTCTCCTCATCGACGACGATGTCGAGCTGACGACGCTTCTGCAGGAATATCTGGCCGAGGAAGGATATGACGTCGCAACAGACACGGATGGTCGAGCGGCTATTGCCGCCGCCGCCGGCAATACGGTCGACATCATCGTGCTCGATATCATGATGCCGCGCATGAACGGGATAGAAGTTCTACAACGCATCAGAAAATTGAGCCGGGTTCCCGTGTTGATGCTGACGGCAAGAGGCGATGACATCGATCGCATATCCGGTCTGAACCTCGGCGCCGACGATTATGTGCCGAAGCCCTGCTCGCCGGGCGAACTTGCGGCCAGGCTGCGGGCGATCCTGCGCCGGGCGGGACAGCCGGCGGCCGGCGCATCGACCGATACGCTGAGGGCTGGCCAGCTCGTGATCCATCCGGGCAGCCGCACCGCTGAATGGCGCGGCGAGACGTTGGAACTGACCGGCACCGAATTCAGCCTGCTCGAAGTCCTTGCCCGCAGCGCTGGCCAACTCGTGTCGAAGCAGGACATCTCGAAGCGCGCCTTCGGAAAGCCGCTCACGCCGTTCGATCGCCGCATCGACGTCCATATCAGCAGCGTTCGTCAGAAACTCGGGCTCAGAGAGGACGGGCAATCCTGGATACAGTCCGTCCGGGGCCAGGGCTATCAACTTCTCGTGGACTGACCATGCCCCGGCTTTTCTGGAAGTTCTTCACAATCATCTGGCTGACCCTGGCGACAACCGTCGCGGTCATCATCATTATCGTCAAGCTGCTTCAGGCGGTGCCCTTCGCCAAGGAACTTGAGGAGGAACGCCGGACGCTGGTGCTGAACCTGACTGAGAACGTTCTGGTTCAGGACGGCGAAGACGCGGCCGCGCATTTCGTGCGCATGAGTGAAAAGACGCGACCGCTCGGCCTGACCCTTTCCAAGGTCGCCGACGCCAACGCCTGCAAACAGGAGAAAACGGCCGATACGAGATCCGTCTTGAGGGACGGAGTTTGCTATCGCATTTCGTTGTCAACTCCGATCAGTTTCAGCTTGGAGACCTTGGCTCCATTGATGCCGTGGATCACGATCCTGATTTCGGCCACGATATCGGCGGGCGCGCTCGCCCGATATCTCATTCGCCCGGTCGTTCATCTGCGTGACGGCCTGAGTGCGCTCGCCCATGGCCGTTTCGACTTCCGCATCGGAGACAAGATGGCCGGCCGAAAGGACGAGGTCACCGCGCTCGCGCATGATTTCGATTCCAGCGCCGCGCGGCTGCAGGAGCTCCAGGATGCGCAGCAGCGACTGTTTCATGACGTATCCCATGAGCTGCGTTCGCCCCTGTCCCGCCTGCAGGCCGCCGTGGGCGTGCTTCGTCAGAACCCGGCGAAACTCGACCTCATGCTGGACCGCATGGATCGCGAGGTCGAACGACTCGATGTGCTGGTGGGGGAGATCCTGACGCTTGCCCGCCTGAACGCCGGAGCCAGCCTGCCTTTGAAAACGCAATCCCTTGATGTCATCGAGCTGTTGAACGAGATCCTCGGCGATGCGGCATTCGAAGCTCAGGCACGGGAGGTCTCGATTACCTCCAATGTCGGCGGCATATTCCTGGCCGAAGTCGAAGGCGAGCTGATCTATCGGGCGCTTGAAAACGTCATTCGCAATGCCGTCAAATATACCGCCCCGCATTCGAGCATATCGGTCTCCTGCGAGACGACGACTGATCTCCTCAAGATCCGCGTGACGGATCAAGGGCCGGGTGTTGGGCGAGATGAGCTCGAACGCATTTTCCAGCCGTTCTCCCGTGGCGACGACGCCGTGCCGGAAGGTGGATATGGCCTCGGCCTCGCAATCACCAGGCAGGCGGTCGAGCGTCACGGCGGGCGGGTCGCCGCGTCGCTGCCGGCAGCCGGCGGTCTGGCTCTCACCCTTGAAATCCCCCGGCGGCCGGCGATGTTTGGCCCGACAAGCGATCGCGCCTGATCCGGCTCGACCTTCAGGACGCATGGCGCCACAGCCGCGCGTGTCTTTACCCAATTTTACACTGTCTTAACGGCCATTAACGCTGGCGTGGCTACACCTGGGCCGCGATCCCTGTTCCTGGGATTCGATCAAATGCCCTCCTTCGACGAAGCGCTCTTTCGTCTGCCACACAGGAAGAAATTGAATGATATCCCTGCGCTATTCCTCACTGGCGTTGCTGCTTATGCTGGCAGGATGCGTGAGCGGTCCGGATCATGTCCCCCCGCAGATGCCGCTTCCGGCAAAGTTCACGGAAGGGGGAGCCAAGAGCAATAACGATGTTTCAACGACCCGGTGGTGGACAGCCTATCGCGACAAGCAACTCGACAGTCTGGTGGCCCGCGGCTTGTCCCGCAACCTCGATGTGCAGCAAGCATTGGAGGAAATCAATCAGGCCTCCGCAAATGTCGTCACCGCCGGCGCTGGCGGATTACCGAGCCTCGACCTCAGCGCGTCGCATACGGTTTCAGGTGAAAAAGGTTCGCTGCGCACGACCACAGGCACCACCAACACAACCGCCGGCGAGGTTAGCGCCTCATGGCTGCTCGATCTATTCGGCCGGTACCGTCGCGCGACGGAGAGCGCACGCGCTGCTTTGGACGCAGCCTACGCTTCGGCTGATGACGAGAAACTCTCCGTGATGAAGGATATTGTGTCGAGCTACATCGATGCACGCTACTACCAAGAGCGCATCGCGCTTTCCAACGCGAACCTGAAATCCCGGCTCGAGACATATGATCTTACCAAGCAACAATCGAGTGCGGGCGCCGCTTCCCGTCTCGACGTCGTCCAGGCCGAAGGTTTGGTGCAATCGACGCGCTCGGAGATCCCCGGCCTTGAAAACAGCTTCAATAGCGAAGTTCATCATATAGCGACATTGCTTAACATGCCGGCATCGACGATGAAGGCGGAGCTGCGCAAGGATGCTGCACAGCCAGTGTTCAACGGCACGATACAAGCCGGCGTTCCGGCCGATCTGATCCGCAATCGTCCCGATATACGAAAGGCCGAGCGCGAATTGGCGGAGGCCGTTGCCAATATCGGCGTTGCCGAGGCTAAGCTTTATCCGTCCATCTCCCTGTCCGGCTCGATCTCTCCAAGCCGGGTCGGCTCGACGGCAAGCAATGCCGGAAGCCTGACCAGCTGGTCCTTCGGCCCTACCCTTGACCTGCCGATCTTCGATGGTGGAAGTCTGCGTGCCGATGTCGACAGCGCAAGATCCAAGGCCAAAACAGCGTATCTCGCCTGGAAGGATACGGTGAACAGCGCGGCGGAAGAGGTGGAAAACGCTCTTTCTGCCATTCGTCGCGATGCACAGGCTGAGGCGGCGCTACGCAATCAGGTCAAGACGGCGCAGGAATCTCTGCGGCTTTCGACCATGAGTTACAAAGATGGGGCATCCTCATTGCTCGACGTCCTGACTTCGCAGCGTGACGTTTCCGATGCGCAGGCAAGTCTTGCCGAAGCCATTCAGACGCTTGCCAAGGACTATGTTGACCTCCACGTCGCAATAGGTGCGGGTTATCGTTCTCAAGAAGCGACGTTGAACTCAGCGGCACCGGCAGCGACACCATGAGCCGCAATGGTAATTGAAGCGAGCGCTTGAGTATTGAGCTGTCGTACCGACGCTATCCCATAGCGGGGCGATCTGCCGTGCTCAGTCGGCAATAGATCGGTCTCCATCCTGCCTCCGGAAAGACCGCTCTTCTCCAGTTTTACCCAACTTTACACTGCCTTTACGGCCATTAACGCCGGCATTGCTAAAGCACAGCTACGATCCCTGTTCAGAAGATTTGCCACATGAGTTTTTGCCTTAGGCTTGCTGACGTCCGCCGACAAACCTTAGCCGCCGCTGCGCTTGCAATACTTCCCTCTTGTGCGAGCGTGCCCCTGCACCAGGGTACTTCTCTCAGTTCTTATACGGATATGGCGGCATCGGGAGGTTCGCTGACCAAGGCGAAGCTGCGGGTGGACCCAGCGTCAGTTCTCAATGCACGCACGGTACGCATCATGCCGACATCGGCACAGCTCGGCAACAGCGGTGCATTGGACCCGAAGGGTCTTGCGCTTGTCACCAACGCCATAGACCGAGCTCTTTGCGTTGGCCTCAGCGACCGTTTTCAGATCGTGGCTGCCAACCATCCGGCGGATCTCGTCGTCCATGCCACGGTCACCGATATCGTTCCAACAAATAGGACGGCCGCCGCAACATCCGCCGTCGCATCGCTCGGCGCATCGGTCGCACTCGCCGTTCCAATTCCAAGGCTTCCAATTGGCCTCGGCGGGCTGTCCGTCGAAGCGGAAGCGGTCAGCCAGGATGGGACGCAGAAAGCGGCGATGCTTTGGTCGCGCGGGGCGAATATGCTGACGACAAGGGCGCGGATCTCCACAGTCGGGGATGCCTACTCCCTCTCCTCCGCATTCGGCGGCGACTTCAGCCCGCATGCTGGTCAAAGGTCGCGATCCATTCAAGGGAACGCCGACCATGCCGTCGATGCAAAAGATAAAGGCATCGCTCGGTGGCGCTCCGAAATACGACGCCTGCAAGGCGTTCGGATCTTCCCCCGGCATCACGGGAGCGGTCGCCGGCCAGTTGGGCCTACCGCCGGGCTGGAGCGACAAAGGAGCGGCCGCTTCGCAGTAGACGTTGCCACTGCCCCTCAGCATGAGCCTACAAGGCTCCAAACGAATAGAACAAGGAAAGGATATCGACCATGAAGATGCATCTGAAGCTTGCGGCAATCGCCGCGATTCTTGCTTCAAACCCCGCATTCGCGACGGAAGGGCAGGCTTATCTTCCGGCCCAAAAGGCCGCTGCCATGCTTGCCGACGGAGCTCCCTGGATGGCCGACGCGCCCGATGGCAAGACCCTCAAAGTCACGCTCAACAAGGATGGCACTGGAAGCATACGCGGCCCCCTGCCGTTTGCGCTCTCCGTCACCTGGACGGTTAAGGGCGATGCGATGTGCCTCTCCGGCAAGATGGGAACGAAGTGCCTAAGATTCCGTGAGGTCTCGGGCGGACTCCAGTCCTGGGATGGCGACAAGCCGGATCTGAAGTTCAGCCGCTAGGGGTTGTCGGTCGCGTTTGCCGCCCGGAAGTCACCAATCAATGGAATGAACCTCCCCGGCCGACCGTTCTTCGGCTGCCGCTGAGCAGAGGTTCTTTCGCGCAGCGATAAAGTCGATGAAGGTGCGAACCTTGGCTGAAAGGTATTTTTTGCTGGGATAAACGGCATGAAGAGTGGCGTTGAATGTCACGGCCTTGGGAAGCACCAACTCCAGGCGCCCTTCGGCAATGTCATTCTGCGTCATCCATATCGGCAAAAAGACGAGGCCCATATGCTCGAGCGCGGCCAGATGCAGCATAATCTCGTTTTCGCTTTGCATGACGGGCCGGAAATTCACCGTTTCCGGTCCCTCTGTTCCCTTGATCGCCAAGCCGCCGTTCACGTTCATGCCGCTATAGGCCAGCAGCGCGTGACCATTGAGATCAGCCAGTTCGCTCGGACGCCCTGTTCGTGACAGATAGCCGGGAGATCCCACGAGATGAAAGGCAACCTGCATCAAGGGGCGTGCGACAAGGCTCGGATCGAGCCGCTCGGGTGCGGTCGCCCGCAAAGCGAGATCGAAGCCCTCATCCACCAGATTGACGATCCGGCCACTAAGATCCATGTCGAAGCGCACGTCGGGATAGCGCTGCTGATATTCGGCAAGCACGCGGGCGATGAGCGAATTTGCGGCCCATACCGGGGCACTGAACTTTAGTGTTCCGCGGGGCATGACCGTGACGTTGCTCACGGCGGCTTCCACCTCATCCAATCCGTCGAGCATCTGCCTGGCCTGGTTGAAATAGAGCATGCCGCTCTCGGTCATGCTGACGTGCCGGCTGGTTCGGTTCAGCAGCCGCGTTCCCAGCCGGCTTTCCAAGTGCATCACATGTTTGCTCGCCATTGCGGGCGAGAGGCCAAGGCGATCTGCAGCCACTGTGAAGCTCTTAAGTTCAGCCACCGCGCAAAAGACGCGCAAACTCGTCAAGGTATCCATTGATCGTCAACTCTGAGGAAATGGTTCTTCAATGTAAGGCACATTGATCAACATTGGCGAAAAGTTCAAGGTCTGACCATCAAGCCGGGATGCCATGCGGCATCCGCACAGTTCGACAAGGGCAGATCATATGAATGAGCTTAGTCTTCCGACCTATTTCGTCAGCCATGGCGGCGGTCCCTGGCCTTATATCACCGATGGATTCCGCCGTAACTTCGACAAGCTCGAGCAATCGCTAGTCGAGATGCGCGCCGAACTCGGCAATGCAGTCCGGGCGATCCTGGTGGTCTCCGGCCATTGGGAAGAGCAGCGCTTTGCCATATCTTCAGGCGCCCAGCCGGGGATGGTCTACGACTATCACGGCTTCCCCGAATATCTTTATCACATCAAATATGGTGCGCCGGGCCAGCCTGAGCTTGCCAAGCGCGTGCAGGCTCTGCTGCAGGGACGCGGCATTGAGGCTGCGCTCGATCCGACCCGTGGTTTCGACCATGGTACTTTCAGTATCCTGAAGCCGCTCTATCCCGAGGAAAACGTGCCTGTCGTTCAGCTCTCGCTAGACGTGAGCTACGATCCGGCATTGCATCTTGAAGCCGGGCGCGCGCTGGCGCCGCTGCGCGATGAAGGCGTGCTGATCATCGGAAGCGGCCTCAGCTATCACAATCTGAGGGCCATGCGGGGCAATGAAGGCCACGAGCCATCCCGCCAGTTTGATGCGTGGCTCCAGCAGACGCTGGTCCACTCTTCTCCCTATGAGCGAGCGAAGCTGTTGCTCGAATGGGAGCAGGCACCATCTGCCCGTGCTGCGCATCCACGCGAGGATCATCTCATCCCGCTGATGGTGGCAGTCGGGGCCGCAAGAGATGAACCCGGCGCCGTCACCTATCATCAGAATGACTTCGCAGGCGGGCTCACGGCTTCCAGCTTCCGCTTCGGCTATGCGCCCATCGCCGCGTCAGGCCAATGATGAAGCTCTGAAAAGAACTTCGAACTTAACACCACTGCCGCTTGACGATCTCAACGGCCACTTAGGAGAAATATCATGTTGAACACCACGAAATGGACGCCTCATGTCCTCGCGATTTTGCGGATCGTGACCGCACTGCTGTTCCTCGAACACGCGACGATGAAGTTCTTCCAGTTCCCGGCGGCAATTCCGGGCGTGCCCTATCCGTTGCCGGCCATCATGCTCATCGCCGGCGCAATCGAGATCGTCACTGGATTGCTGATCACCGCCGGTCTCTTCACGCGCGTCGCCGCCTTCGTCGCCTCAGGCGAAATGGCCGCCGCCTACTGGATGGCGCATGCGCCGCAGGGTTTCTGGCCCGCGCTCAACATGGGCGAGCCAGCCATCATGTTCTGCTTCATCTTCCTCTTCATCGCCTTTGCCGGCGCCGGTAGCTGGGCATTGGACAACATCCGACGCTCGTCTTCGAACCAGATCTCAGCCACCAAGAACGCATAAGCCAACGCTCTTCCGTCGCACAGCAAGGGCGTATCGCGCTTGCGCGATCTGATCAAGCTTGTGGCGGAAGACCGGAATTTTGTGAAAGCAACACCAGACCTGTGGAGGCAAGCAATGAAGGCTGCTCTTCTGAAATCCTATGGCGGTATCGAGCAATTTGAGATCGGTGATATTCCGACACCGAAGCCGGGAGCCGGTGAAGTCCTGATCAAAATCGAAGCTTCGGCCGTTAACCCCTTCGATCTCATCCTGCGCCAAGGTTTTATGGCTCAGTACATACCGCTTCCGCTGCCGGCAGTACTGGGCGGGGACGCCGCTGGCACGGTATCGGAAATCGGCGAGGGCGTTACGGGCTTCGCGGTCGGCGACAGGGTCGTCGCTGATTTTCCAGCGAATGGTAAGGGAGCCCATGCCGAATTCGGGCTCGTGCCCGCAACCTCCGTTGCCAAGCTGCCCACCGCACTGACGTTCGAACAGGGAGCGGCCTTGGTTAAGGCTGGCCTTACCGGGCGGCAGACGGTGGACGCCTTGGGTATCAAGGCAGGCGACCGTGTATTGATCTCGGGTGCGCTCGGCTCTGTCGGCCGCGCCGCAATCCAATACCTCCAGCAGATAGGTGCCAAACCTGTCGCCGGCGTTCGGCCAGAGCGGTTGAATGAGGCGCAGGAGCTAGCGGGAGAAGCCTTGGATATCACGGTGCCGGCCGAGAGCCCAACCTTTGATTACGCGATCAGCGCCGCGGCGCCTGTGGCTCAAAACCTCATCGGACATGCGAAAGACGGCGGTCAAGTCGCCAGCATCGTTCCGGTGCCCGAAGGCGCCAACACCGACAACCGCGTGATCATCCACGAACTCTACCATCGAACCGATGCTGCCACGCTCGACGCGGTGCTGGACGCAGCCGCGCGGGGATTGCTCGTGATACCCATATCGCACAGCTTCCAACTCGAAGAGATCGGTGCGGCCCAAAACGCGGTCGCCGCGGGAGCTCAAGGGAAGGTCGTTTTGAAACATTAATGGGAAAAATCCTCCCGCGATGAGGTTTCGTCCCAGCCGTTCCGGCCGGCATTGCGGGGAGAGAACGATAATGTCACGGGGAGCCGGTTCTGGTCGCAGAACCGGCTCCAACCGCATAGCGGCACTTCGCTAAACCAGCCTAAAATGCTTTGATCAACGTTCCGACCGTTACGTGCGGAAAGCTCTTGCCTTTGAAATTCAGCAAACCGGTTTGCGAATATTGCAGTTGCAGAAACTCGTTCCCCAGAGCGTCTACGACGGTTTCGATGGCAAAGACGGAGTCGAGATCGAGCGTATTGGCATTAGTGGTGATGAACGGGATATTTGCGATGCCGCCGGCCGTGGAGGTTATCAACCGTGTGATCTGCTTGAGCGTCTGCCCCTGCTCAAAGACCTGATGGTTCAAGGTATCCCGCAGCACCTGGTTCGGGTCATCGATCATCGCCTGAACAATGCCTGCCGGGACAGGATTGGTTCGGAATTGGCTCGGAATGGCGAGGTCATATTCCGGATACGGATTCTTGCTGCCGGGTTCCGGCGGCTTGCCGTCTATGGGGAAGGGTATCGTATTGGCCGGCGGAATCTCCGGCACCTTGTTGAACTCCGCATGCTGTACGAAACCAACCGTACAGAAGGCGTTGCCGTGGGGGATCGTGCCCAACCTCGCAATGCTCGCATCGGCCTTTGGCGCAGTGGTTGCCGGGATAGTCAGCCACATGCCGGGTTCGATATGAAGCGCGCCGCCATTGGTGCCGTCCGTGACGCGATGCAGATAGGTGACGCCATAAATGGCGATATCGCCTTGCTCGCTGCCACGATTGAAGACGGGGGAGCCGATCGAAGTGAATTCGATCGTTTCATGCAACAGATTGAGTTGAAGGTAGAAGCCGTTTTCGCTGCGACCGGAATAATCGGGACGAGCAATAAGGCTAAAACCCGTCCCTTCCCAGAAACCGGGGAGATCCGCCAGGGCGCCGAGTCGATCGGCGGTGACCCGCTGAGACGGTGCCACGCGCCGCAATGTGGTCAGGCCCCGCATGTGAAGAGGTGAAGGCTGTATTTCGTTCATCGTCGTCACCAGTCCTTTTTGTGATATTGGTCGGTGTCAGCGGATCGATTAAAGCGCCGAAAGATACTCAAGCTTGGCGAATTCCTCCCGGAGGGTTTCCAAACCGTCGCGGGCGACGTCGTAGGCACTGGATTGGTCCGCCACCGGCTGATCCTCGCCGGGAATCCAGAACTTGCGACGGGTTAGACGCAGGCCGCCGAGAAAAGCCGGCACCGCGTTGAAGACTTCGATCAGGAATGGGCCGTCATAGACCGGCAGGATCGGCGCAAGGAAGCTTTCCCAGGGGATCCAGCAGTCCTTCAACGCGCCTCGATCAGGCGCAGAAATATGTATGTAGTTCAGACGACGCTGCGCCACGGTGTTGCGCAAGTCGTTCTGGAAAGCCGCAGGTCCGCTGCTTCCAAGCACCACATGGGCGCTGTCGATGGTCAAGCCCGCCTGGGAACTGCCGACCCCTTCCAGAAAATCGAGCACGTCCGAGACCATGTTCGGCGCCGGTGTTTCCCAATGGTCCACCGGCTCGATCGCGAGCTTGACCGCCCTCTTCTCCGCATAATTGGCGAGTTCCTCGATAATCGGCCGCGCGAGCCTGTAGCGAGGTTCAAGCCAATCCTGCAGCGCGTCGCTCCATAGCGGCGTACCGGAATCGAGTGTCGGAAAAACGCCATAAGGGAAGACGATCGGCCCCGCCATGACGGTCTTGCCACCCAGAATCGACGTGATGTCGACGCGGGACTTCAGATAGGCCAGGGCGCCTTCCCGCTGTTCGCGGAAAGGCGACGTGGGATCAAAGGTCCGGGTTGTCCCGACATTGGTCGTGAAGCGTACCGTTTCCAGGCCGGCGGCATCCAAGGCCTGCCTGAAGCGGGCATAGCTGTCGATCTCGGCCTGATGGTCGCTGGTCTGCTGGGCGGCGATCGGCAGGTCGAAGCCGTCGTAGCCCATGGCGAGCAGAGCCTTGATGTGCTCAATTAACGTTTGGGTATAGGCCCGATCATTCGGCCGCAGGTCCGCCGTGAACATGAACAGGCTCAGCAGGATCTCTCTTTTTGCGCCCTGATCCATCGCTACCACCCAAGCGTCTCTTGTAGATAGGCGCGCGCCATCTTGGCGTATTTGAGCGGATTGGCCTTTGCCGGATCCTGCTCGGCCTCGATCACCAGCCAACCGGCAAAATCGGCTTCGGCGAGCATCGCAAGAATTTGTGGGAAGGTCTTTATCGAGCCGTCTCCGGGAACGGTGAATATGCCGGCCTCGATGGCCGCCTCGAAGGAGAGCCCTTCGGCATGAACGCGGCTTACGACATCGGCGCGGATATCCTTCAGATGGATGTGCTTGATGCGGGAAGCGTATTTCTTGGTGACAGCCAGGGGATCAACGCCGGCGGCGGCAAGATGGGCGGTATCCAGCAACAGATGGACGATATCCGGATCGGTCCTTTCCATCAGCCGATCGACGGCCGAAGCGATCATCACACCGGTGCCGAGATGCGGATGATAGCAAAGGCGCCGACCTTCCTCCCTGGCAATCCTGCCAATCTGATGCAGTCCATCCACCAACCGATCCCACTGTTCATCGGTCAACGTCGGGCAATTCGGAAACAGCGCGAATGGCAGCGGATTGACGGCATGGCCGAACTCGGCCACGACAAGATCCGCTCTCCTCGGATCCGTGCTGCCGCGCTCCATCTCCTCCAGAAAGGCGAGTTGCTCGCGAACCTTTGCGATTGTCTGCTCTTTCATGGCTTTAATCGTGAAATAGGTGCTGACCCATGGTTCAGAGACGCGCAGACCACGCAGGTCGAGTGCCGCCTTCAGAACCTTGGGGTTCGTCGGATATTTGTGGCCGATGCTGCAGCCGACATAGCCGGCGAGCGCCATTTCACTGATGCATTGCTCGAAGGGAATGCCGATATCGATATTGATGAAATCATCATTCCACCAAAGCGTCGGCGTGATTCCAAGCCAGACTTTATCGGGGGAGAGTCGAGGTGTTTGCGTGCTCATTTTGCCAATCCTTCGTTGCGGTTGACTTGAACTTCCTTGACTTGCGCATTCGCATGCTCGCCCGCGAATGCCGGAATCCGTGGCGGGGACGCCCATGACCCGTAACCCGGGGCCTTCGCCCCCGCGGGATGGGCTCCGATCGCCTTCCACATCAGGCCTTCGGCATAGGCCGCCGGCGATACGACAAAGGTCACGTCCTTTGACCTGACACCGAACGCCTCGAACCAGGCCGTCGGCAGTTCGTACCAAGTGCCGACGTACCAGAGCTTGATGATGTTTCGCGCGACCGGGCCAAGTTTCTCGCTTCCAAAAATCTCCCGGCGCAGACGTGCCTTCCGCTTGGACGAAGGCTGGCCTTCCGTCTCTAGACAGATCTTTTCGTAAGTGAAAAGCAGTTCGTTCAGGATCTCGTCGCCAATCGCGGCGGTGACGGTCGCAAGGTAGGCTTCTACCTGGCCTGTGGCCCACAATTCGAAGGTGGCAAAGGCGCTCACCTCCGTCGAGAAGGCAAGAAAGTGGTGGGAATGATCTTTGGTACTCATGCCTGCGCCTCCTCGATCGCCACGCCGCGCACCAGTTCTTTGTCGCCAATCTCAAACGTCGCCATCGCATATTGGCCGGGGTGGTTGGGCAGGGGATTGCGGATCAGGTCTCCCATCAGATTCCTGAATTCGAACATTCTGGGCACTGCCTGCAGCAGCAACTGCGGCTGGCCGTTGAAAGCCAGCGTCAATTGCTCCAGGAATTCCGCATAGGTTTGATTGAACGAGAGCGCCGCTTCGTAGAGTTCGGGGCTCTTATTACCGTCGATGTCGGAGAGTTTCAGATCGTGTTTGACCGGATAAACCGCCTGCCAATCGACGCTGAAGGTCGGGCCGGTCGGATGGCCGGGCCTGTCCTCGGGCTGGTAGTAGCGCTCTCTGTCCAGCTCGTCGAAGCGGTAGTAATGCGCGAGTTCTCTCTCATGGTCATAGATGCCGCCACCGGCACCTTCACCCTGTTCCATCACCAGGCGAATCGCCGATCTTGCGCTTTCGATATCAATGACGGGAAAGAGCTCGCCGCCGCCGGAGTAGTAATATTCCGATGTGACCTGGCGCTTCCGATCCCCGATGAAAATCGTCTTACCGGCGGCATTCGCTTCCTTCTCAAGACGCTCGAATCCGTCTTCGATGGCAGCGTAGAAATCCCCAATGCTGTAATATTGCATGTCGCTGGCGCCCGGATAGCTTGCAAGCACCGACACGCTTCCACGGTACAGGCGTTTCACGAGCTTCTGTGATCCCGGGGCGAGACGCGGACGCTCGATCTTCTTGAAGATCGCAAGCGTCTCCTTGCTGAATGACGCCAGACTCACTTTGAAATCTGTTTCACCGTCGGGAAGATGAGCGGGGTAGGAAGGCACGAATCCTGGCCTGGTCAGATCAGGGGTTCCGCCGATGGCGTTCAGAAGGTTTGCCGCAACCGTCAAGTGCAGCATTTCCTCAACCGCGACCACCCGAATGACTTGGACAGCATCCACGTTGGTGCCGGGCTTGATCGAATAAAGCGCCGTCAGATAGGGCGGAATGGTTGCATGTTCCAGTTGCATTGCTGCGTACAGATGCTCCTTGAGAGCATGAAGCGTTGTAATAGTGTCAGACATGCTGGCTTCTCCGATTGTTGTGCGCGCGGAAGCGGTCCGAGGCTTATCGTTGCAACTGTTTCAGCATTGCTCGAGCGCTGCGGTAGCACAGTGCGGCGAGGGTCAAGGTGACGTTGGCGGTACCGATGGTGGGCATGCTCCCGCCCCCGACTAGGTAGAGGTTGTCGTGCTCCCATGAGCGCTGGTCGATGTTTACCGCCGACCTCTGCTTGTCCGATCCCATGATGTGGGTGCCGGCCAGGTGGTTGCCGCCACGGATGGCATAGCCTTGGCCCTCGTAGTTCACGTAGCCGTAATCGCTGGGGTCGTAGCGGGTGTGGTCGGCTGCACCGAGCCGGGCAAACATGGTCTTTGCGAACTCCCGCGCATAGGCGGCACCACGCATCGTGTATTCAGGAACCGTGAACGAGACGACCGGCCGCATATTGCCGAGCAGATCGGTATATTTCGGATCGACCGTGACGCGATTGCTCTCGACCGGCATCACTTCGATCATGAAGGCGAGCAGCAATTGGCTCGAAATGCGGTCTATCAGGCCCTGCCTTAGATCGCCGCCGAAGCGGTTATGCTGGTCTACGAGCTCAGTGACGTCGGAATAGGGCGAGCCGACAGCCCAGCCCCAGCCATCATTGTGGATATCGACGCTGAAGGCCGCCTGATGCCGCCTGAAAGCCCCGCCGCGCAAATCCACGATGCCGCCGGTGCAACTCGTGCCACGCATGGTGCCGCAAACCTCCGGCATCAGCGCCCAGCTCAGCAAATAGGCGTGATCCATCAGGTTGCGGCCGATCAGCCCGCTCGAACTCTGCAGGCCCGATGCCAACATCAGCCGCGGCGTTTCGATGGCGCCTGCGGCCAGCACGAAGATCTTGCCCCTGACGGCGATCGTTTCATATTCAGCCGAGGCCTCATTCTTGTAGACCTTGACCTCGAGTGCAGTCACCCGGCCCGAGTCACTGTCGATCAGAACGCGCGAGGCGACAGCCTGTGCGAGGAGATCGACGCGGCCGGTCTGGAATGCTTTCGCCAGCGTTTTCCCGGAATGATAGCGCGCCTGCACGGGACAGATCGGAACGCAGTTCGTGTTGCCCTGACAGCGTCCCCCCTCCTCGACCTCGTGCGTATTGACCGCACCGACCGGCACATATCCCTTGCCACCGTCATAGGCTGGATTGGGGATGCCGTTGCGTCCCTGGGGATAGGGCCGCACCTTGACGGGATAGGTCTCGCCGCGGAGCTCGACCGTGGTTCCGTCGATGCCCTCTGCCACCTTCTGGTCCAGGTAGGAAAGCGGCAGACCCCGCATGGGATAGACGTAACCGGGGGGAAAGGTGATATCGAGATAGCTCTGGTCCTCGACATCGGCCGACACGCCGATCTCGCGCTCGGCAGTCTGATAGTCCGCTTCGATATCGCGATAGTCCAGGGGCCAATCGAGCCCCTGACCGTACAGTGCGTTCGACTTGAAGTCCTCCTGCAACAGTCGCGGCGTTTTGGCTTCCCAGTGCATGGTCGTGCCGCCAAAAATCCGCGTATAGGTCGTGTCGGTCACGTAGGGGCCGGATTGCACCATATAGGTCGAGGCGTCGGTTTCGCCCGGCTGGAGCTTGCGCAGCTCCCCGCTACGCGGCATCGGAACATTGGGATTGACCGGATAGGGCGACTGGTTGTCCTTGCTTGCTGCACTATAAAAGTTGGTTACTAGGGCATCATATCCGGCTAAGGTCCGGTTCGTTCCGGACGCAGCTTCCAGGACGAGGACACGCTTGCCCTCCTTGCTGAGCTCATTGGCGATGATGGCGCCCGAGATGCCGGTGCCGACGACCACCGCATCATAATTTCCGTCCGCAGCGACGGCTCCGGCGTCGGTCCTTCGCGCAGAGTCAATAGCAAACAGCATGGCGCACCTCCATTCTATGCGGTGAAAAACGGGTGCTGCTCTCTCGCCCTTCTTTCCGGTTGGCGCGCAGCCGACATGATAGATGCATTCCGCTTGCTCCCTTTTGCGTGGCGCGATCAAAGGACCGCTCCGGATAGATGAATTCGTCGGCCGGCTTTTGCCGGCACGCGCAAATGCGATCAGTGTGCGAAGGTCGCGATCAACCGATCCGCCGTCCGCAACGCCAAAGCCGATAGGGTCAACGTGGGATTGGATGTGCCAAGCGTTGGAAAGCTGCCGGAACCGACGACAAAAAGGTTCCGATGCTCCCAGGCCCGCTGGTCCATATCGAGGACAGAGCCGCCGGGATCCGCGCCCATGGCATGCGTGCCGGCAAAATGCCCCATGCCGTGGTAGCTAAAAGTGCGCCCCTCATATTGGACAGTGGGGAACCAGCTTCCCTTATCCGGATCGGTACAATCCTTTATTCCGGCTCGATGAAACACGGCTTCGGCGACGCCGGAGGCGGCCGCCATTCCGGCCAGCGTGTAGTCATCGATCCTGTAATCGATCACGGGGCGCGGATTGCCGAGGGGGTCGCGATAGCGCGGATCGATACTGACGCTGTTGGCAGCATCGGGAAGCTGTTCGACCGCAAGGGAGAAGCGGATTTGGCGCGGCAGCGTCGCTTCCAGTTCCCCACGCAGCGCCGAGCCGTAGAGCCCGCCGTTCATCACCGCCTGCAAAACCGCTGTATCGGGAGCTCCGGTGCTCGCCCGCCAGCCGTCATTGCCGATGTCGAAGCGGAATGCCGCGTGTTTTGAGCGAAACGCGCCGCCCCTCAAATCCTCAATGCCGGCCGTCGACTGCGGGCCTCTATAGGCACCGATCGAAGAGGGCGCGAGCCCCCAGGCATAGAGCGTCGGATGATCCATGAGGGTCTTGCCGACCTGACCGCGCGGACCGTCGATACCCGAAGCCAACATGAGCTTGGCATTTTCCACGGCATGGGCCGCCAAAACGTAGACCCGGGCCTTTGCGACGAAGGTCTTTGCCTCCGTCGAGGTCTGATCCTCGTAGCGCTGATATTCGATCCCCTTCACTTCGCCGCTTGCCGGATCGATACGGATCTTCGAGGCCACTGCCTGTGTCATGAGAGTCAGCCGGTTCGAAGCCGCCTGAGCGAGGGTTTTGCTGGCGTTATATTTCGCCTGCACCGGACAGATCGGCGTACAGGATGTATTGCCTTCGCAGCGCTCTCCGAGATAGCCGGTGCCCACCGGCCGGTAGGACTTTCGCGGCAGCGAATTGCGAGCCGCCGGATAGCCTCGGACCTTGAGCCGGAACGACTCGTCCTGAAGCTGAACCTCCATACCGTCAACCGCCGCCCCGAGTACCCGATCCGAAAAACTGGGCGGGACGCGCTGCATTGGATAGTCGTAGCCGTCGGAGAAGCGAAGCCCGAGATAGTGCTGTTCGGAGACGTCGGCGGAAACGCCGATTTCGTGTTCGGCCTGCTCGTAATAGGGTGCGATGGTGTCGTAATCGATGGGCCAGTCCCGCCCGACCCCGTGAAGCGATCGCATGCGGAAGTCTTCCGGCAGCATGCGCAGCGACACGCCAAGCCAGTGGAGGGTCGATCCACCCCATAGCCGCGTGTAGCTGCTGCCATAGAGATTCGGCCCACGTTGGACGAAATAGCCGTTGTTCGAACGCAAATCGGCCGTGTCCGGTTGCGGGGCGGCGACCGCCGGCGGCCACGGCGATTCCGGGCCTTTGCTGTTTGCGGCGTAAAAGTGCTCCAGATGCTGCGTGTACTCGTTGTAGCTGCGCGTCGTGCCGGGTCCTGCCTCAAGCAGCAGAACCCGCATATCGGCCTTGGTCAGACGCTTGGCGATCAGGGCGCCGGCAACACCGGCGCCAACGATCACCACGTCAAAGGACATCTCGGTCGTCATGTCATCCCCCCGCGGGCGCCAAGGCCCATGCGCCGAAACCTTGCTGCTTGGCTCCCGGCGGATGGGCACCCGCCGCAAGCCATTGCAGGCCGGCCTGATAGGCCGCACCGGAGACCAGATGGGTTTTGTCGAGCGGCGATGCTCCAAAGGCGGTACGCCATCCCGCAGGCAATTGTTGCCAGGTGCCGCAGTACCAAAGCATGATCACGTTGCGCGCGATCGGCCCAAGTTGCGGATCCCTAAGAATTGCCGCTGATCGCTCACCATCCCGGTTCGCCGGCAGTTCTCGAAGGCTTTCGAGCAGATCGTTCACGATATCGACGGGAACGATCTGATCCAGCAGGCCGAGATAGGTTTCCGCCAGGCCGGTGGCGTGAAGCTGCATCGCGTTGAAACCGGTCAGCACGCTTGAGAGAGCAATGAAGCTTGCAAAGCGCTCGCTCATTTCTTGCCTCCGGACGTCCGCGCGGACTTGCTGGCGGCCTTACCGGACAATTTGCTTCCGCCGGTTTTGGCGCGCACCGCAGACAGAAATGATGCGTAGCTCCATGTCAGATTGTGCACGCTCTTTTCGTAGCCGGACGTGCCGTCGAACTGCTCGCTCAACTCATAACGATCGCTGTGATAGACAACCGCGCGCAGCATAGCGTCACCCGCGTTTCGCAGCGCGGCGGACGCATCGGCAATGGAGGTCGTGCTCGTCACCCCAACCTGTGCGAAGAAATCCTCGGACAGACTGTCCAAGGGAACCTTGCCTGCGTGATCGACGTCGTTTGCGAGACGATAGTAAAGCTCCGCAAAGTTGCATGTGCACAGGGCCCAGGGATGCCCGCCGGCGACGGGATGGGCGACATCGCCGTCATAGGTGTCGCCCGGATAGCGACCGAGGAGAGGACCAATCCCGCGTGCCTGATCCGTACCATTGATCGGGTAGAACGAATTGGAATTGGGGTCCGCCCACTGGCTGCGCAGGCGGGCTGCCGTCGCAAGCAACCTCGTGTCGGTTGTCGGCACCGCTCCATAGACACAGGCTGAAATGATGTCGATGTTTGGATCGTAGCCAAGGTCGCCGGAAACAATGGAAACGCCGGGACCGGCGCCCGGCGCCAGCATCGTCACATAGTACGAGCCGTTCCAATGATCCTGGAGGGCGTTTTCAAGCCAGGCAATTGCCGTTGGGACATTGGCGGCAACGCCGATGCCGTAGCTATTGGCGGCAACCTCCCGGAAACAGCGGAGCTGAACCGAGCGCGCAAAGAAGGACAGACCTTCGTGCTCCTCCCACAGATTGGTGGTTGGCTGCTGGTAGGCGCCGAGGAGATAAGAGATATTTGTTTCGATGACCTGTCTTGCGATGGCCTGTGTCGCTGCGTCCAACTGAGGATAGGCCTGCAGGAGGGCGAGGCTCTGAATGGCGGGGCCGTCATTCTGTTCGGTCCAGGGACGCGGCTGACCGGCCACGGTAAAGCATGCATGCCCCAGCGTCGGATGGGCATTGCTCTGACAGAGCCTGGCGAAGCTGACATAATCCGTGAGACTCGGCACGCCTCCGCCTGGGGTTGCAGGCAAGTCGGCAGCCGCGATCTCGATGGCGGTGATCGCAGCGTCGCGCACCCAATTATAGACATAGTCTTGATCGACGCCGGGTGTGTTGGAAGGAAAGGAAGGCGCGGCGATAATGCATCCCGGCACCGAATATTGCCCGGGATTGGCGGGATCCTCGATGACATAGCCGTCGCTCGTGACATTGCGCAGCATCAGCAGAATGAAATATTTGGCGAGAGCTGCCAGATCGGTTTGTTGATAGGCCGCTTTCGGGTGCTGCCTTCCCAAAGCAAGCGGCACTCCCGCCCGAGCACGGGCCGTATGATGGATGGTGCTGGTGATGTTCATCTATTCCTCCCTCGAATGCATGAATGAGGCGCAGCCGCGCCCAAGTGGATCAGGCGTCGGCTGGTCCCTTGACGCGGATCCAGGACATCTCGTTTACGGTGGTTATTCCGCCGCTCTCAGAAGGGGGCGTGCGCAAGATCAGTTCGTCGCCCTTAAGCTCGTAGGGGCGAACCTGTTCGGTTTCCGACCAATTGGGAAAGGAGCTGCCTTCGATCCGGTGCGTGACCTTGCCTTCGGCAACCCTGTAGCTGCCGAAATAAGCGAGGCACGTTGAGTATGCGGCCGCCCGCTCCTCTGCACTCCCCCCGAGAGGATCGCTGGTTTCGAAAGCCGGACGGTTTGCGGCCGTCATTTGCACCATCATCGTGCCGCTCGACGTGTAGACAAGCAAACCCGATGCTTCCTCACCAAGCGGATAGGAAACATCCCCCTTGCTGGTCGTCCTGCGCCATCCTGATAGTTTCCAAGATCCTTTAAGGCTGTTCATGGGCCCCTCTCCGCTTGCCGGAAACGTAATCGCTGCGCCCCGCACGGTCGTCTACGACCGTGACGCAAGGCTTTGAGTTTGGTTCGACTTTCGGAATTCAAGCATTGGCGCTTCGGCACGAGATCGCTAAGACCTCGGCGCAAACGTCTCATCATTAGGCCTGAAGACTGATCGATGAGGCAGGACAAGTGCCCCTCCATCAGTCACACGTCATAATTTCGCGAAACAGGCCGCACATGCTGCGTGCCCGTTGCCGGTCTCTCCTGGCTGCGGCCAAGCCGTAGCTTCACCGCCTCATCGACCCAGTGATGTTGAGGATCGATTCTGAAAGCTGACGATTTTTATTGGTGCCGACGGAAGTCGGCGCTTCCGTCGGTATCGGAGGTTTAAGCGGCGAGTTCGATCCCGCCTGCATAGCTCTTTGGAATTTCTTTCCCAGATGCCGAAAGATCGGCCAGGCAATGCCATTCTGCACGGCATTGCCTCCAACGAAAGACCATCGTTGGCCTCCGGTAAGCCCGCACCCGTTTGCCTGTTATTTCCTTCCCTTAATGTCGGATTTAACAGCTACCTTACGCAACGGTAAATAAGCAATTTTGCCTACCTTTAAGTGCATTTTCGATTGGACAAGGGGACCTGTGGCGAAGCTGCCAGCGCGGACCAGGAGCATGAAAGCGAAGCGAAGCCGTGCAATTCATGGGATGTGGTATGTCCATCAGATCATGCGGACCGCCCTGCTCTCGCCAATGACCTTCCTTTCTGTATTCAAGTTTATTATAAAAATATCATATACACACAGCATTCGGCGGGATGCGGTCATGAAAATAATACTTCCTTGAGCTAATATGCCCTACATTGTCTGAAATCCTGGGGAGGGGCGAGTGAACAGCGAAGCAGTGGCAACCGCAAATCTAATGTTCGACTTTTTGTCGGAAACAACAGCCGCAAAAAGCAAGGAAGACATACTCGGATCCCTGGACAGATCCGCACGCCACTTCGGTTTCAACTGTTTTGCAATTTCCGGCATACCCTTGCCCACAGAACGCATCGATTCCTACTTCATGTTGAATGCCTGGCCGACGGAATGGTTTGAACACTATTTGTCGAACAATTACGTTCACGCCGATCCCATTATCCAGCTCTGTAAGATGCAGGACGGCGCTTTCGTTTGGTCCGAGGCGCTGCGAGATCAAGAGCTTGGCCGTCACGGGCGACGCGTCATGAACGAAGCCAGAGAATTCAAAATGAAAGACGGCTACAGCGTGCCGTTGCACACAGCGAGTGGCTTCCAGGCGGTTGTTACATTTGGTGCCGAAAAGGTGGACCTCTCCAACGCCGCCAGAGGGGCGTTGCATATTCTGTCGATCTACGCCCACAACGCCCTGCGTGGCCTCATGGCAAAGGAGGCGAGATCGCGAGACCGAAGCCTCTTGCGCATCACGGCGCGGGAACGCGAGATCATTCAATGGTGCGCGGCGGGCAAGACAGCCATCGAGATCGCCGAAATTCTGGGACGTTCGCACCGCACCATTCAGAATGAGATCCTGAATGTTCAGCGCAAACTGAATGTCGTGAATTCGGCGCAGATGATAGCGGAAAGTTTTCGTTTCGGAATACTTCGCTAAAGGGTCTTAGAAGTCGGCTAACGACTGAAAGCTGGGTATTTTTACTCATTTAAATCACAGGGACTATCATGCATTCTTGCCGTAAAATCAGGGGCAAGGATGATAAAAGTCTACGTCGGTTGCTCGGCAACGAACGAGCAAACAATGGAGAAAATTTGGCGCTTTCGGCACGAGCAATTTGTGGAAAGGCTCGGTTGGGAAGCCATTCGCAGAAGCGACGGATTGGAAATTGACCAGTTCGATCGCGATCGCGCCGTGCATCTCGCCCTCTTTCACGAAGATGCCGTTGTCGGATATACGCGATTGCTCCCGACGACAGAACCGCATTTGTTGTCGGACGTATACCCTCAGATAATGAACGGCGGAACATGGCCACGCTCGCCAGACATTTTCGAGTGGACCCGATGTGTCGCGGAAGGTGACATACTGATCAATCAGGTGCCGGCCTCCCATGTCTTGATGACCGGCGTCATGGAGTTTTGCCTTGTCGCTGGCATTACTTCGGTGATTGTCGAAACGCATCCAAAGTTGGTGGATCTGCTGATTTCGACGGGTTGGCAGGTAACCAAACTCGGATTGCCATCACTGCTGGAGGGCGGCTTGATTGTGCCGATCCAAGCAAAGCCTTCGATGGCCGGTTTGATGAAGCATCATCAACTCTACTCCATCCAGGGAACAACCCTCTTGCTGGAACCAGAGCTTCGTAACCCGCTGAAGCCCGAGACTACTTTGAGCCACCTCCCCTATTTGGCTCATGCAAGAGCTCGTTCAAACCACAATGAAAGCGCCTATTTGGCTAAGTGAAAGCAATGGCCAGATTTGCAAGCGCGAGCCGGCTTGAAGCAGGCGACATTATGCGATCGGAAGGCGCTGCAAGCGTCGATTGTCGAACGCGGCCGATGGATTTCAAACGAGATGCGCCAGGTCGCTCCGTTCCGGAAACGAGCTGAAATGAGGGGGTTATGTCACTGCTGCGAGCATTGGTCGAGCAGATTAGATCCGTCCAAGAACGCGATCGCCATCGAGACGGCGACGACGTTTACAATGAGCCATGGGTGCAACGCATGATCGATCAGTTCGATCGAGAATTGAGGGCTGCAGAATGCCGGACAAACCGGAAAGACGCTTCAGGACCAGTTGGTGTGAGATGACAAGCGATAAACAGAACGAAAATGCAATTTTTGCGGAATCCGAAATCTATATTAAGGAGCTGGTGCACGACCAGGCCAATAATTTGAGAGCGATCATCACGCAGGTATTTGAAAACCAGACGTCCACCGAGGACGTCACATTGATACGATATCTGCTTCAAATGCTCAGCGTAGCAACTGAAACTGAGGTCGAAAGAAAGGTCCACTAGCTTGCAAGAAAAAGCGCCGTGAAGCGCGGCGGCGCCGATCGCCCCAGGATCTCGGGCATGAAGCCTGCCGATCGACAAATCGGCAGGCGATATGACGCTACCATTGACCTCCGCACGCCTTCTGCCTGGGCAGTTCTCGTATCTGCTGCCCAAATGATAGCTGGGCGATCAGTCAGCTCGCCAAGGCGAAGTTCGTTTCCCTTATGTGCTCAACGGAGCCGCGCGCTTTGCTCAGTTTGAACCGTGCGACGAAATTGGCCAAAGAATTTGTTTCGTCGGCAAGGCTTCTTGCGGCAGCCGTCGTCTCTTCAACCATCGCCGCGTTTTGCTGCGTAACCTTATCCATCAAGTCCGCAGCCGCCGAAACCTCTCGCAAACTTACCGCTTGCTCCGCAGCGCTGGCTGCAATTGCGTTTACGGTCTCGGTGAGATCGCTGACCTTGGTGACGATGTGCGACAGAGATGTTCCCGTCTCCTCGACGAGATCGACACCTGCTCCGACCTGTGACGACGACAGCGAAATCAGCGCGGCAATTTCCTTGGCAGCCTGGGCCGATCTTTGCGCAAGTTCCCGAACTTCCTGAGCCACAACTGCAAAGCCCTTGCCGGCCTCCCCGGCCCGCGCAGCTTCGACGCCGGCATTCAGAGCAAGCAGATTTGTCTGGAAGGCAATCTCGTCGATCACCCGCAGGATATTGCCGACCTTGTTGGAGGAGGTTTGAATCTCCATCATCGCCGAGATTGCGCGGGAAACGACGTCACTACCGGTTTTGGCATCTGCCCGCGCGTGCGAAACGACGCCTTGCGCTTTGCGGGAGCCGTCTGCGGTCTCATTCACGCCACGGGTAACCTCACCAAGCGCCGCGACCGTTTCTTCAAGAGAGGCTGCCTGCTGCTCGGTGCGCCGCGCGAGATCGTTGGATGCATTGGAAATCTCGTTGAGCCCGCCCCTGATCGTGTAGACTGACTGGACGACATTGAGGATCGTTTCCTCAAGAGCCGCGATGGCGGTGTTGAAATTTTGCCGGATCATCTCGAATTCCGGGGCGACCGGTTCGTTCATACGCACCGTGAGATCGCCGGAAGCAAGGCGTTCAAATCGCGTTTGCACGGTCTCAACAAACTGGCGAAGGTCCTCGGCCTTGGCAACTTCGTGATCCCGCTGCGTCTTTCGATCCAATTCGATCTGGCCTTGCAGGATTTCCTGGTCGGCCTTCATCTTGTCGCCGTTGGCGAGTTCCTGGCGAAACATCTCCAGAGCCGAGATGAGGCTTCCGAGCTCATCGCTCCTCTTGCCGACCGCGATCGCGTCACGATAGTTCCCATCGGCCATGCGTTGGACATGGGCCAGCACATTCGTCAGCGGCTTGCCGATCAGGCTTCGGCTCGCGATCAGGATGACGCCGAGCGTCACGACCAGAATAGCGAAGCCGCCAAGGATGGCGCTATACATCTGCTGGCGAACAGGTGTCGCGAAGGCCGAAGCGGGAACGTCAAGAATCGCGGCCCAGGTCGTATTCATTCCGGGAGCGCTAAACGGATAGACAAGGCGAACTACGCCGTCAGGCATCCCGGGGACGACGCGCATTTTGCCATCCGCCAGCGCTTGTTTGACCAGATCGGCGCCGACGTCGCCATAGTCCTTCATGAGATTATCCTGGCTCGGATGCGCAAGCCATTTTCCATCATTGGCCACAAGCATCACACGCCCGTCTCCGAACGGATGCATGGTGTTGAGCGCCGCTGTCAGATCATCGAGTTTTATGTCAACACCCGCCAACCCGACGACGTGCCCATCCAACGTCATCGGGACGGAAACCGACGTGACCAGCTTCTTCATGTTGGTGAGATAGGGAGAGGTGATGACCGGCTTTCCGGTTTCCAGCGGAACGCGATAATATTCCTGCTTGGGATCGATTTTCCAAGTCGAGAACTCCATCTGGCCGCTGTCGCCCTTGGTCCAATAAGGCGTGAAAATACCTTCCTTGTTCAATCCCTCATCGCCGGAGGTTGGCTTTGGGGACTTCCCGTCGATAAGTTCGCACATCCAGGCGCCGAATACATTGGAGTATTGCGGCGGCACCGTCTTTAGCATGGCAACAATATCCGCCCGCTTTCTTGATCCGCCATCGACAAAACCTACCAGCGATGACGCTAGCGCCTTGCCTGCCGAAGTCGCCTCGGTGATTTGAACAGCAACACTCTGGCTGACAGAAGCTGCCTGCTCCGTCGCCCTGAGCATGACTTCCTGTTCGGTCCTGACCTTGGCGGAAATTGTGTTGATTGCTGTATACCCAAGCAAAATCGTCGCAACTGCAATACCGGTTGCAACTACGAGCTTCCCCGAAAGCGTCTTCATTGGTATCCGCATGCTCCATTTCTGCATCTTTCGAATTTTTTTCAAAAGAAAATAAATTTCTCGTGAAGAATCGCAGAGTGACTTTTCAAAAAGTGCGGAGCTATGCGCATAGGCTCTCATTCTGATAGCGGATCGGGCGAACGCATCAGTCGAGAAGGATTTCGTCAAACACGGACCGGTCGACGGTTCATGCGACCGCGTTCGCGATGGGCGAAATCTGAACATCAAAGAGATGATCGTGAGGGCGCAAGCAACGCGCCCACACGATATGATCTACAACGGGCTATCCGATCGTCATCAGACTTGCATTCCCGCCCGCTGCCGCGGTGTTGATCGAGGTCGACACCTCTTCCAGCAGCCAGTTGAGGCAATATGCGTCGGGGTCGCTCTCTACTTCATCCGTGGTCGCCGCCTGCACCAGGAGGAGCGGGCCGGGAAGAGCCGCAATCTTCTGATTGATGGACTGGACCCTAGCCCGATCCCCTTCCACCAGCGCACCCGAAAACGGCCCGTCCTTCTCCCAGTTCGACGTCCAGGAAATGCGGCTCGAAACGGATGATGGCAAGTCCGGCAAAACGGATTCCAAACCGGATCCCGCATCTATAGCGATCTGGTTTCCTGTCGACAGAGCAGCGGCAATCTGGCGGAAAAGACCGGTCTTTGTCTCCGGCACCAGGAGGATTCGGCCGCGAGGATGAAGCGCGTAGAGATTGCGTTCGCCAACAGGCCCGACCAACTCGCGTTCCAGTCCCAGCGCCGATCGGCTTGCATAGCCACGGGCCGCTTCGCCTTCCGCTGACAATCCCCGACGATCCAGCCAGATGATGTAGTCCCGCAATGCCGGGTCGGTATGAACCGAATCCTGCTGCGGCGGAACAGGCGCTTTCTGAACCAGGCGGCCGATATAGAGCGGGCCACCAGCCTTCGGACCGGTACCGGAGAGGCCACGTCCACCGAATGGTTGAACGCCAACGACCGCTCCAATGATATTCCGGTTCACATAAAGGTTGCCGGCCTTGATGCGGCTCGTCACATGCGCGATCGTTTCATCGAGCCGGGTATGAAGGCCGAAGGTGAGACCGTAGCCGGAAGCGTTGATATCATCGATCAGGCGATCGAGCCCGTTTCTGCGGTAGCGAATGACGTGCAGAACCGGCCCGAACACTTCTCTGGTGAGGTCGGAAAGGGATCGGATCTCGACGATCGTCGGCGGCACAAACGTCCCGGCCACGGCGCCCTCGTGGAGCGGCAACTGATGCACCTTGCAGCCAAGACCGCGCATATGTTCGATATGCTGATCGATCTCGGTCTTGGCACTGTCATTGATGACCGGACCAACGTCGATGTTCAACCGATCGGTGCGGCCGATCGTCAGCTCCTTGAAGGCGCCCTTGAGCATATTAAGAGTTCGGTCTGCAATATCATCCTGAAGGCACAGGACGCGCAATGCCGAGCAGCGCTGGCCGGCGCTATCGAAGGCAGAGGCGATCACATCGGCGACGACCTGCTCGGCAAGTGCGGACGAGTCGACGATCATGCCGTTCTGGCCGCCCGTTTCGGCAATCAGCGGAATGGGCTTGCCTGTGGTGGCCGATAGGCGCTCGACCAACTGCGCCTGAATGAGGCGGGCGACTTCCGTCGACCCCGTGAACATGACGCCTGCCGTTTCGGGAGCGCCGACAAGAGCAGCACCAAGGCGACCGCTACCGGGTACGAATTGCAGCGCCCCCTGTGGCACTCCCGCCTCGTGCAGGATTTTGACGCTTTCCGATGCGATGATCGGCGTCACGCCAGCGGGCTTCGCAAGCACTGGGTTACCTGCCACGAGGGCTGCCGCCACCTGTCCGGTGAAGATCGCAAGCGGGAAGTTCCACGGGCTGATGCAGACGATCGGTCCAAGCGGCGCATGCGCCGGACCGAGCGTCTTGCGGGCCTGGTCGGCATAGTAGCGCAGGAAATCAATGGCTTCCCGAACCTCGCCAACGGCATTGGCCGCCGACTTCCCTGCCTCGCGCATGACTATCCCCATCAACGTCTCGATACGGGACTGCATGATGTCGGCGGCCCGCTCCAGGCATGCCGCGCGCTCTGCCGGGGGAACAGCAGCCCATTGTGGGGCGTGTTCGGCAGCCATGCGAGCAATGCGGGCTGCTTCTTCGACCTTGAGCTCAGTGACCGTCCCGACGACGTCGCGGTGATCGGCTGGATTGAGAACCTGCCGTGTCACCCCATCAGTCGAACCGTCTGCGAGGATGGGAAGCGCGTGCCATGGCGTCTGGACCGTCGCGGCCAGCGATTGCGACAACTCGAAGAGGGTCTTCTCACTCGACAGGTCGAGACCGGAGGAATTGGCACGAGCTCTGCCATATAGGTCGCCAGGAAGAGCGATCAGTTCATGGGGTGCGCCGACCACGGGCATTGCCGCGACGACTTCAGCGGGATCGGCGACCAGTGCGTCGATCGAAACATTCGGATCGGAGATACGGTTTACGAAGGAGGAATTGGCGCCGTTTTCCAGGAGACGTCGGACCAGATAGGCGAGCAGCGTTTCATGCGTGCCGACGGGCGCATAAATCCGGCAGGGGCGATCGAGCTTCTGCTTGCCGACGACCTCGTCATAAAGCGGCTCGCCCATGCCATGCAAGCACTGAAACTCATACTTGCCGACTTCGAAATCCGGACCCGCCAGATGATAGATCGTAGCAAGCGTCTGCGCATTGTGGGTGGCAAACTGCGGGAACACCGCATCCGGCGCGGCAAGCAGCTTGCGTGCGCAGGCGACATAGGCGACGTCGGTATAGATCTTGCGGGTATAGACCGGAAAATCCTCAAGGCCATCAAGCTGGGCGCGCTTGATTTCGGCGTCCCAATAGGCACCCTTGACGAGGCGCACCATTATCCGACGCTCAGAGCGACGAGCCAGATCGATAATGTAATCGAGCACGAACGGGCAGCGTTTGCCGTATGCCTGCACCACGAAGCCGAGGCCGTTCCAACCCTTGAGAGCGGGATCGAAGCAAAGCTCCTCGAGAAGATCAAGCGAAAGCTCCAGCCGGTCGGCTTCCTCGGCGTCGATATTGAGGCCGATATCATATCCCTTTGCGAGCGCAGCCAATGACTTCACTTTCGGCAGCAGCTCGCTCATCACCCGACCGGACTGCGAGCGGCTGTAGCGTGGATGTAGTGCCGAGAGCTTGATGGAGATGCCGGGCCCATTATAGATGCCCCGCCCTGCCGCGGCTTTCCCGATCGCGTGGATCGCATTTTCATAATCGCGGAAATAGCGCTCGGCATCAGCCGCCGTTGTCGCCGCCTCGCCGAGCATATCGTAGGAATAGCGGAAGCCGCGGGCCTCCAGCGGTTGGGCGCGCTTCAGCGCCTCCTCGATTGTTTCGCCGGTGACGAACTGCTCGCCCATCATGCGCATTGCCATGTCGACACCGCGGCGGATCACTGGCTCGCCGGCGCGCGCGATCAGCCGCGTCAGCGCTGCCGAAAGGCTGCGGTCGTTGACGGTGGAGGTCAGCTTGCCGGTGACTACAAGCCCCCAGGTAGCAGCGTTGACGAACAGCGATTTGCCGCCGCCAATGTGAGACGACCAGTCGCCCTCGGCAATCTTGTCTCGAATGAGTGCGTCACGGGTATCGGTGTCGGGAATGCGCAAGAGCGCTTCGGCAAGGCACATCAGAGCCACGCCTTCCTGGCTCGACAGCGAGTACTCGTGCACAAGCCCTTCAACACCGGTGCCCTTATGCTTGGCGCGCAGCGCTTCGATCAGGGTGCGGGCAGTGCTGCGAATGTCATAGCGCTTTGCTTCGGAGACACGGGCCGCAGCGACAAGCGGTGGCAGACATTCGGTTTCCGGCCGGCGATAGGCAGCGGTAATTGCTTGCCGAAGTTCGGATTGCGGTCGAATGGGCGGCGCGAAGTCAGCAAAGGGTGACACGCCGTCGTGGGAAGAGGTGGAATTGGGTACCGCGTCTAGCATGGGAATACCTGTGAACGATGTGTCGATTAGCGAATGAATGAAACGCCGGCTTCGCCGTCGTCGGGATGGTCCAGCCAGGCCGGACCTGAATACTCGGTGTCTCGAAGCGGCACCGCATCCGGCTTGCTCGCCTTAACAGCGAGCGCAGCCGCCACCGCTCTGATCGCCACCGGCCGATAGTGAGCCAGCAGATCCGGCTCCTGACTGACTTCGCGTTTCTTATTGTAGTTATACATCCGTGATCCCCTTTTGACGCGAGCGAAATAGGCAAAATCAGATGCCGACCGCCTCATAGGCCTCTGCAATCTGATTGAGATGCAAAGCGCATCGTTTGATCCGCCGAACGGTATGTCGATGAGCGCGTTTTTGAAGGAATCCTTCGACCTTCTTGGCTGCGGAATTCATCTGGACTTCTTCCTCCACCGGCTTCGCTTCATCATAACCGAGGAGATAAAGTCATTCAGACTTGATTAAGGCCGAATGATTGATGTATTCACTTATTTGAACGGCAATAGGATTGCAAAATGTCTACAGAAAAGGCTCAAACTAGTGAATTGGACCAGTTTGATTTGAAGATCCTCGAAGTCGTTACCGAGGACGGCCGAATCTCGATTACGGATCTGGCCAGCCGGATCGGATTATCGAAAACCCCTTGTCAGCTTCGCCTTAAGAGACTCGTGGACGAAGGATACATCGTGGGATTCTCGGCTATCTTGAATCCCGCCAAACTTGGGCTCGATCACGTCGCCTTCGCGGAAGTGAAGCTGACGAGTACCAAGGAAGACGCGTTGAAAAGCTTCAATGCAGCAGTGAGGAAGATCAAGGAGGTGGAAGAATGCCACATGATCGCAGGGCGTTTTGATTATCTGATCAAGATAAGAACACGGGACATCCGCCGATACCGCCACGTCCTCGGAGAAAAAATATCGACCCTCCCCTACGTGGCGAGCACATCCACAAGTGTGGCGATGGAAACAGTCAAGGAAGGCGGCCGAATAAAGACAAGCGGCTTGTAGCGGCCATCATCGGACAGCAACGTCATTGCTGCATGGCATGCGCTGTCTCTTTCAACCACGCGGTAAACTGAGCGACATGCGGATTTTTTGCGCTTCGCCGCGGAACAACAATGAAATAACCGTTCCTCGTCGCGATCGACTGCTCGGTCAGCCGAACAAGCGCTTTCCTGTTCAAGAGATCCTGAACGAGGCGCCGCCAGCCGAGTGCGATCCCCTGCCCGTTCAATGCAGCGTAAACCGCTTCGGTATAAAAACTGCAGCGCATGCCGAGGGAGCGCTTGGGTGCTTCCACCGAGAACGCAGCGAGCCACTCGTTCCAGCCTGTCCAACTTGGGTCGTCGGTGTCGGAGCTGATGAGCGGATAGCGCACCAACTCGGCAAGATCTCCGATTTTTCCGAGGTTCTCAGCATATTCCTGGCTGCAGACCGGAAAGATCTCATCATCGAAAAGCAGTTCAGCCTGTCCATCCGGCCACATGCCATTGCCATAACGGATGGCGAGGTCCACGTCGCTGCTCCCAAGGCTGGTCGCGTTGTCCTGTGTAATGATGCGAAGCGCGCTGTCTGGGCAGACTTTCGAGAAGGAAGAGATCTTCGGCAGCAGCCAGAAATGTGAGAATGCGACGGTGGCGGAAATCGTCAGCCCTTCGGCTGCCTCTTCCTTGGTGATTTCAGAGATCGTTTCGGCAAGAAGGTTGAAGGCGGTGGTTGCGGCCGTCGACAGGGTTCTTCCTTTTTCAGTCAGCTCTATCCTGCGGTGCAAGCGCCGAAAAAGATCGAAACCCAGCATTTCTTCGAGCAGATGAATCTGCCGGCTGACGGCGGCTTGCGTAACGCCGAGCTCGCTTGCCGCACGCGTGAAGCTGCCATTGCGAGCCACGGCTTCAAATGCAGTCAATCCGGTCAAAGGAGGCAATCGTCGCCGCAGACTTACCATGGAAAACCTTATTGATGAGGGGTGCAGCCGCACCAGCCTCAGCAGTTTTTTGCATTACATTCCATTATGTCAAGGCGGCTTATTTTTGCCGTTGAGAAAAAGGGCCTCTTCCTCCCATCCTGCCCAAAGTCGCGGTCCGACACAGCGCCAACCGTTTACCTCATCTTTGGTTCCCGTTGCTCCGCCGAAGATCCGTCCTCCGGCAAATCCACTGCATCCACAGACCTATAGGAACGCCTCGAATGCAAAATGCCTCTGCACTTATCGGCAGTCATGATCACACAACCGTTTTCAAAGACGAACGAAAGAAAGCATATCTCAATCCAGAAGGCGCCGATCGGCCGCTCCGCAGTTCCATTCCGGCGCATGTTCTCGATACGGCGCGGCATTATCGGCTCGGTCGTTTGCGTATGAAGATGGAGGAAGCCAACTGTTCCGCCCTGCTTCTCTATGATCCCGTGAACATAAGATATGCTTTCGACTCGTCGAATATGAGCATCTGGACGATGCATAATCCAGCCCGCTACGCTTTGATCCTGGCCGACGGACCAGCGATCATGTTTGAGTTCGAGGGCTCGGAACACCTCAACCAAGGTCTTCCCTGTGTCGATGAAATCCGGCCGGCAAAATCCTGGATCTTCTTCACCGCAGGCAATTTGGTTGAAGAACGACTAGAAGGATGGGCTGACGAGATCGCCGACATCCTGAGGGAAAAAGGTCGGAATCACCGCCTGGCCGTGGACCGGCTCGACCCTCCAGGCGCTTTTGCGCTGCAAAAGAGAGGCATAGAACTGCTCGACGGCCAGGAGTTGGCGGAGCGGGCGCGGTCCATAAAAAGTGCCGAGGAAATCGAACTGATGCGCTGGACCATCCGCGTTTGCGAGGCCGGCATGGCGCGGATGTATGAGGCCTCAGAACCCGGCCGGACGGAACGCGAGATCTGGGCGGAACTCCATTTCGAGAACGCGCGCAGCGGCGGCGAGTGGCTTGAAACGAAGCTGCTGACCGCGGGGGCCAGAACGAACCCGTGGTACCAGGAATGCTCGGACTACATGGTGAAATCCGGAGAAATGATCTCCTTCGACACGGATATGATTGGCCCCTACGGATATTGTGCCGACTTGTCTCGCTCGTGAACTTGCGGCCATGTGGCGATGACACCCAAGCAGCGCGAGCTCTATTCGGCGGCAAGGGAGCAGATCGAACATAATCTTTCCCTGCTGAAGCCCGGACTGAGCTTCCTGGAATTCAATGAAAGATCCTGGCGCATTCCGGAAAAATACATACCCTATCGCTATACATTGGCGCTGCATGGAACAGGCATGTGCGACGAGTGGCCGGGCGTGTTGCTGCATCCGGATTATGACGAGAATTTCGCCGGCGTCGTGGAAGAGAACATGGTGTTGAACGTCGAAAGTCTCATCGCCGAAGACGGATCAGAGAGTATCAAACTGGAAACCCAGGTGCTCATTACCGCGAACGGTGCGGAAAGGCTGGATACCTTCCCTTGGGAGGAGAATTGATGCACGGGACTGCGGACAGGTATCTGATACCGCAGTGTCCAATTCGCTGATGGTAATGGCCGCCTGGTGGTTTGCCAGGCGGCCTTTGCATGATTTGATCTATTCTCAGGCGGCCAGCACGCCGTTTTTCTTGGCTGTCCAGGTGGCGATATAGTCCATCAGCGCCGGGTTCAGGCAATCATAGGGCTCAAGCCCCTGTTCCTTCAGACGGGCTCGCACGGCATCCATTTTGGCTGGGTCGTATCCGCTTTCGATAATCGACGAAACGAACGCGGCAAAGCCAGGCGCGGCCCAACCCTTCCCTTCGAAACGCTCGGGATGAACGAAAGACAGTCCCTTGAAGGGATGATCGCGCTCGACAGGTCCGTACATATGGACGCCGCATTCCTTGCAGGCATGGCGCTGGATCAGCGCCGACGGGTCGACGACCGCGAGTTTGTCGCCGTTCTCCAGAACTTCGACATTCTCCGTCGGCGCGACGGCGACGACAGAGAATACCGCATCTTCGGGCTTCCAGCATTTCGTGCAGCCGCAGGCGTGATTGTGCGCAATGTCGCCCTTGATGCGGACCTTCACCGGGTTGCTTGCGCAATTGCAGATGAGGGTGCCTCCGGAAAAGGATGCGTCGGTCGCCCGATATCCGGAGTCGACCGTCGGATGTATTGATATGCTCGTCATTGAGGTTTCTCCCTTCCTCCTGGGTCACGGCAGAATGCCGCGACCGAGCTGTAGTTCTCTCTTGAGCCTTCTACGCTAGCCTCTCGGCGTGCCAGCGCAGATGATCGTCCATGAAAGTCGAGATGAAGCTGTAGGAGTGGCCGTAGCCCTCCTGCATCCTGAGGCGAAGCGAGATGCCGGCGGTGTCGCACGCGGCCTTCAGCTCGTTCGGGCGGAGCCCATCTTCCAGAAAGCTGTCAGCAGTCCCCTGATCGACGAGCATTTCCGGAAATCTGCGTCCGTCCTCTATCAGCGCGCAGGCGTCGTACTCGCGCCAGCTTTGCTGGTCGGGTCCGAGATATTTCTCCAATGCCGGCTTCGACCATCCGGAGACGCTCGGGCGGCTGATCGGTGCGAAGGCCGAGCAGCTTCGGTAACGATCCGGATTCTTGAGGGCGATGGTTATCGCCCCGTGCCCGCCCATCGAATGGCCAAAAATCCCTTGCCGCTCCATGTCGGCGTGGAACTCCTCAGCAACCAGAGCCGGCAGCTCCTGGGTGATGTAGGTGTACATCCGATATTTCTCGGCCCATGGCTTTTGCGCGGCGTCGAGATAGAAGCCGGCGCCCTTGCCCATCTGCCAGTTTTCCGGCTCGTCCGGCACCGCATCCCCTCTGGGACTTGTGTCCGGGCAGACGACGATGATCCCGAGATGTGCAGCAAGCCGCCTGTACTCCCCCTTGTCCATGACGTTTGCATGCGTGCAGGTGAGACCGGAGAGATACCAGAGGACCGGACATGGGCGTTCGGCGGCCTGCGGTGGGACGTAGACGGCGAACGTCATCTCGCACCCGCATGCCTGCGACGCGTGCGAGTAGACGCCCTGCGTTCCGCCGAACGACCTCTCTTTCGATATGGTCTTCATGGCTTTAATAGACCACGACGCCGCGGATGCTTTCGCCCTTGTGCATCATGTCGAAGCCCTTGTTGATGTCCTCGAGCGGCATGGTGTGGGTGATCATCGGGTCGATCTGGATCTTGCCCTGCATGTACCAGTCGACAATCTTTGGCACGTCGGTGCGGCCACGGGCGCCGCCGAAGGCCGTGCCCATCCAGTTGCGGCCGGTCACAAGCTGGAAGGGACGGGTCGAGATTTCCTGGCCGGCGCCGGCAACGCCGATGATGACCGACTTGCCCCAGCCGCGATGCGACGATTCCAGCGCCTGGCGCATCACCTTGGTGTTGCCGGTGCAGTCGAAGGTGTAGTCGGCCCCGCCGATGAGGTCGCCATTGCGCTTCGTCAGGTTGACGAGATAAGGCACGATGTCGTCGCCGACCTCCTTCGGATTGACGAAATGCGTCATGCCGAATTTCTCGCCCCAGGCCTTGCGGTCGTTGTTGATGTCGACACCGATGATCATGTCGGCGCCGGCAAGCTTCAGGCCCTGCAGGACATTGAGGCCGATGCCGCCGAGACCGAAGACGATCGCCGTCGAACCGATCTCCACCTTGGCGGTGTTGATGACCGCACCGATGCCGGTGGTGACGCCGCAGCCGATATAGCAGATCTTGTCGAAGGGAGCGTCGGGATTGACCTTGGCAACGGCAATCTCCGGCAGCACGGTGAAATTGGCGAAGGTCGAGCAGCCCATATAGTGATGGATCTTGTCCTTGCCGATCGAAAAGCGCGAGCTGCCGTCCGGCATCAGGCCTTGGCCTTGCGTGGCGCGGATCGCGGTGCAGAGGTTGGTCTTGCGGCTGAGGCAGGAATAACATTCGCGGCATTCGGGCGTATAAAGCGGAATGACGTGATCGCCCTTCCTGACCGAGGTCACCCCCGGGCCGACATCGACGACGATGCCGGCGCCCTCATGGCCGAGGATCGCCGGGAACAGGCCCTCCGGATCGGCGCCCGACAGGGTGAAATCGTCGGTATGGCAGATGCCGGTCGCCTTGACCTCGATCAGCACCTCGCCGGCCTTCGGGCCATCGAGCTGAACGGTCATGACTTCCAGCGGTTTACCGGCGGCAACGGCTACGGCGGCGCGTACGTCCATGGATGTGGTTCCCTTCTCGTTTCGTTCGTGGTTTACATATTCGGATAGACCGGCCCCTCGCCGCCCTGCGGCGGCACCCAGTTGATGTTCTGGTTGGGGTCCTTGATGTCGCAGGTCTTGCAGTGCACGCAGTTCTGGGCGTTGATGACGAAGATGTCCTTGCCGTCCTTTTCCACCCACTCATAGACGCCAGCCGGACAGTAGCGCGTCGACGGGCCGGCATAGATGTCGTGCTCGGAAAGCTTCTGCAGGTCCATGTCCTTGACCTTGAGATGCACCGGCTGGTCTTCCTCATGATTGGTGTTCGACAGGAACACCGACGAGAGACGATCGAAGGTCAGAACGCCGTCCGGCTTCGGATAGGAAATCGGCTTGTGCTGGGCCGCCGGCTCCAGTGACTGCGCATCGGTCTTGCCGTGTTTCAGCGTGCCGAAGAAGGAGAAGCCGAACAGCGTGTTCGTCCACATGTCGAGACCGCCGAGCGCCACGCCTATCGCCGTGCCGAACTTCGACCACAGCGGCTTGACGTTGCGGACCTTCTTCAGGTCCTTGCCGATGTCCGTCTGGCGCCATTCGTTCTCGATCTCGATCACCTCGTCATTGGCGCGGCCGGCGGCGATCGCCGCGGCGATCTTGTCGGCCGCCAGCATGCCCGACAGCACCGCATTGTGGCTGCCCTTGATGCGCGGCACGTTGACGAAGCCGGCCGAACAGCCGATCAGCGCGCCCCCGGGGAAGGAAAGCTTCGGCACCGACTGCCAGCCGCCTTCGGTGATGGCGCGCGCCCCATAGGAGAGGCGCTTGCCGCCCTCGAAGGTGGAGCGGATCGCCGGGTGCGTCTTGAAGCGCTGGAACTCCTCGAAGGGATAGAGATAGGGGTTCTTGTAATTGAGGTGCACGACGAAGCCGACGGCGACGAGATTGTCTTCGAGGTGATAGAGGAACGAGCCGCCGCCGGTCTTCATGCCCAAAGGCCAGCCGAAGGAGTGCTGCACCAGGCCCTGTTTGTGGTGCTCGGGCTTCACCTGCCAGAGTTCCTTGAGGCCGATGCCGAACTTCGGTACGTCACGTCCCTCATCGAGCTTGAACCGGGCAATCAGCTGCTTGGCAAGCGAACCGCGCACGCCTTCGCCGATGAGGGTATATCTGCCGAGCAGCGCCATGCCGCGGGTATAGTTCGGGCCGGGCTCGCCGTTCTTGTCGATACCCATGTCGCCGGTGGCAACGCCGATGACGGCACCTTCGTCATTGTAAAGCACTTCGGTGGCGGCAAAGCCGGGATAGATCTCGACACCGAGGGCCTCCGCCTTTTCGGCGAGCCAGCGACAGACGTTGCCGAGCGAGACGATATAATTGCCGTGATTGTTCATCAGCGGCGGCATCAGCGCATTCGGCAGGCGGACGGAGCCGGCGGGCCCCAGCACCAGGAAGTGATCGTCCGTCACCTTGGTCTTGAAAGGATGGCCGTCTTCTTGGCGCCAGCCGGGCAGCAGCCGGTCGATGCCAATGGGATCGACGACGGCACCCGACAGGATATGGGCGCCGACTTCCGCGCCCTTCTCGAGCACGACGACCGTCAGATCGGGATTGACCTGCTTCAGACGGATCGCCGCCGCAAGACCAGCCGGCCCCGCACCGACGATCACCACGTCGAATTCCATGCTTTCGCGTTCTGGCAGCTCGCTAGCGTCGGTCATTGCGATATCACAGCGCCTTTTCGAGTTCCGGCAGGGCCTCGAAAAGATCGGCGACGAGGCCGTAGTCGGCGATCTGGAAGATCGGGGCCTCTTCGTCCTTGTTGATGGCGACGATGACCTTACTATCCTTCATGCCGGCGAGATGCTGGATGGCACCGGAGATGCCGCAGGCGATATAGAGCTGTGGTGCCACCACCTTGCCGGTCTGGCCGACCTGCCAGTCGTTCGGGGCATAGCCGGCATCGACGGCAGCGCGGGATGCGCCGACGGCAGCCCCAAGCTTGTCGGCGACGGGAAGGATGACTTCCTTGAACTTTTCTGCCGAACCGAGCGCCCGGCCACCGGAGATGATGATCTTGGCAGACGTGAGTTCCGGACGGTCGGACGCCGACAGCGCATCGGCGACGAAGCTGGACAGGCCGGGATTGGCGACCGCCGGGATTGCTTCGATCGCGGCCGAACCACCGTCTGCGGCAGAGGCGAAGGAAGCGGTGCGCACGGTGATGACCTTCTTGGCATCGGTCGACTGTACCGTCTGGATGGCATTGCCGGCATAGATCGGCCGCTTGAAGGTATCGGCGGAGACGACTTCGATGATCTCCGAGACCTGGGCGACATCCAGCAAAGCGGCAACCCGCGGCATGACATTCTTGCCGACCGAGGTGGCCGCCGTCAGGATGGTGTCATAGGAGCCAGCCAGGGACACGATGAGGGCTGCGAGCGGTTCTGCGAGATTGTTGGCAAGGCTGGCATCGTCGGCAACCAGTACCTTGGAGACGCCGGAGAGTTTCGCTGCCTGTTCGGCCGCAGTGTTGGCGCCCGCGCCGGCGACGAGGATGTGCACATCGCTTCCCGTTCCCTGGGCAATCTGGGTCGCCGCCGTCAGCGCCTTGGCGGTCTGGTCGGAAAGGTGGTTGCTGTCATGATCAGCCAGAAGAAGAATGGCCATGGTGTCTAACTCCTCGTTCGGACTGGATTAAAGCACGCCGGCTTCGGTCTTGAGTTTTTCGACGAGCTCGGCCACCGACTTGACCTTGACGCCGGCCTTGCGGCCCGACGGCTCCTCGGTCTTCAGCACCTTCAGGCGCGGCTCGGTGGAGACGCCGAAATCGGCAGGTGCCTTCTTGTCGAGCGGCTTCTTCTTCGCCTTCATGATGTTCGGCAGCGAGGCATAACGCGGCTCGTTGAGGCGCAGGTCCGTCGTGACCACCGCCGGCAGCTTGACCTCGATCGTCTGCAGGCCGCCATCGACCTCGCGGGTGACAGTCGCCTTGCCATCGCCGATCTCGATCTTCGAGGCAAACGTCGCCTGCGCCGAGCCCAGCAATGCCGCCAGCATCTGGCCGGTCTGGTTGCTATCATCATCGATCGCCTGCTTGCCGACGATGATCAGGCCGGGCTGTTCGGCCTCGGCGACCCCTTTCAGGATCTTCGCCACCGCCAGCGGCTCGACCTGATCGTCGGTCTCGACCAGCACCGCACGATCGGCCCCCATGGCGAGCGCCGTCCGCAGCGTCTCCTCGGCCTTGGCCGGGCCAATCGACACCACCACCACCTCTTCGGCCTTGCCGGCTTCCTTCAGCCGCAGCGCTTCCTCGACCGAGATCTCGTCGAATGGGTTCATCGACATCTTCACATTCGCAAGCTCGACACCCGTGCCATCCGCCTTCACGCGGATCTTCACGTTGTAATCAACCACCCGCTTCACCGGGACGAGAATCTTCATGGCGAACCCCTTTCATTGTTCCGAAGATTGGTGCCGTTCAGTGCGGTCGTTCGGCAAGCAACACCCAGAAGGCGAAGAGAGGCGTGTCGACCGATCTCATGGCATGTTTGATACCGGGGATATTATAGAACGACCCGCCGATACCGGGCGAAAACCAATCCCCGTCCTCTTGCCGGAACTCGCCATCAGACAGCACGAGATAGGTTTCTTCAGGAGGGTGATTGTGATCCGGATAGCGAACTCTGGGCGCCAAGAGGGTCACTCCGAACCAGAGGTCGTTGCGAATTTCCAAACCGCCCGGGCCAATGATCATCGCATTGGCGTGGCCATCAAGGAAATTCTCGCTGGCCGTGGCGGCATCATACTTGGTTCGCTGTCTCCACTCGAGCTGAGGTTCAACTCGCCGAAAAAGCTCCATTATGCGCCGAAGAGCAGGATCGGACGTGTGGACGGACAAGGCGTCGGCAAGGAACGCGCAGACCGGAAGACGGCTGCCATTCCCTTCCCTTTGCATGCCTGGACGTTCCAGCGCCGAAAAGATTTCCGCGATCGAGCGGCGACCCTGCGGATCCTTCACACATTTGTCGAAGGCTACGAAAGCAGCGTCGATGAAGTGCTGCAGGTCCTCATTTCTTTGGCTCATTCCATCCCCTCCCGCCGGATCGACCAACCGTCCTCCCGCGCTAGATGTCCTTCGCGATCCGAAGGCCATCGTAGATCGCTGCATGCGTATTGCGAGCCGCGACGGCGTCACCGATCCGGAACAACTGGAACTTTCCTTCCGGATTGCGAACGACGGACTGGGGTTTTCCTGCGAGAAGCTCATCGTGCGATATTTCGCCGAAGTTACTGGAGAGCGGCTTCAGCTCGAAATACAGTTCGTCCAGTGGAATGGTGCCATGATTGACGACGATCTGGTCGACGACACGCTGCTTGGAGACACCACCATAGTCGCTTCCGACATGGGCGACGATCTGGTTGCCATTCTTCTCAGCCGACTCCAATCGGAACGTCACGGTAAAGGTGACATCGAGCTTCTGCAGCGAGCGCATGTAAGGAACGAGGTTCATCGCCATGACTTCCGGCGCGAAGGAGCGGTCGGGCGTCATGATCTCGACCTTCGCGCCAGCCTTTGCCAGGAATTCGGCAGCCTGCAATCCCGCATGATCGCCGGCGTCATCGAAGATCAAAACGTTCGTGCCGGGTTTCACGTCGCCGGAGATGATGTCCCACGAGGACACGACGAGTTCGTTGCCCTTCGACAATACCTCCGTATGCGGCAGGCCGCCCGTCGCGATGATGACGACGTCCGGATTCTCCGCAGCAACCGTTTCCGCTTCCGCCCAGGTATTGAAGTGGAACTTGACGTCATACTTCTCGCACTGGCTCATGCGCCAGTCGATGATGCTGATCATCTCTCGCCGGCGTTCGCTCTGCGCGGTAAGCCGGATCTGGCCGCCCGGATTGTTCGCCGCCTCGAAAACGACGACGTCATGGCCGCGTTCCCCGGCGACGCGGGCAGCCTCGAGACCGGCAGGACCGGCGCCGACGATGACGACCTTCTTCCGGGTGTCAGCCTTCGACGCGATATGAGGCATTGTCTGCTCGCGGCCGGTCGCGGCGTTGTGGATACAGAATGCCATGCCGCCCTGGTAGATGCGGTCGAGACAGTAGTTTGCGCCGACGCACGGCCGAATGTCTTCCTCGCGCTTTTCGATGATCTTCCGCACGATATGCGGATCGGTCATATGAGCGCGGGTCATTCCGACCATGTCCACTTTTCCCGCCGCGATGGCATGGCGGGCGGTGGCAACGTCCGGAATTTTTGCGGCGTGGAATGTCGGGAAGTTCGTCGCGGCGCGTATCTCACCGGCAAAATCGAGATGCGGCGAATTGGCCATGCCCTGAATTGGAATGACATCGGTCAGGCCCGGATCGGTGTCGATGTGACCACGGATGACGTTCAGGTAGTCGACCAGACCGCTATCGCGCAGCCGCTTGGAAATTTCGATACCCTCTGCCTTACCGGTCCCGCCGGGAAGACATTCGTCGGCGGTGTAGCGAATGCCGAGAATGAAGTCGTCACCAACACGTTCACGCATCGCCTTGAAGACATCGAAACAGAAGCGCATCCGATTTTCCAGCGGACCGCCATAGGGAGCGTCGAGTTCGTTGGTGAGCGGAGACGCGAACTGATCGATCAGATGGCCATAGGCCTCCAGCTCCACCCCGTCCATGCCGCCCGCTTTCATGCGTTCGGCGGCATCCGCAAAGTCCTTGATGATGCGCTCGATATCCCAGTCTTCCATCTTCTTGGGAAAGGCGCGGTGGGACGCCTCGCGGTGATGCGATGGAGCCACGACCGGCAGCCAATCGCCCTTGTCCCAACGGGTGCGGCGCCCGAGATGGGTGAGCTGAATCATGATCGCCGCGCCCTCTTCGTGAACGGCATCGGTCATTTCGCGGATCCAGGGAACGATCTCGTCCTTATAGGCGAGCAGGTTGTTGAAGACCGGCGGACTGTCGCGCGAAACGGCCGCAGATCCCGCCGTCATCGTCAAGGCCACTCCGCCCTTCGCCCGCTCCACCGTGTAAGCCCGATACCGTTCCTTCGGCATTCCGTCCTCGGGATATGCCGGCTCGTGGGATGTCACGATGATGCGGTTTCGCAGCGTCAGATGCTTTAATTTATAGGGCTGAAGAAGAGGATCGTTCGACATATGTCGGGCTCCGGATTAGAAACATCACAATGACGCTATGCGCAAATGTACATACGTGTCAATGCGGAAAACATTTTAGTCTCTAATTTCGACACTGATGTACATTTTCCTTGTGTCGGCCTTCGCAATTTGATAGGAGATAGGTCATGGACCAGAGTTTGAACGACAGTGGTTGGCGCGGATCGCAGGAAGGCTGGCTGGAGGCGGCATACAGCTCGCTGATCGACGCCGGAGTTGATGCGGTCAAAATCCTGCCGCTGGCAAAGAAGCTCAAGCTTTCCCGCACCAGCTTCTACTGGTTCTTCAAGGATCGGGAGGAGCTGCTGGGCGCTTTGCTTGCAAGATGGAGAGACAAGAACACCGGCAACATTATCAAGCAGTCGGAGGCATATGCAGAATCCTTGGCGGAAGCCATGCTCAATGTTTTCGATTGCTGGCTGAATAAGGACCTTTTCGACTCGCAGTTCGAGTTCGCAGTGCGCAGTTGGGCACTGCAATCGTCGGAAATTCTCGAAGAGGTTCAGCGCGCGGACCAGGCAAGAGTAGAGGCGCTTACGCGGATGTTCATGCGGTTCGGCTATGAAGCCGCCGCCGCAGACGTGCGCGCGAGAACAACCTATCTGGTGCAGATCGGCTACATCTCGATGCAGTCCAACGAGGAAATCGGTCTGCGTATGAAGCGCATACCTGAATATATCGCAATCTATACTGGCCAGGTGCCGCAGCAGAGAGAGCTGGACCGCTTCTTTGCGCGGCACGGTTACAAGCCAGACTAACGGCGGGCAAGAATGAGCGGTTTAGGAAAGATCGGTATCGTTGGAGGTGCAGGCTGGCTTGGCGGGGCGATTGCAGAGTCTTTGGTAAGCGCTGGCGTCGTCGGCGACGAAGATCTTGCCCTCTCCTATCGAAGCACGCGGCCGGACAGGTTTTCGCAAGCTTTCTGGACCGTCGACAATCAAGAGTTGGCAGACCGTTCCGATATCATTTTTCTTTCCGTGCGACCTGCCGACTGGAGGCAATTGCGTATCGATGCCAAAGGCAAGTTGGTGATCTCTGTTATGGCCGGTGTCTCCCTCGCCGCGCTTTGCCATCACCACAATACTCCGCGCGTTGTCCGTGCACTTCCCAACGCAGCCGCGGAAGTGGCGCTTTCCTATACACCATGGATCGCCACGCAGCATGCGACAGGTGAAGACAAGGCCGCTGTTCGAGCCATATTCGACGCCTGCGGAATGCAGGACGAGGTCGCAAGCGAAGGCGACATCGACTATCTGACCGGTCTTTCGGGCGCGGGGCCGGCATTCCCCGCCCTGCTCGCCGCTGCCATGCTGAAGGATGCGATCGCGCGCGGGCTGGAACCAAAAGTCGCGCACCGCGCCGTTAACGCTGTTCTGGTCGGCACGGGCGGCTTGCTGCAAAAGCGGGATGAAAATCCCGACGACATCGTTCGCACCTTTCTCGATTATCGCGGCACAACTGCAGCAGCGATCGAGGAAATGCGCGCTTCCGGCTTCGATACCGCGGTACAAAATGGTTTGTCCGCAGCATTCGCAAAATCAATAAAAATGGGACAGATTTCCTGATAGCCTGAATGCGGGTTTGCGGCGCCCCGCCCCTAAGACAAGCCGCTAAACTGAGGGAACGATAATGAAAAAGCTATTGGCATCGACCTGCATGTTGTTTGGACTGGTAAGCGGAGCTTCCATTGCGAGTGCCGCCGAATGTGGCAACATCACGATCGCCAGCATGAACTGGCAAAGCGCGGAAGTCCTCTCCAATCTCGATAAGATCATCCTGAACGAAGGCTATGGATGCGAAGCGGATATCACCGTTGGTGACACCGTTCCGACGATCACCTCCATGGCGGAGAAGGGTGAACCCGATATTGCGCCGGAAGCCTGGATCGACCTGCTGCCAGACGTCGTCAAGAAGGGTACCGACGAAGGGAGGATCGTTCAGGTCGGATCCCCGCTTCCCGATGGCGGCGTGCAGGGATGGTGGATCCCGAAGTATGTTGCCGACGCACATCCGGACATCAAGACCATTCCTGATATGCTGAAGCACCCCGAATTGTTCCCAGATCCTGAAGACGCCAAGAAGGGCGCTATCTTCAACGGCCCCCAGGGTTGGGGCGGCACGATCGTCACATCGCAATATTACAAGGCCTTCAATGCGGACAAGGCAGGCTTCACTCTGGTCGATACCGGCTCTGCGGCAGGCCTCGATGGTTCGATTGCAAAAGCCTATGAGCGCAAAGAAGGCTGGGTAGGTTATTACTGGGCGCCAACGGCATTGCTCGGCAAATACGCGATGGTGAAGCTCGATGCAGGCGTGCCGAACGATCCTGCGGAGTGGAAGCGCTGCAATACAGTGGCTGACTGCGCCGATCCCAAGCCGAATGCCTGGCCGACCGACCATGTCGTCACGCTGGTTGCCAAGACCTTTTCCGAGAAGGTCAGCCCCGAAGTCATGGACTATCTCAAGAAGCGCTCCTGGAGCAACCAGACCGTCAACGGTCTGATGGCCTGGATGACGGACAACCAGGCAAGCGGCGAAGATGGCGCCAAGCACTTCCTGAAGGAAAACAAAGACGTCTGGACGAAGTGGGTCACTCCGGACGCCGCCAAGAAGATCGAGGCCGCTCTCTAGCCGCCCGTAAACAAGCGGCGCGCACGGCGCGCCGCTCCTCACCGCCGTACAACATAAAAAGACTGGCACGGCTTCTTTAAGAAAAGGGGAACCGCATGGACTGGTTTTACACCTTCCCTCATATGAACGACGATGCGCTTCGTGATCTCAAGAAGCTCATCGACGACAATTTTCGCGCATTCACGAGAGCCTACGGAGACACGATCGAGGGCTTTTTCACGCCGCTGCAGCATTTCTTGATGGCGGCCGAGAAATTCATGACCCAAACCCCGTGGCCGATCATCACGCTCTTGATCCTGGCGGTCGCGTGGCTTGCGAGCCGCAATTTCAAGATCGTCCTGGGCTGTCTCGTGACGCTGTTGCTGATCGGTTATTTCGACATGTGGCAGGACACGATGCGCACGATCTCGATGATTTTCGTCTGCACCGTACTCTCGATCGCCATAGGTCTGCCTATCGGCATTCTGATGTCGCGCTCCGACCGCATTCAGAAGCTGGTCAGCCCGATCCTCGATATCATGCAGACCATGCCGAGTTTCGTGTATCTCATCCCCGTGGTGATGCTTCTTGGCATCGGACGCGTACCCGGCCTCATCGCAGTCGTCATCTACGCTATTCCGCCGATGATCAGGCTCACCGACCTTGGTATCCGGCTTGTCGATAAGGATGTCCTGGAAGCTGCAGACGCGTTTGGAACCAACCGATCACAGAAGCTCTTCAAGGTGCAGTTGCCGCTTGCCTTGCCGACAATCATGGCCGGGATCAACCAGACCATCATGATGGCACTGGCAATGGTCGTCATCGCCTCGATGATCGGCGTGCAAGGCCTCGGCCAACCCGTGCTCAAGGCAATCGCAAATCAATACTTCACCTTGGGTATCTTCAACGGACTTGCCATTGTCGGCATCGCCATCATCTTTGACCGGGTCAGCCAGGCATACGGCAAAAGACTCCAGAAGCACCGGGAGACCGTTCATGGCTGATCATCATTTCGGCGGTATCAGGATCCGACACCTTTACAAGATCTTCGGTCCCAATGCGGCAGCCCATATCGAGGCTGCTCAGAAGGGCATGACCAAGGCCGAGCTCAACCGAACGCACGGGCATATATTGGGTCTGAAAGACATCAATATCGAGATTCCATCGGGCTGTATCCAGGTCATCATGGGCCTCTCCGGCTCAGGCAAGTCAACACTCATTCGCCACATAAACCGTCTGATCGATCCGACAGCGGGCGAAGTGCTGGTCGATGGTGTCGACGTTGTCAAAATGGACGAGACCCAGCTTCGCGAGTTCCGCCGGCACCAGACGGCGATGGTGTTTCAGAAGTTCGCACTTCTGCCGCATCGTAGCGTCCTCGACAACACCGTCTTCGGGTTGGAGGTCCAAGGGATCGCCCGTTCGAAAGCCGTCGACGTCGCCATGCGATGGCTGGAGCGAGTGGGCCTGAAGGGATTTGAAGACAAGTATCCCAATCAGCTCTCGGGCGGGATGCAGCAACGCGTCGGCCTCGCACGCGCTCTTTCGAACGATGCGCCGGTGCTGCTCATGGACGAGGCTTATTCGGCTCTTGATCCATTGATCCGAACGGACATGCAGACTGTCCTTCTCGACATCCAGAAGGAGATCAAAAAAACGATCGTCTTCATCACCCACGACCTCGACGAGGCTCTGCGTCTCGGTGATCAAATCGCAATTCTGCGCGACGGCGAGATCATTCAGCAAGGAACCAGCCAGGATATCGTCCTGCGTCCGGCCGACGACTATGTCGCCAATTTCGTCAAGGAAGTAAACCGCGGGCGCGTCGTCCAGGTGGAGGCGATCATGTCACCTCTTCGTGGCGCGACAGCATCCAGCGGCCTTACCGTGCACGCGGGGACGACGGTGGAAGAAGCCGTGCGCTTGCTCGCATCCGTTCCGGATGGTGATGTGACGGTGCTAGGCGCCTCTTCCGAGCCTGTCGGCGTGGTGACGCTGCGCCAGCTCGCTTGTGCAATGGTCAGTTCACAAGGTCAAGAACGACAAAGGGACGTGGTCGCCATGGCGCGCTGATCCATTGTTTGAAAAGGGTCAACCAGATGCTTGTCGGCGCGGAACATCCATTGCGCAGGGAACTCCATCAGGAACTCCACGCAAGACCTTCACTTTATTTCGATGGCGACACCGATGTCTGGCACGTCGCCATCGTTTCGGAGAACGCAGCTCCTCCCATCCCATCAGAACTGCTGGAGCTTGATGATGTCGCAATCACAGGCCAGGGAAGCCACGGCATAGGAAAATGTGGCGACGGTCGATTGAAATGGGAGGCGCATACCGAGTTTGTGACGTTGACCTACGTCTCACCGGCATCGATCGACCAACCGACTGCATTGCCGAAGCCGTTTTACGACTGCATTCGCTTCGTAGAAGGCAAGGTGATCGCTGCCGTGCGTGTCCTGGTGCGAGACGAAAAGGAGGCGCCGCGTCCAAAACCCGGGGTCGACTACGTCGCATCGAAAGTGGGCGGCGGCGACGCGGAGGTCTATTCGAGCTTCCGTCTCGATGATGACGGATTCGTGGAATTTCGCGTCTATAACCGCAACCTCAATGCCTACCGTACGGGTCGCATGGTGAGGCGGCTGCTGGAAATTGAAACCTACCGGATGATGGCGCTGCTCGGCATGCCGGTGGCGCGTGAGACGGTCAAACAACTTTCGGATTTTGACAGGCGCCTCACCGTTCTGATTGAGCACATGCAGAGCGAAATAAAGGTGGACAAGGCGCTTCTGTCGGAAGTGACGAAGCTATCTTCCGATGTCTTGAAGCTGACGGCAAAGGCAAAACAACGATTTGGAGCCACAAAGGCCTACGCCGAAATTGTCGCAAGCAGGATGATTGAGCTGCGCGAAGAACGAGTGGAGGACAGACAGCGTATCTGCACTTTCATCGACCGCCGCTTTCAGCCCGCCGTTCGCTTCGTCCATGCAACGGAGCGGCGTCTTTCCGAAGTGGGTGAGCGTGTCAGCCTTGCAGGCGATCTCCTGCGGACGACCGTCCAGGTACAGCTTGAGGACCAGAACGCATCGCTCCTAAGCTCGATGGAAGAGCGTGCACGCGTGCAGGTTCACATTCAGCAGGCAGTCGAGGGCTTTTCGGTCATCGCGATCACCTACTATGCCATCAGCCTGACAAAGGTGTGCCTGGAGGCGGCCGGCGAACTTGGCTTCGACGTCCATCTGGCAAAGGCCGGCCTGCTGTTTACCGTTCCCGTGGCAGTCTTCGCGATCTGGGCGGGCATTCGGCATGTCCGAAAGGGCATCGCAGCGCATAGCGCATCGTAACCAACGACACTCATCTTGGCAGCCAACACCATGTCCCAGACGTTTCCTCGCCTGTTCGCGCCTCTAAAGATTGGTTCCCGTACCCTTCGAAACCGAATTGTCTTCGGCGCGCACACCTCAAACCTCGCCTTGGAGGGTCTGCCGACCGAACGCCATGCGGCATATTATGCCGAGCGGGCGATCGGCGGCGCTGCGATGATTGTCGTCGAGCCGATGCCGGTGCATGCGTCCGCGGTCCTGACGCATCACAACTTCCGGCATTCGGACGACGCCGTTATTCCGCATTTCGCAAAGGTCGTCCGGGCGATAAAAGACAACGGCGCCGTTGCCATTCAGCAGCTCTACCATGTCGGCGCGCACGGCGACTCCGATAATTCCTTCCATCCTCATTGGTCGCCTTCCGGCTTGCCGAGCTATCACGATAGCGACGGCTCACATCCGATGACCGAAAACGAGATATGGGAAACCATCGATGGCTTCGTTCAGGCCGCACGGCGATGTCGCGAGGCGGGCTTTGATGGAGTGGAGGTCTGGGCGGCCTATCTCGGGATGGTCGATCAGTTCTGGACGCCCTGGAGCAACCGCCGGGACGACCAATGGGGAGGGTCGCTGGAAAATCGCACACGGATGTCTCGGGAAATACTCTCCAGGATTCGTGAGACCTGCGGGCCTGACTTCATCGTCGGCATCGCCGTCAGCGACGAGCCTGACGTAAAGGCAGCTCTTTCACGCGAGGAGCTCGCCGAGATCGTCAAACTCCATGACGAGCTCGGCCTGATAGACTACGTCACCTGCGGATCGGGCGGCTATCTCGACTTCTACAAGCTGATGCCGACTTTCATCTATCCTGAAAAGCTCGGGGCCGATCTGGCATCGACTTTGAAAAAGGTCGTGAAGAAAGCGGTCGTCACGGCAGAAAGTCACATCCGGACACCCGAGAATGCCGAGACGGTGCTGGGAGAGGGCGCCTGCGACCTGGTCTCGATCGTGCGAGGCCAAATCGCCGATCCTCATCTGGCACGGAAAGCCGGCGAAGGTCGCCCTGAGGACATTCGCGGCTGCATTTCGTGCAATCAGATGTGTTGGGGCCGCCGCTCACGCGATTACTGGATAAGCTGTCTGATCAATCCCTCTGCCGGCCGCGAGTCCGAGTGGAACGGCGATCGCTTCACAAAAACAGACGCCCCCAAACGGGTTCTCGTTATCGGCGGAGGGCCGGCTGGGCTGGAGGCAGCGAGAGTGGCCGCAGAGCGAGGCCATAGCGTAGTCCTCGCCGAGGCGTCCAATCACCTGGGCGGCAACTTCCTGCTGGCGGGGCTCCAGCCACGCCGGGCACAGATACTAGATCTCCTGGCATGGTACGAGCGCCAGCTCGAAAGCCTCGGCGTCGAAGTCCGGCTCAATACCTACGTGGAAGCTGAGGAAATCAATGCGGCCGAGTTGGATGTGGTCGTTGTGGCCACGGGATCCTATTCGCCGGAAACCGGCTTCCAGAAGGCGCTGCCGACTGTGGAGACCTTACCCGGCATCGAGAAGGGCGGCGTCTTTACCGTCGAAGGCGTGATGGCAAAGCAGGTCAGACCCGGAAAACACGTTCTTCTTCTCGACGAAGGCGGCGGCTGGAGGGCATGCGGCACGGCCTGGAAGCTGGCCGAAGACGGTCATTTGGTCACCATCGTCACCCCTGATCCTTTCGTCGGCAAAGAGCTTCAACGAACGGCAGCCGACGTCCCCATGCGACAGGCCCTGCGCAAACTCGGCGTCCAGTGGATCGTCGAATCGAGCGTGGTCGAGTGGAAGGGGAACGGCGCAACGCTCGTGGATCACAATACCGGCGAACATCACTTTGTAGAGGCGGATACGCTGGTCATGGCGACGACAAATCTTCCCGCGGATTGGCTGATGCCGGGTCTGTCGGCTTTGGGTGTCACCATTCGTCAGATCGGCGATTGCGCGGCCCCGCGACAAGCTCCCTACGCATTTTACGAAGGTCGAAAGACAGGATTGGAGATTTGATATGGCAGAAGAGGTCTCGCTCCGTAGGTCGGAAGCAGAAGAACTCGCAATGCGCGCCTGCGTAGCGGCCGGTGCGTCGCAGGCGAGCGCCCGTTCCCTCGTCGACGCAACATTGTCGGCTGCGCTTTTTGGTCCTGCAACGCTGGGCTTCCCGCATTTCGTGGATTACCTCAATGCCTTCGCCGAAGGCCGGATCAAGGGCGACTCGCAACCCAGTCTGCAACGGAGTTTCCCTGCATTCATGGTTTCGGATGCCGACGGCGGAATTGCCCAGCTCGGCTTTGACCTTGCCTTTGCGGATCTGGTTGAAACCACCCGCACATTAGGCGTCGCGGTGTTTACGCAGACCAACAGCTACACCGCGGGAGAGCTCGGATACTACGTTCGAAGGCTGGCCGGGGAAGGTCTTATCGGGCTAGCTGCAACAAACGCGAACGCAATGGTCGTACCCAAGCCTGGCGGTGTGGCCGTCTACAGCACGAACCCCATGGCATTCGGTTTTCCACTTGGCGACCAGACCCTTCCCTTGGTCATCGACCAGGCTTCCAGCGCAACCGCCTTCGTCAACATCGTTCAGGCGGCCGAACAGGGTCAGCCGATCCCCGACGGTTGGGCTGTCGACGAAAACGGCGAGCCGACACAAGACGCCACCAAGGCACTGACAGGAGCATTGCTGCCGTTCGGCGGCCGCAAGGGAGGGAACGTGGCATTGTTCGTCGAGATGCTTTCCGCGGGCCTCTCCGGAGGGCCATGGTCGCTGGACACTCCCGATTTCAGATCAGGGAATGCGTCTCCCGCTGTCGGCCTTAGCATTATTGCGATCATGCCAGGTCTCGGAGACGAGCGCATTCGTCGTGCTCACGCGCAGACCATTCGTCTTCACGATCACGGTGTCTTCATTCCCGGCGTCACTGGAATTCCTTTCCCGCCCTCCCCGACGGCGGAGCTTAAGATTCCGCGCACCGTCTTTGAGTCCATCAGTCGATTTGCGTCGCTGCAGGCAGAGCGCAACTAGCAAAAAAGAGATCGGAGCTCCCTGGCTGAGACTTCCGTCCAATCGTCGCGAACCATCGAACCACGAGAGTACAGGAACAAGAAAATGGCATTCAAACGCACCATCCAGGCGATCGATACGCATGCCGGCACGCCCATGCGTGTTGTCACCGGAGGCATACCCCATATCCCCGGCAATTCGGTCTACGAAAAGATGAAATGGCTCGAGAGCAATGACGATCAATTGCGCAAACTGTTGTTGCGCGAGCCGCGTGGATATTCTGCCCATTGCTGCAACATCATCGTGCCGCCGACCCATCCGGAGGCTCAGGCCGGCTACATCATCATGGAGCAGATCGAATATCCCGTCATGTCGGGCGGAAACACGATTTCGGTTGTGACCGTGCTTCTGGAAATGGGGATGCTGCCGATGAAGGAGCCGGTCACGGAGCTGGTTCTCGAGGCGCCCGCAGGTCTTATCCGGGTGAGCGCGCAATGCGAGAACGGCAAGGTGAAGAGCGTCACGTTCAAAAACGTGCCCGCCTTTGCCGCGCATCTGGACGCAGTCATCGACGTGCCGCACCTTGGCAAGGTGACCGTGGACGTCGGATGGGGCGGGATGTTCTATGCCATTGCGGATGTTCGCCAGTTCCGCGGGCTGGAGCTCAAGCCGGAGCACGGCAGGGAAATCGCAAGAATTTCGGCCATGATCAGGGAAGCCGCCATCGAACAATTGCCGGTGTCGCATCCGGATTATCCTGGCGTCGGCATCACCATTTCGCAACTCTCCGGCCCAACAGACGATCCGCGTGCGGACTGGAAGAACACCGTCACCATGGCGTCCGGGGAATTCTCATGGGACAATCCGGCTACTTGGACGGGTGCGCTGGATCGTTGCCCGTGCGGCACTGGTACATGCGCAAAGATGGCGGTGCTTCATGCCAAGGGCGAACTGCCGCTCAACCAGGATTTCCGCCATCAGGGAATTCTCGGAAACATCTATACCGGCAGGCTCGTCGAAGAGGCCAAGATCGGCGACCGGAACGCTGTGGTGCCGACAGTCAGCGGAACGAGCTGGATCTATGGCATCAACACGATCGTCCTGGACAATGACGATCCCTTCGTCGAGGGCTTCACCGTGGGAGATACCTGGGCCTGATTGCCGGACGAAAGAAAGCAACGGCTCAAGCTATTGAGCCTTGGGATCAGGGGCGGCGGCATGGAAATGCCGTCGCCCAAAGACGCCGTTTCTACTCTAACAATAGCTCGCTATCGGCTCACCCAGCACCTCAAGGCGCGGTGTTATTCCGAGTCCCGGAAGGCTCGGCGCTCTCACGCGGCCGTCTACGACTTCGAAGGGGCCGTCAGCAGTTTTGATCGATACGATATCGCGGCATTCCAGCACGCATCTTAAGTTCTTCTCAGGGACTGTCTGGCCCATATGCACGATGGCGGCAAAGGCGATGTCGGAACCCGTCGTTTCCTGAACGCTCACTGTAAGACCGGCCGCTACGCAGATGTCTCGGTGACGCCTGCCCCGGGTCAATCCACCATTCTTCGAGATTTTCAGCCCGATCCCTTCTGCCGCATCGTCGCCGACGATATGTGCAATCGTAGCATCGTCCGTAGCGAGTTCGTCGAAGATGATGGGAACATCGGTTCGACGCCTGAGTGAAATGCATTCGCGCCAGGTAGCGCATGGTGCCTCGAGGACGAAATCGAGGCCATCGGGCAGCAATCTCAGCATCCGAAGCGCCGTCTCGACGGTCATGCCTCCGTTCGCATCCACGATAAAGAATTCGCCCGGCTTCTTATCAGCAAGCGATGCCGCAATGCGCGCGGCGTCCATCGCCGGCTCGTCTCCGATTTTTACCGAATGGGCGATATAGCCCATCGCGCGGTGCTGTGCGACCCGGTGGCGCATGTCTTCGGGATCACCCATGTAGATCGAAGAGATTACGGGCATGGCGACATCGGTGCGGCCACCAAGGAGATCGCATACCGGCAGGTCCACCGCCTTTCCAAACACGTCCCAGCACGCCACATCGATCGCCGTCTTCGCGTGAAGATGACCGACAAGTGCTCCATCCATTGCATCGTTGATCCGATCGACACGTCTCGGATCGAGCCCGATGAGGCTCGGCGCGATTTCCGCGATCCCCGCTCGCACGCCGAGCGCATGGGAGGCAATCCAGGTCGATCCGAATGGCGTGCTCTCGCCCCATCCTTCGAGGCCATTGTTGGCCGTAATGCGGACGAGCGTCGCATCGAAACTTCGATATTCCCGCCCTCCGGACAGGCGGTAAACTCCGCCCGCATACGGCAGGTCCACCTTGAAAACATCGATCTTGGCAATCTTCAAATCTTTCATGGTCCATCCTTCAATCACGGAATGACGAGCACGAGCTTTCCGACGAGACTTTTCGACAGAAAGTCCTGTTGAGCCCGAATGATGTCTTTGAGCGGATATGTCTTTGCGATGACTGGCTTTATCTCGCCACGCTCGATGTAACCGACGAGGTTCTTGAACACGACGTCGTCCTGAAATGTGCATCCGAAGAACGACAGATCCTTGAGGTAAAGGGTCCTGACGTCGAGCTCGACAATGGGGCCGGCAATAGCTCCTGCAACGACGTATCGCCCGCCTCTTTTGAGGACCTCCAGAAGCTCGCCGAAAGACGGACCAGCCGTGACGTCGAGAGCGACATCCACCGAATCCTTCCCGAGCTTCTCGACGATATTCTCGCCGCGGGGAAGAACCTCGTCGGCCCCCAGCGCGAGCAATTGATCGGCCTTATCGCGCCCGGCAACCGCAGTGACAAAGGCGCCACGTCGCTTTGCCAGTTGGATCGCCGCGGATCCAACACCACCCGAAGCGCCCGTGATCAGAATACGTTCGCCATAGCTTACGTTAGCGCGATGAAGCATGCCCTCCGCCGTGGAATAGGCACAGGGTATGGACGCGAGTTCGACATCGCTCCAATCGCAGTCGACCTTGTAGCTTTCCGCAGACGGCGCCTTCGCATATTGAGCGAACCCGCCGTCGCATTCGGAACCGAAGGTCCAACATTCGTAGGGCCGGTATCCAACATAGGTCCGCAGCATATTGCGAACGAGAACGCGCTCGCCCAGGCGTTCCACGTTCACTCCCTCGCCAACGGCAACGATGCGGCCGCAGCAATCCGCACCCTGAATTCGCGGAAATGTCATTGGCGTGCCGGACCAACTGGCATCGAGATCTTTCGCAGACTGGAAACCTTCTGTCGCGCCGGTTTCCGTTCCTGCGCTTACCGCCTTCGAATACCATCCGATCCGTGTGTTGATATCGGTATTGTTGACGCCAGCGGCGGCAACACGGATCAGGATCTCGCCGGGGCCTGGCCTCGGAACCGGAATATCGTCCCGGTATTGAAGCTTATCAAATCCACCGTGGCCAACTAGCTCGACACCGCTCATGCGATCCGGCAAAGACGCCGAAATCTGATTTGTGGCTGCAGGTTCGTTCAGGCTCATCTTCACCCACTATTGCTTGTTTGAGGCTTTGGACGACGCCGATAATTGGCGTGCTCTCCAAGCATGAAAACGGCATCTGCGGGTTGAAGACAACGCACTTAAAACTCAGCAATGCTGTGAGTTAATCTCAATCTTGTCAGGCATTTCCAACGGGAGCCTCCTCCCCAACAATGATTGGGAGAAGCAGCCTTTCACCATCGCTCTCGGCGTGGCGATGGCGTATCGTGTCGGTTCCAGAGTGGAGAAAAACAATTGGTTCGTCGCTTTTACGGCCTTCCTTCCCTTACGGCGCTGGCAGCTTTCGAAGCCGCTGCACGACATGGAAGTTTCACGCTGGCTGCCGCCGAATTGAACGTCACGCCTGGGGCGGTGAGCAGGCAGATCAAGGCCATGGAGGACGATGTTGGCGTATTGCTGTTTGCCCGCAAGGCGAGAGGAGTGACGCTGACAGCGCCTGCCGAAGAGTTATACAACGCCCTGGCGACCGGATTTGCCCGCGCCTCAGATGTCATCAATTCCATTCGACGTGGAGACAAGGCTCGAAACGTCACGATCGCTTGCAGCGACGTCTTCGCTACGATGTGGCTCGTACCGCGAATGCCGGACTTCTGGCGGACCTTTGAAGAAATAACCGTCGATCACCTGATCTCCGATAACGTCAAGAATTTTCGCCGGGCCGAGGTGGAGCTCAGAATCCGCTATGGCCTTGGCGCATGGATCGACGAGACGGCGGAGTTTTTGTTTGACGATTGCCTCTATCCTGTGTGCAGCGCAGCATTTGCGGAACGGCATCAAGGCGCAACGACTGCCGATCTGAGTGACCTTCCGTTGTTGAACGTCGAATGGGTCGAACCTGATTGGATGGGCTGGGAGGAGGTATTGGTGCGCGCAGGCGTCGCCTCAAGCTCTGCGAATGTGAGACGCTTCGGCAAATTCAGCGTGGCGCTGCAAGCTGCCATGGCAGACCAGGGGCTGGTGGTCGGCTGGCATCGGTTGGTCGGGCCGCTCGTGGAAAAGGGCGAACTCGTCCGCTTCACCGATCTCGTCATACCGGCGCCCGGCGGCTACTACCTTACCTGGAACAGTAACCGTGAACTTTCGGTGGCGGCGGAGACAGTTCGAGACTGGATAAGGAAACTCGCCGCGCAAGAGCGGGATGCACCAATGCCTCGGAAAGGCAAATAGGCTTTAAGCCGGTGGGCGATAAGTTAGGGCGCGCGAAGCGTCGCGCGCCCTCGCTTAAGACTTACAAAGCAGCTTCAACCTTCTTTGCTACGTCGGCAGGAACCCACTTGGTCCAGATATCCTTGTTTTCCTTGAGGAAATGCTTGGAACCTTCGTCGCCGGTCGCCTGGTTTTCCGTCTCCCAGGCCATCACCTTGCCGACGGTCGCATTGCTCCAACCGCGCGTCTTGAAGTATTCGAGGACTTCCGGCGGGGCGCTGTCGGCAAACTTCTTCGTCAGAACGGTGTAGACGTTGTCGACGGGCCAAGCGGCCGGCTTGGGATCCGGGCACTGAAGATTGGTGATGCAACGCTTCCACTCGGCAGCATCCTGCGGAACGGTGAACTTCAACATCACCATATCGTACTTTCCGAGCAACGCAGTCGGAGCCCAGTAATAGGTGATGAAACCTTCTTTGCGTTCGTAAGCCTTGGCTATCGCACCATCGAGACCGGCCGCAGAGCCGGGGTCGAGGAGGTTGAACCCCTTGTCGGTTGCGTTGTAAGCCTTGAAGAGTTGTGCGGTAACGACGGTTGCGCCCCAGCCCTGGGCTCCGTTGAAGATCACACCCTTGCTCGAGTCTTCAGGATCGGGAAAGAGTTCGGGATGCTTGAGCGCATCGTCGATCGTCTTGATATCCGGATGCGCCTCGGCAACGTATTTCGGAATCCACCAGCCCTGAACACCACCGTCCGGCAGCGCCTTTGCCGCCTCGATGATCTTCTGCTCCTTCAGGCCGCGAGGAACGATTTCCGGCAGAAGATCAACCCAGGTCTCCGACGAAACGTCAGGTTCGCTCTTTTCAACCATGGACGTCGTCGACGGCACGGTGTCGCCGGGCATCGTTTCCACGCTGCAACCGTAACCGTTCTCCAAGATGAACTTATCGACATACGTCAGGACTTCCGCGCTTTGAACATTGTGCAAAGCAAGGGTGACGGTGCCACAGCCGGCGGCAGAGGCAGGCAGTGACAGGCCCAAATAGCCGACGGCGAGACATGTAGATGCAAGCAAATACTTCATTGAGTTCCCTCTATTCTTAGCGGCAGTCGATAGGAACAGGGTGCCGCAGAACCTGTCCCGAAGGTTAACCCATCTGTCTATCGATCGATTGAAAGCCGCGTGACGCCGGCCCTGAGCCGATGGAGATTGCGTCATTCTCCTCGCCGACGATTTGGCATCGGCAGATCATTTGAAGCGTCGTCGGACAACGCGCCGCTTCCGGTGATTTTCATGGGCATCGCATCACGTCTCCTCTTTTGGAAACTCACAGCGGTCGTGCATCGATGGACGAGGGCCTTCCCCAGCGGCGTTCTCACGCGTCCCGTCATCCCATCGAGCGGATTGGGAGAGCTTCTAGCAAAAGCGGATCAGCGTAACAAGCAAAATGTACATATATGTCTATTAAATTTTCATCTATGGTTGTTTTGTGTACTCTAATGTACATTCCAAGCTATTGCCAGAACAACGAATTTCGCCAAAGATCCAGAATTTCTCAGCCGTTGCACCGACGCGGAGGGAATCTGCAGCCGGGCGGGAACGCCGGAGCGATTTTCGAGAGATGCTCGCTGAGATGGCTGAACACACGTGATCGCGAGGCGAACGCCGTCCGCCGCGGAGAAGTCCGCCTTAGGGTCGCTTAGTTGCGGGAGCCAACGCGGTGCCCTTGGGAAGGTGCTCCATCAGAGATTGGCACGCCCGCATAATGTGGGCGTAGACAAGACTGCCGGCACCCTCGACGTCCCGCTTGCGGCAAAGTTCGAGGATCTGACGATGCTCATCGTCGGCGACCTGATGCCCGTTCGAAAGCGTGAGCTGAATCCGCAAGTAGCGTTCGATCCGATCATTCACCGACCGTATCATGTTCACCATGTACGGCCTGTGGGCATCCTCATAGAGCCGTGAATGAAAACGCCAATTGAGCTCGGCCCATCGTCCGATGTCCGTTTCCTGAGCAAACGCGTCGCAATAGGCTTGCGCCTGTGCGTAAGTCTCCTCTGTCATTTGAGGAATTGAAAGTTTTATCGCGCTGGATTCCAGGATCGCGCGTACCTCAAAAATCTGGACGAGCTCCGGCTCGGAGGTCGGCGTCACCACCGCTCCGCGATTTCTCTGGAAAGCGACGAGACCTTCGGCCTCCAGGCGCTTCAACGCTTCCCGAACAGGGATTTTGGAGACGTTGAACATGCGGGCGACTTCGTCCTGGCGGATCGGCTCACCCTCGTCGAGCGTCCCATCAATGATGGAATCGCGGATGAACTTGACGATTACGTCCGAAGCCGTTGGGACGCTTCCCAAATTCGTAGCCTGCTCTGAGTTAAACGGCATTCCCGGTTCGCGTCCTTGGTTCTCGATAGGCGAGCAATATCGTAGGCCACTTTTGTTCTCAAGGCTTCCGCATTTGTCGGGACGTCCAACGTCGCAGATGCTTCCGTACGCCATCTTCCATAAGCCAGCCTTGACTCACCTTTCGTAGATCGTATACGTTATCCGAAATTGATGCGAATGTGACATAATCCATGGGGAACGAAGATGCGAACGTCAAAGGTTGTGCACGTTGTTAGCTGCCACGCCGAAGGCGAGGTCGGCGATGTTATCGTCGGCGGCGTCGCCCCACCGCCGGGCGCAACCGTCTGGGATCAGGCTCGTTGGATCGCTGAGGACGAAACGCTGCGGAACTTCGTCCTGAACGAGCCTCGCGGGGGAGTCTTCAGACATGTGAACCTTCTTGTCCCACCAAAGAACCCGAAGGCGCAGATGGGCTGGATCATCATGGAGCCGGCCGATACCCCACCCATGTCGGGCTCAAACTCCATGTGCGTCTCAACCGTCCTTCTCGATACCGGCATTATCCCGATGCAGGAACCGATCACGCGCATGGTGCTGGAACCGCCAGGCGGCTTGATCGAGGTTGAGGCAGAGTGCCGCAATGGCAAGGCCGAGCGTATCCGTGTGCGGAATGTTCCTTCCTTCGCCGATAAGCTCGATGCCAAGCTCGAAGTCGAAGGAATTGGCACCTTGACTGTCGACACCGCCTATGGCGGCGACAGCTTCGTCGTCGTCGACGCGGCGTCGCTGGGATTGCAGCTCCAGCCCGACCAGGCTCGAGATATCGCCCGGCTTGGCGTAAAGATCACAGAAGCTGCGAACGAACAGCTTGGCTTCAAGCATCCGGCAAACGACTGGGGCCACATCTCATTCTGCCAAATCACCGATCCTGTGGTCATGAAGGACGGCGTGCTTTGGGGCAAGAATGCCGTCGCCATACGTCCGGGTAAGATCGACCGTTCCCCTTGCGGGACCGGATGCTCGGCGCGAATGGCAATTCTCCATGCGAAGGGCCAGATGAAGCCGGGCGACAAGTTCGTGGGCACCTCGTTGCTCGATACGGAATTCCATTGCAGCATCGACAGTGAAGTTGACATCAACGGCAAGCTCGGCATCAATCCGATCATTTCAGGCCGGGCGTGGGTGATCGGTACGAAACAGCTAATGGTCGATCCTAGCGACCCATTTCAAGCGGGTTATCGCCTCTCGGACACTTGGCCCATGGATATCTAGGAGGCAAATCTTGCCATTGATACATGTCGAGCCATACGCCGGTCTCGAAGGATTAATCGGATGATCGAAAATCCAGAAGACTCCATCCGTATCAGCTTTGGCGATCTAAAATTGCTATTGGTCAAGATCTTTGTTCGCTTCGGGGTCTCCGAGGCGAATGCGGCGATCCTGGCCGAAAATTGTGCCGGATGTGAACGCGACGGCAGCATGAGCCATGGCGTGTTTCGTATTCCCGGTTATGTTGCCACGCTTGGGAGCGGCTGGGTGGATGGTAAGGCAGTGCCTACCATCGAAGATGGCGGCGAGGCCTTCGTTCGCGTCGACGCCAGGAACGGCTTTGCTCAACCGGCACTAGCGGCTGCCACGCCGCTGTTGATCGAAAAAGCTTCAAGATACGGCGCGGCAGTCCTCGCGATCCGGAACTCGCATCATTTCAGTGCGCTTTGGCAAGATCTTGAACCGTTTGCCAGAAAGGGTTTCGTCGCACTTTCGATGGTGTCCGGACTGGCATGCGTTGCGCCTCCGGGAAGTGCGAAGCCGATCATGGGAACCAACCCCATTGCCTTTGCAACACCGGTTGCGGGCGCTGATCCCTTCGTTTTCGACTTCGCGACCAGCGCAATGTCGAATGGCGATCTGCGGATCGCGGCGCGTGAGGGCCATAACGTTCCGCCGGGCACCGGAGTCGATGCCGAGGGCCAGTTGAGCGAGGATCCGAAAAGAATTCTTGCGGGCGGTTCTCTTCTTCCGTTCGGCGGCCACAAGGGCTTCGCCCTTTCACTCATGGTGGAGGTTCTGGCATCTGGGCTAACGGGTGGTCAATTTTCAACGGAGGTCGATTTCTCGACTCATCCCGGTGCAGAAACCCCGAAAACCGGGCAGGCTCTGATCCTTATTGATCCGACGTGCGGAAACAATAACGCATTTGCAAGCCGGGTTGCCCATCTGATTGAATTGGTCCGGCAGTCCGGCGGAACACGACTGCCGTCAGACCGAAGGTATAGGACACGAGCAGCGTCAGAGCGCGATGGCATCCGATTGAGCGCCAGCACTTACGAACAGCTACGTTCATTCGCTCAATAGAACGGCGTTCTTCTGGCGCTCAACAGGGAAGACGAAGATTAGTCTACCTCATAGCCATGAAAGTCCGGGTGCCGTGGAAAATCATCTTCTGCCGTGTTGGTCTTTTCAGCTTTTGGCATCTTCACGCTGAAGGCGGCAAGCACCGCCTTGATGGCAATTGGCCCATAATTGTCGGCAAGGTCTGAGACTTCGTTCGGCTGATTTTCGATCTTGCGGCGCATGATGTGACCCTCAGCGAGTGCTGTAATTGTGAGAATTGCTGGATGAATGGAAGTGTTTCGTGCGCTGGCGGATAAGGGTTGCCACGAAGACGACAGCTATCGGGCTTACTAATCCCATTGCCAATTCCGCGTCGAATGCATGGATTCCATGCGCCAAACCTTTAAGGAAATAGCCAAGCAGCCCAACGACGTAATAGCTGACAGCCGCAATCGAAAGCCCCTCCACCGTCTGCTGGAGACGTAGCTGAAGCTGAGCGCGTTCGCTCATCGTCTGCAGAATGTCCCTGTTCTGTCGCTCCATCGCCACATCGACTTTCGCTCGCAACAATTGGGTCGCGCGCGCCAGCTTCCGCGAAAGGTTGACCTGCCTTTCCTCAAGCGAAAAGCATGTTTGAAGCGCCGGCGCCATGCGCCGATTGAGGAATGCCTGAAAGGTTTCGCGATCCGGCACCGGTTCGAAACCGATTGCGGTGATCCTTCCGAGAACAATATTCTGATAGGCGCGGCTTGCTCCAAAGCGGAACAGGGATTTCGCCGCACCTGCTTCAAGGCGTGCTGCAAGCACGACGAGCTTATCCAGCAAGCTTTCGTTGTCTTCCAGCGAGACGGTTTGCGTCATTTCCTGCGTTGCATCGACCAGTGAACGCTCGATCTGGCGCACGGACGGCTCCAGACGCTGAGCTTCGGGCAGACATAATAGAGCGAGGACTCGATAGGTTTCGAGTTCAAGCAGTCTCTGGGCAAGCGCACCAATCCGCATGGCGGGCACGCCATTGTTGACCACGAGAATTTTGACGAAGCCGCCGGCGTCCGGCTTGAAATCCGTGGCAACTATTACGCCCCCTTTTTCGGCGGTCATGACGCAAAGGGACTCCTTTGCGAACATTGCATCGATATCGGGCGCCGAAGACACATCAACTATGTGCAGGTCGATGGCGACGAGGTGCGGGCCTGGCTGGAGAATGGCATACATCTGCGGAGCAAGAGTTGCCGGTTCCGCAGCAAAATCCGCCTGGGCGGGATGCTTGTAATACCAGCAATAGGTCGCAAATTCGCTGTGCCGTTCCCAGCGAAGATGAATATCGCCGAACGACACGCGATGATGTCTCGCATTGGCCGGAATGGGGTCGTGGCCGTTTTCCTGGCAGTAAAGCGAAAGCGCTTCGCGCTCAGTGTCCCGTTCGGCTCCCGCTGAAAGAAACGCGAAATGCAAAAGACGTGCCGGCGTTTCGATCGGCCTGAACGGCCGGGCATGTACCTCCTCAAGCACAAACGCCCGGTCCTCATGGGGCCAAAGCATAGGCGCCGCCCTTTCAATTGCAGTGGTGTCTGCCATCGGTCCCCCTCCAGATACCGAACAGAAATCAAGGAGATAGGTCTGCTCTCACTGCTGGAATTTGACCATGGTTCCCCCGCCCGCTGCTTGATCCGTCGGATAGACCTCGACACGCGAGACGTCGACGAAGACCGGCAGGTCGATGATGTTTTCGACCACGCGAGCGATGTTTTCAGGCTGAATGGAGCGATAGCCGTCATAGAGCACGGCATTCGCCTGACCATCCGGAATAGAGGTGCGGTAAAGTGAGGTCTCGACACGTCCGGGGACGATCTCGCTGACGCGCACCGATGTCCCCAGCAAATCAAGACGAAGATTGTCGCAGAACAGGCTCAAGCCGGCTTTGGAGGCGCCATAGGCCGACGAATTCGGGAAAGCGGCCCGCCCCGCGATCGAGCCGATGAAAATCAAATGACCGCGCCTGCGTTCCACCATGCCCGGCACAACCGCCCGCGTGAGACGCATCGGCGCCTTCAGGTTGACGTCGATCATGGCGTCGATCTCGTCCAGATCGATCTCATGGAAGGATGCCCGGGTCGACAGGATGCCGGCATTGTTGATGAGGATATCAACCTCTATGCCATTCAGCGCTTCGGCGATCCTCTGCGTATCGCGCACATCCGCCTTGATCGGGATCGCACCGCTGGTCTCGGAGAGTTCCTTGAGCACATCTTCGTTGCGGCCGACCGCATAGACCGTGAATCCGCGTTGCCTAAGAGCGACGACAATCGCCTTGCCGATACCGCTGGTCGCTCCGGTTACGACCACGGTGCGATAGACATCAGACATAGATGTAGCCTCCGCTGATGACGACGTTTTCACCGGTGGCATAGGTGTTGCGGCTTGATGCCATCATGACGATCCACTCCGCCATTTCGACCGGCTCAGCTGCGCGGCCGAGCGCGCTGGCCTTGGCCAGTTCCGGCAGGAAGCCAAGTTCCTTGGCGCGATCGGTCGCAAAGCCGGCCGGCGCAACCGAATTGACGAGAATCTGATCCTTGGCGCATTCCTGAGCGAAAGATTTGGTCAGGCTGACCACGGCTGCCTTGGTCGCGGCATAGTGGGCATTCTGGGGATGTGCCTTGAAGGCGTCGACCGAGGTGACGTTGACGATGCGTCCCGTCACTTCCGGAGCATTCACATGCTGGCGCATATGAAGTACGGCAGCTACCATCATGTGATAGGTGCCCTTGACGTTGATGGCGTTTTCGAGATCCCACTCCTCATCGGTGATTTCGAGAATCGGCCGACGCGGATAAATCGCGGCACTGTTGACGAGGACATGGATGCGACCAAGCTGCCCGACGATTTCGTTGAAACCCCGATGCGCCGTTTCGGCGCGGGAGATGTCGGCGACCGCCGTCGCCACCTCTGCGCCGAGAGCACGCAGCACCTGCGCGGACGAAGCCAGCAATTGTTCATTGCGGTCGATCAGGCCGATTTTGGTTGCACCATGAGAGATCATAAGCTTCGCTGTCGTCAGCCCGAGACCAGATGCGCCACCGACGATGATTGCGGTTTGGTTCTTCAAGTTCCACCTCGTTGTTTTGCGTTGCGTCACCTAATTTGTATGTTATCACTTATATGCCAACTTTGACAAAGCTCAAGCGCTTTATAAAGGTTTTCCGATGATTCCACGTCTGCGGGCGAATTTCGTCACGCCCCTGCCCCCGGCCAGTTTCTTCGAACGGCTCATTGAAGCAGGCTTCAACGGTGACATAGAAACCGGCGCCGCGACGCGGACGGTTTTTGCGACCGACAATTCCATCTATCAGGTCGAGCCCGCAGCCATTCTTTTTCCGAAGGGCGCCGAAGATCTGAAAATTGTCGCAACCGTCCTTTCGGAACCGGCCTTCCGCACGATCGCGATTGCACCACGAGGCGGCGGCACCGGCACCAACGGACAATCGCTGACATCGGGCGTTGTGGTCGACTGTTCGCGGCATATGAACAGCATACTGGACATAGATCCGGTCCGAAGGGTTGCTCGCGTCCAGGCCGGCGTCGTCAAGGATCAGTTGAATCGCGCCTTGAAGCCATACGGCCTCTTCTTTGCGCCTGAGCTTTCCACCTCCAACCGCGCGACCATCGGCGGTATGGTTTCCACCGATGCCTGCGGCCAGGGCTCGTGTCTCTACGGAAAGACCAGCAACCATGTGCTCGGCCTGCGTATCGTGCTCGTCGACGGCTCCGAATGGTGGTCGCGCCCACTGGATGCGGCAGCGCTTGCCGAGGCTGCAGCGCGCCAGGACCGGATTGGAGAGATCCACAGGACGGTCGACCGGATCGCTAGAGAAAAGCACGACCGGATCGCAGAGGTCTTTCCGAACCTCAATCGCTATATGACCGGTTACGATCTCGCCCACATACGGCATCCCGACGGGCGTTTCGACCTCAACGCCATTCTCTGCGGCTCGGAGGGAACATTGGCGATAATCGCCGAGGCGGAGCTCAATCTTTTGCCGCTTCCGGCCCACGCCGCGCTGATCAACATCAGATATGGCGATTTCAACACGGCGCTGGAGGATGCCCGGACCCTGGCGGCGCTCAAAGTCGCTTCGGTAGAAACGATCGACGAGACAGTCTTGAAGCTCGCCAAGAGCGACATTGTCTGGAACAGCATCGCCCGGTTTTTCCCCGATGATGCAATCGGATCGGCAAACGGGATTAATATCGCCGAAGTTCTCGCCGACGATGAGGACGAGCTTGAACGCAAGTTATCCGAGATAACCGCAGCTATCGATACCGGTGCAAATGCACGCCGAAGAGGTTACACGGTGGTGCGGAGCCATGCCGAGATCGAAGCGATATGGTCGATGCGCAAGCGCGCCGTCGGCCTGCTCGGCAATGTGGAAGGGCCGGTCCGGCCCGTGCCCTTCGTCGAAGATACGGCTGTTCCCCCTGAAAACCTCGCGGCCTATATTCGCGAGTTCCGTGCATTGCTGGACGGTGCGGGCCTTTCATACGGCATGTTCGGCCATGTCGACGCCGGCGTGTTGCATGTGCGACCGGCGCTCGACCTAACCCGCGCAGATCATGTCCCATTGGTGCGCAACATCAGCGACGCAGTGGTGGCGCTCACCCGCAAATATGGCGGCGTCCTTTGGGGCGAACACGGCAAGGGCGTGCGTTCGGAATATGTGCCGGAATTCTTTGGCGACCTCTATCCCTGCCTGCAGGAGATCAAGCGGGCATTCGATCCGGAGAACCGGCTTAATCCCGGCAAGATCGCGGCGCCTTCAAACGAACCGCTTCTGAAAATAGACGAGGTGCCGCTTCGCGGCAGCGTCGACCGCGTTCTCGGCAACGAGATCCGCGCCGCCTTCGACAATGCCGCCTATTGCAACGGCAACGGCGCCTGTTTCGACTTTGACGAAGCAAGCCCGATGTGCCCTTCCTATAAGGCGACAGGCGACCGACGCTTCTCTCCAAAAGGCCGTGCCGCACTGATGCGGGAATGGCTGCGGCTCCTTGCCGAGAAGGGCGTCGATCCGCGCAGGGAAGCAGAGCGGGCGCGCGGCGCCAATCCCGTTTTTGATCTCGCCCGGCGCGCCTTGAACTCACTCAATCCCAAAAACCGGGATGACTTCTCGCATGAGGTGCGCGCTGCGATGGACACGTGCCTGGCCTGTAAGGCCTGCGCCGGCCAATGCCCCGTCAAGGTCAGCGTCCCATCGTTTCGTTCCAAGTTTTTGGAGCTTTATTACGGACGCTACCTGCGCCCCATGAAGGATCTGCTCGTCGCGACCATCGAGACCACTCTGCCCTTGATGGTTCGGATGCGTCCCGCATACAACCTATTCGTGGGAACGCTTGTGGGCCAGAAGCTGATGCATGTCGCCGGGCTGACGGCGCTGCCGCTGCTTCCACGCCTCTCCCTGGCGCGAGAGGCTGCCCGCCTGGGCGTGCCGATCGCGACCCCCAGCCGGATCGAAGCCTTGTCGCCTGACGAACGGAAACGGAGCGTCATTTTCGTTCCCGATAGCTTCACGGAGCATTTCGACCCGCAAGTTGCCGTCGCTGCGATAAAACTGGCGCGGAAAATGGGCCTGTCGCCCTTTCTCGCCGCCCATCATACCAACGGCAAGGCGTTGCATGTCCATGGCTATCTCGGCCGCTTTGAGAGGACTGCAGGGCAATCCGCCGTTTATTTCAATCGCCTGTCCGATAGCGGCGTGCCTCTCGTCGGCCTCGATCCGTCGATGACACTTGCCTATCGCAGCGAATACAAAAGCGCGGTCGGTGCGAAGCTGAAGGCAACCGTCCTCTTGCCGCAGGAATGGCTAACGGCCAATGTCGACAGGCTCGGCGCCCTGCCATCGACCGCCGAAGGCAAGAGGTTCCGATTGCTGGCCCATTGTACGGAACGCACGAACGCGCCCGCTTCCCTGGGGCAATGGAAAGCGGTGTTCGGAAGGTTAGGCATCGAACTTCAGACGGCTGACGTCGGCTGCTGTGGCATGGCAGGCACCTTCGGCCATGAAGCGCGCAACCGCGCCATCTCGGAGCGGCTTTATGCAATGAGCTGGAAACGCGAGATTGAAGCCGAGGATAAAACCAACATGCTGATGGCCACAGGTTATTCATGCCGGTCTCAAGTCAAGCAGATAGATCACAAAAGAATCTCGCATCCGTTTGAAGTGCTGAATGAAATAATTGCAGATTAGCACGACCATGCCGCGATCAAATGTGGCATGATATGTGATATGTGCTAAATTCGGCCCAGGAAAATCGGAGCAAAATCAGGTGTCGATCATCACGCAACGGGGAAATCTCGCGGAAATCGTTGTTGCGAAACTCAGTGAGCGCATCGATTCCGGTCTTTATGCGCCCGGCGAGAAGATTCCGTCAAGCGCGCAGCTTTGCGAAGAGTTCGGCGTTTCCCGGACCGTCATTCGCGAGGCGCTCACCTCCCTGAAAGTGGGAGGCCGGGTCACCGCGCGTCAGGGCGCTGGCGTCTATGTGAGCGAAAAGGATGCCAAGGCCCTCAATTTCGAGATAGGCCGCATCGAGGACATCCGCTCGGCCATGCAGATCCTCGAACTCCGGCTTGGTGTGGAGATGCAGTCCGTCGCGCTTGCCGCTACGCGGCGTACGCCGGAAGCTCTTGCTGAGATCGCACGCGCCTACGATCGGCTGGAAACGCTTGCAACGGAAGATGCGGAAGTCGAAGCGCGCGCTGATTTCGAATTTCACCTCGCCATTGCCCGCGCCACCCGCAATCCACATTTCCCAAACTTTCTGGAAGCGGTGATCGAGAGGATCAATTTCGATCTGCTGCTGAAGCATCGGCAATCCGCACGCAATTACGGCACCTATCTGAAGAAGATCAACAAGGAACACGCCGCCATTTTATCCGCCATTACTCAAGGCGATCCTAAGGCGGCAAAAAGCGCGCTGGCAACCCATCTGGAAGAAAGCCTCAATCGCTATCGCGCGCTGCTCGATGAGCCTGTGAGCAGCGAAACGGAGCAGTAGCGGAGAAAAAGTGGCCTGCGCCGCCCGTTTGCCGGGCGGCGCATCGTCTTTTTATTTGCCCTGTGCGATTGCCTGATCGCGAATTTGCGTAAGGCTCATCTTCGGCGTCAGCGCTTCCGGATCGATCCGGATTTCGATCAGGCTCGGCTTGCCCGATGCTTCACAACGTTCGAAGGCGCCGGCGAAATCCTCCGTCACCTCCACGGTTTCGCCGTGCAGCCCATAGGACCGGGCCAGCGAGGCAAAATCCGGGTTCGTCAGCCGGGTGCCTGACACACGGCCGGGATAGTTGCGCTCCTGATGCATGCGAATTGTTCCGTACATGCCGTTGTTGATGACGAGGAAGATGACGCGTGCGTCATATTGCATGGCGGTCGCCAGCTCCTGTCCGTTCATCAAGAAACATCCGTCGCCGGCGAAGGCCACGACAGTTCGCGAAGGATCAGTGATCTTCGCGGCGACCGCAGCCGGGACACCGTAACCCATCGAGCCATTGGTCGGACCAAGCTGGGTTCGGAAGGTACGGTACTGATAGAAGCGGTGCGCCCAGGCGGTATAATTGCCTGCCCCCATCGTCAGGATCGCGTCCGGCTTCAGATGGCCGCGCAGCCATTCCATTACAGCGCCCATCTGGACAGGACCCGGAACCTGCGGATGCTTGAGGTTTTCCAGATAGTCGGCATGCGCCGCCGCCGTCCAATCGGTCCGGGCGGGTGCCGCTGCAGGCTTGAGCTTCACCGCCTGGGCCAAGAAGCCCGCGACACTGGCGTTGATCGGCAATGTCGCGTGGTAGACGCGACCCAGTTCTTCCGCACCGGGGTGAATATGGACAAGCGTCTGCTTCGGAACCGGAATGTCGATCAAACTATAGGCGCCGGTGGTCATTTCGCCGAGGCGGGCCCCGATCGAGATCAGCAGGTCACAGTCTTTAACATGTTGAATCAGCTTCGGTCCCGCCGCCAGCCCGAGGTCGCCGGCATAATTCGGATGCGTGTTGTCGAAGAGGTCCTGGCAGCGGAAGGAGGCTGCGATCGGCAGGCTGAAAGTTTCCGAGAAGCTTTTCAGATCCGCCACCGCCTGCTGCGTCCAGCCACCGCCACCGACGATGGCCATCGGACGCTTGGCCTTGGACAGGAGTGCCTGCAATTCCTGCAATTGCGGCTCGCCGGCATAGGCCTCGACGCGCCGGTAGGCCGGCGTGTCGGCAACGTCGACCATGTCGGTCAGCATGTCTTCCGGCAGTGCCACAACCACCGGGCCGGGGCGCCCGTTGACAGCGCGATGGAATGCCTGGCTGATCAATTCGGGAATGCGGGCCGCATCCTCGATCTCAACCACCCACTTCGCCATCTGACCGAACATGCGCCGGTAATCGATCTCCTGAAAGGCTTCACGTTCCATCTGGTCACGCGCCACCTGGCCGATGAACAGGATCATCGGCGTGGAGTCCTGGAAGGCAGTGTGCACGCCGATGGAAGCGTTCGTTGCGCCCGGGCCGCGGGTGACGAAGCAGATGCCGGGCTTGCCCGTCATCTTGCCATAGGCTTCCGCCATATAGGACGCCCCGCCCTCCTGACGGCAGATGACGAATTCGATGGCACCTTCTGCGTCATGAAAAGCATCGAGCGCGGCAAGATAGCTTTCGCCCGGCACACCGAACACGCGATCGACGCCGTGGATCCGCAGGGCATCGACCAGAACCTGGCCGCCGCTGCGCTTTGAAGTTTCGTACCTCATGGGGTTCCCTTATCTTGTTCGTTAAATGACGGCGTCTTCGAGGAAGGGTCGGTTCGCTACCACCCGTTCGTAGCCGAAAGGCGCAAGATCGAGCGTCTTGAAACCCCCATAGGTGATGAGCTCCGACAGGCCCCGGCCCATCGCGGGCGACTGTTGCAAACCGTGGCCCGAAAAGCCGTTGGCGAAGAGAAAGTTTTTGACGTCCGTGTGGGGTCCGAGAACAACGTTGTGATCGAGGGTGCAATAGTCGTAATGACCGGCCCAGGAGTTGACCACCTTGATCGCTTCGAAGGCAGGCACGCGGTTTGCAAGGATCGGCCAGATTTCCTCGTCAAACTCGTCATGCATGACGTCGAAATCGTTCGGGTCCACTTCCGGATCGTGTTTCGGATAGGTACCCATCAGATAGAACTTGCCTTCCGGGCGGAAGAAAACGCCGGTCGGATCGATGGTCAGGCCAACTTTACCCTCCAAGGGCGTGCGGCAGTCGACAACGAAGAGAGAGCGACGGCGTGGCTCCACGGGGACGTCGAGCCCGGCCATCCGCGCGACCTTCTTGCCGTTGGTACCGGACGTATTGACCATCATGCCGCAGGCGATCGTCTGGCCGCTCTTCGTCGATACGGAAACGACGCGGTCTCCTTCCCTGTCAACAGCAACGACTTCGTCTTCGATGTACTCGACGCCGAGCGAGCGCGCTTTCTTTCGAAAGCCCTGCAGCAGACCGACGCTGTCGAACCAGCCTTCGCCGCGCTCGCCGGTGCTGCCGAGCGTCAATCCTTCGAGATTAAGCCAGGGAAATCGCCGGCCCAAGCCTTCCGGATCGAGAAGCGTTACTTCCGCCCCGCAAGAGACTTGTGTTTCATGATTGCGGCGCAGGACCTGCTCGCCACGCTCATCCTCGGCCAGGAAGAGATAGCCCGCTTCGTGGAAGCCGATTTCGGGGGTGTCGTCATCGACGGCGACATTTTCCTTGAAATTGCGGATGAATTCCGTGCCGAACTGCGAGACCTTCACGTTGATCGCGTTCGAGAACTGGTGGCGGATGGAGCTGGAAGACAGCGCCGTTGCCGAGCGCTGATAGGTCCAGTCCTTTTCAATCACGAGGACCGATCCTTTGAAGTCGGGATTAGTCGCGAGAAAATAAGCTGCGGAGCTGCCGACGACTGCGCCCCCGACAATGATCACGTCATATGCAGATCTGGAAGCTTGCATCGGCTCGCCTCACTTGTGTTCGTCTTCATAGTGACCAGCCGCCGCGAAGCTGCCGCCCTGGAAGCGAACCGCGGGATCGTTCGGATCACCCTGCTTGGTCTTTGCGAACACTTTTTCCGCGTAGTCGTCGGCGCTGTCTTCCGGCCTGTAACCAAGGGATGCCGCCGTGCGGTTATCCCAGAACGCTCGGCTATTGTTGGACATTCCATAGGCAACCATGAAACCGACGCGCTCGGCCGACAGGCTCTTTTCGACGAGCTGGCGGCAATCGCGATAGGAAAGCCAGGTGATGAGATGGCGTCGGTCGGTCGGCTCCGGGAAGGACGAGCCGATGCGCAGGCTCACGGTTTCGATGCCGAACTTGTCGAAATAATACCGGCCGAGATTCTCGACGAACGTCTTCGACACGCCATAAAGGCTATCGGGGCGGGTCGGCACGTTGCCGTCGATGGTTTCCGTCCGATCGTAAAAGCCGATGGCGTGAACGGAGCTGGCATAGATGATGCGCTTGACGCCGTGCTGCCGCGCCGCCTCGTAGATGTTGTAGCTGCCGACGATATTGGCATCGAGAATGGTCTTCCAGGGTGCTTCCAAGCCCTGGCCGCCCATGTGGATGATGGCTTCACAGCCCTCGACGGCCCTGGAAACCGCATCGAAATCAGCGAGGTCTGCTGGAAAATCCTCTTCATGCGGCTCGAGGTTTTCGCAGGAATTGCGCGCGGAAAGCCGAACGATCTTCCCAAGCTTCGTTCCGGATTTACGGAGCTGGGTTCCAAGAGCGCCGGCGGCGCCGGTCAGAAGCGTGCGTTTGTAGTCGGTCATGAGAATTCGTCCTGATTAGCGAAGCTTGGCCAGCGCGTCCGCTGTCCATTCGATGGCAAGGGAGAGGTTTTCGCGAGACGTTGCGAAAGACAGGCGAATATAGGGTTCGACGCCGAAAGCAGCGCCCGGCACGGTGGCGACTTTGCCCTCCGTGAGGAGGTAGGATGCCAGCGCCGTGTCGTTGGTGATTTTCGTCCCGTCAGGCGCCGTCTTGCCGATATAGGGAGCACATTTAGGGAAGAGATAAAATGCTCCCTCCGGCGCACGCACTTCAAGTCCGGGAATGGCGCCGAAGCCCCGTGCAACGAGATCGCCGCGCGCCTTGTATTCCTCGACAGCTTTCCTCACGAAATCCTGCGGTCCATTCAGCGCTGCCGCGGCTGCATACTGAGTAATCGAGGAAGGACATGTTGTGCTCTGGGACTGAAGCTTGTTCAGCACCTTGGTGAGTTCTTTCGGACCCGCGGCATAACCGAGCCGCCAGCCGGTCATGGCATAGGCCTTGGAGACCCCGTTGACGATCAAGGTACGGTCCTTGAGAGCCGGACACGCCACGGCGAAGGATGTAAACGGCACATCGCCGCAGACGATATGCTCGTAGATTTCGTCGGACATGATCGCAACGCGCGGATGGCGCGCCAATACGTCGCCGAGCGCTTCCAGTTCTTCAGCCGTATAGATTGCGCCTGTCGGATTGGACGGCGAGTTGAATAGGAACCAACGCGTCTTAGGGGTGATTGCCGCCTCCAGCCGTTCCGGCGTGATCTTGAAGGCGTCTTCCACTCCGCAAGGGACAACCTTGGGCGTCCCGCCATGCAGAATAACGATGTCGGTGTAGGAAACCCAATAGGGTGCGGGAACGACCACTTCATCGCCCGGCTCGAGCGTGCCGAGGAAGGCGTTAAAGAGGATCTGTTTGGCTCCGTTGCCGATGGAAATCTCGTCCATTGCGTAGTCCAGGCCGTTCTCGCGCTTGAACTTGGCAACGATTGCTTGGCGCAGTTCCGGCAGGCCGTCCGGGGCCGTATAGCGGGTGATCCCTTTGCGCATAGCCTCGATCGCGGCTTCGACTACGTGGGCGGGAGTATCGAAATCCGGTTCTCCGAGCGAGAGATCGACGACATGCTCGCCCCTTGCCCGCATCGCCTTGGCGGCGAGGGAAACCGCCATAGACGGCGACGACTTGATGGTGGCCGTGCGGCTGCTTTCGAATGCAATCATGTTCATGCCTGCCCTCCCCGGGTGCCGCCCTTGCCATAGGCTGCGGCCTGTTCTTTGGTGATATAGCCGTGCTTGAGATCGTGCTCGACGGCCTCGGCCGGGCGCTCGGCAGGATCGCCATAGCCGCCACCGCCCGGAAGCGACAGAACGAGGCGCCGGCCTTCCGGCACGAATTGCAGGCCCTTGCCCTTCAGCATCGTGCCGTCGTCAAGCGAAACGCCGCCCGATGCGCCATCAAGTCCGCCGTCGCGGCCGCGAGCCGGATGATTGAGCCGGTCGAACATCGCCGAGAAACGGAAGCTGTAACCTTCGGCCGCTTCGATCTCGATCATCTGACCGAGACCGCCGCGCTGAGCGCCTGCGCCACCGGACCCCTCGCGCAGCTCCTTGCGCCAGACGATGACCGGGCCGACATTTTCGGTCGCCTCGATCGGCATGGTATGGACGCCGCTCGGGAAGGCCGTTGCGTTGAGCCCGTCCAGCGAGGCGCGTGCGCCGGACCCGCCGGAATTGAACATCAGGATTTCGGCACCCTTGCCGCCGATCTGATCGGAAACAGGTCGCACGCTCATATGCAAGTTCCAGAGGGCGCTTGCACCTTCGGCAGGCACTTGTCCGGGAAGCGCCTGATGAAGCGCCCCCAGAACGAGATCGGGGACGAAATGCCCGAGCACGTGACGGACGGCGACCGGGGCAGGACGCTTGGCGTTGAGGATGCAGCCTTCCGGCGCGACGACGTCAAACGGAGCGAGGGAGGCCGCGTTGTTCGGAATTTCCGGAGCGACGACGCATTTGATGCCGTAGCAGGCATAGGCCTTCGCATAGACCAGCGGCACGTTGATGCCGAACTTGCTCATGCCCGATGTGCCATCGAAATCCACTACGACGCCATCCGGGCCGATGGTCAATTTTGCGGCCAGATGCACCGGCTCGTCATAGCCGTCGAGATCGAGGCTGTAGTTCCATGAACCGTGCGGAAGGTTCCTCAACCGCTCCAGCGTGGCCTCGCGGCTGTGCTTGAGGATGAAGCCGCCGATCATCGACAGATCTTCCAGATTGAATTCCGTCAGCATGTCGATGAGCCGGCGATGGCCGGTCTCGTTGCAGGCGGCAAGTGCGTGAAAATCGCCGACCACTTTGTCGCTTTCACGGACATTGTTGCGGACAATGTGGATCAGCGTCCGGTTCAGCTCTCCGCGCTCGAAGAACTTCATGATCGGGATGAAGATACCCTCTTCATAGACCTCGCGCGCATCCGGACCGAAGCCACGTCCGCCGACGTCGACGACGTGGGCGGTGGAGGCAAAATATCCGACCAGTTTGCCATGGTGAAAGGAAGGCGTGACGACGGTGATGTCGTGCAGATGGCCCGTGCCTTTCCACGGATCGTTGGTGATGTAGACATCGCCTTCGAAGATGTTCTCCGGGCCGATGTCACGGATGAAATGGGCGACTGATTCCGCCATTGCGTTGACATGGCCAGGCGTGCCGGTGACGGCCTGCGCCAGCATGCGACCATCCAGGTCAAAGACGCCGGCGGACAGGTCGCCCGCTTCGCGGACAGAGGTGGAGAAGGCCGTGCGGATCAGCGTCTGCGCCTGTTCCTCGACGACGGAGATCAAGCGGTTCCACATGACCTGCATATGGATATCGATCATGGATTGGTTCATGTAGCTATCCTCAAAACCGCGTTACGAGGAGGCAGCCATCGTTCTGGACGATTGCCTTGAAGGAAGAGGTGAGAACCGCGGAGGTTTCGCGCTCCACGATGACGGCGGGGCCCTTGACCACGTCGCCGGGCTTCAGGCTCGTGCGCTCGTGAATGCCTGCTTCGAGATAAGAGCCCTGCGAAGCTTCGAACAGACGGCGGGTTTGGCTCGGCTTGATGACGCTGCCTTCAGCGATCGGCGGAACGCGATCAACCGGCGGAAGCGGCGAGCTCGCCTTGACCGACCAACTGACCATCTCGATATCGAGGCCTTCGATGGCACGGCCGAAGAAGCGCTCGTACTCCCTTTCGAACAGAGCGGTGATCTTTTTGGCGCTGGCCGCATCAAACCGGTCGTCTTCAAGCGCCACCGGAATGTCCCAGCCCTGCCCCGCATAACGCATGAACAGGGTGCGCTCGATGGTCGGTGCGCCCTTGTCGAGACCACCTTCAACGAAGCCGAGGGCTTCGGCCTTCATGGACTCCAGCAACCGGTTGGCTTCGGCGAAATCGAAGCTCGAAAGATTGAAGACGGCGCTGCGCACGGACTCGTAGCCGAACGGCGCTTTGAGAAAGCCGATGGCGGAGCCCACGCCAGCGCCGGGAGGCACAAGGAAAGTGGAAATGCCCATCTTCTCGCACAGGCGCGCCGCATGCAGCGGCCCCGCGCCGCCGAAGGTGATCATCGTAAAATCGGAAATGTCCTTGCCGTTCTCGACGGTGTGAACACGGCCGGCATTGGCCATGTTCTCATCCACCATCTCGCAGGTTCCGTAAGCCGCCGCTTCCGGATCGAGCGCGATGACCGATCCGATATCGTCGCTCATCGCCCTGCGGCTCGCATCGATGGAAAGACGGATGGCGCCGCCGGCGAAATTTTCCGGATCGAGCTTGCCGAGGATAAGGTCGGCATCTGTCACCGTGGGGTTCTTGCCGCCGCGCTGATAGCAGGCAGGGCCAGGTTCGGACGCTGCCGAATGCGGTCCGACGCGGATTTGCCGCATGCCGTCAACGGAGGCGATAGAACCGCCACCCGCACCGATCTCCACCATTTCGACGACCGGGATGGAAATCGGCATGCCCGAACCCTTGCGGAAACGATAGGTGCGCGCGACCTCGAAAGTCTTGGCCGTCTTGGGAACCTGGTTCTCGATCAGGCAAATCTTGGCGGTGGTGCCGCCCATGTCGAAGGAAAGAACCGCGTCGAGACCGTGATGACGGGCAATATCAGCCGCGAAGATCGCGCCGCCGGCGGGGCCGGATTCGACCAGTCGCACTGGAAATTCCGAGGCGCTTTCGACGGACACGATGCCGCCGCCGGAATGGATCATGAAGACCGGGCAACCGACGCCGATGTCCTTCAGCGAGACGACGAGGCGATCGAGGTAGGATTTGATCGCCGGCTTTACATAAGCATTGGCACAAACCGTATTGAAGCGCTCGAACTCGCGCATCTGCGGCGAGACCTCGGATGAAATCGACACCGAGACATTCGGAAGACGCTTCAGGATGGCGTCGCGGACGGCAACCTCATGCGCACCGTTCACATAAGCATGGATGAAGCCGATAGCGACACTCTCATAGCCGCCATCCGCGATCTTTTCGACCACAGCCGCCACCGAGGCCTCGTCTAGCGTCAGGAGGACCTTGCCCGACGCATCGACGCGCTCACGCACCACGAAGCGGTCGGCGCGCGCAATGAGGGCCGGCGGCAGGGAAATATTGAGGTCATATTGCTCGAAACGGTTCTCGGTGCGCATTTCCAGCACATCACGAAAACCCTCCGTCGTCACGAAGGCAGTCTTCGCGCCGCGCCGCTCGATCAGCGCATTGGTGGCAAGGGTCGTGCCGTGAATGAGAATGTCTATCTCCGAAAGCGCAATGCCCGCCATGTCGGCGACGGCCCTCACACCCTTCAGGATCGCGCGCTCGGGCGCCGTGTAATCCGTCAAAACCTTCGTCGAGTGAAGCGCGCCACCCAGATCGAGCGCGATATCGGTAAAGGTGCCGCCGATGTCGACGCCGACCCGGCAGTTTCGTGGTGCGTTGTTCACCAGCTTGTTCCCCACTTTTGTCTTCCGCCCGAAGCGTCAGATCCGGTTGAGACCGCAACCATGCGGCCGCGCGTCTGAGCATTCTCCTCCACGACAAGCGGTGCCGCAACATTTCCGCTTGACGTTCTTTGTATATGTCACTTATCATATAACTGTCAACTGGGAAGAGGGCTAAAAACGCTGCAAAAAGCGCCAAGCCCCGAACTCCAAAAAGCGAGAATTACCTAATGAAATTAGGTAGTTCTTTGAATCAATAACATGCGAATACGGGCTGAACCCGCATCTGATCAACCTGAACGAAGTAGCTTCAACCAGAGGGAAAATTCCATGAAATCGATTTCCAGGCTCTTGACGGCGACCATGCTCACGTCCGCCCTGCTCTTCTCCAACGCCTTGGCGGCAGACACGATCAAGATCGGCGTCGCCGGACCATTCACGGGCGCAAACGCCACCTTCGGCGAACAGGTGTTCAACGGGGTGTCGGCCTATATCAATGACGTAAATGCTGCCGGCGGCATCAACGGCAAAAAGATCGAGCTGGTGAAGGGCGATGACGCCTGCGAACCCAAGCAGGCCGTCGCGGTTGCCAACCGCTTCGTCGATCAGGACAAAGTAAACGCCGTGATCGGACATTTCTGCTCGTCCAGCACAATCCCGGCATCCGAGGTCTATAACGATGCCGGCATTCTGGAAATGACGCCGTCCTCGACCAACCCGACGGTCACCGATCGCGGTTTTGACAATCTGTTCCGTGGCTGCGGTCGTGACGACCAGCAGGCGGTCGTCGCCGGCAGCTTCATTCTGGATACGCTGAAGCGTGACAAGATCGCTCTCATCCACGACAAGGACACCTACGGTCAGGGCCTGGTGGATGCAGTCAAGAAGACCATCGAAGCACGCGGCATCAAGCCGGTCCTTTATGAAGGCTTGACGCGCGGGGAGCGCGACTTCAACGCGCTTGTCACCAAGATCAAGAGCTCCGGCGCAAACGCGGTCTACTTTGGTGGCCTCATCCCGGAAGGCGGGCCGCTTGTTCGCCAGCTTAAGGAACAGGGCGTCGATGTCGTATTCGTCACCGGTGACGCCTTCGCGCAGGCGGAACTTGTCTCCGCCGCCGGCGGCCCGGCGAACCTGAAGAATGTCTACTACTCGGCGACACCCGATCCGCTGGAAGACCCCTCCACGAAGGGCGTTCAGGATGCGCTGAAGAAGGCGAACATCACCCCGGCAAACTATGTCCTGTATGGCTACGCGAACGCTCAGGCAATCGTTGCCGCGCTCAAGGCCGGCGAAGACCTGAAGGCTCAGGCCGCTTGGCTGCGCACCAACACCGTTGATTCCGCGATCGGCAAGGTCACGTGGGACAAGAAGGGCGACATCAAGGACTTCAAGTTCGTCTTCTACAACTTCGACGACAAGGGAACCCCCGTTCTCGTGAAGTAAGGCAGCTTTGCCTGCGCGCCGGATCATCGGTCCGGCGCGCTCATCCATGCCCTAAAAAACACAAGAGGGGTTCGCCATGGACTTTTACATCCTGGTTCAACAATTGTTCAACGGCATTACGCTGGGGACGATCTACGGCCTGATCGCCGTGGGATACACCATGGTCTATGGTGTCATCCGCATGATCAACTTCGCCCATGGCGACGTCTACATGGTCTCTGCCTACATTGCCGCTATCGTCCTGGCGGTGCTCAGCTTCTTCGGCGTTCAATCCGTTCCGTTCGCGCTGATCACGGTGCTCGTCATTAGCTGCGCCATCACCGCCGTCTATGGCTGGACGATCGAACGTGTCGCCTATCGGCCGCTGCGCGGCTCGACCAAGCTCGCGCCACTCATCTCGGCGATCGGAATTTCGCTCATGCTGCAGAGCTATGTCCAGATCGCTCAGGGTGCGCGAGACCAGGGAGTGCCGACCCTCATTCAAGGCGCGTTCCGCTTCGGCGATGACACCCATTTTGCGCAGATCACCTATATGCAGACCGTGATCCTGTTCGCCTCATTGATCGCCATGGGAATTCTGACCTACGTGATCAACTACACGCGAATTGGGCGCGAATGCCGGGCGACCCAGCAGAATATCCGCATCTCGGCCGTTCTTGGCGTCAATACCGACCGCATCATCTCGACGATCTTCGTTATCGGTGCGGCGACTGCCGCTGTCGGCGGAACGCTCGTCACCTTCAACTATGGCTCTTTCAATTTCTTCATCGGCTTCGTCATGGGTATCAAGGCGTTCACCGCCGCCGTTCTCGGCGGGATCGGATCGCTGCCGGGTGCCGTGCTGGGCGGAGTGCTGCTTGGATTAACAGAAGCCCTTTTCGCCGGTTACGTCAGTACCGACTACAAGGACGTCTTTGCCTTCGCGCTGCTCATCATCCTGCTGTTTTTCCGTCCCTCCGGCCTTCTGGGCCGCCCGGAAATCCAGAAAGTCTAAATGAGGAGCCAGGCAACATGAAACCCCACAGGCTAGTTGCGCTTGCCAAGGAAGCGCTTCTCACATTTACCGTTTGCATCGTTCTGTTCGGCCCGATCTCCGGACTGGTTCTGGAGGGCTTCTCCTTCCAAAACCAACTGATGCGGGCGGTCACATTGGCGGCAATCGTCACGCTTGGACGTCTTGCGATCTCGGTTTTCCAGTCCAGCAGATTGGGCAAGGGATTCAGGCAACGCTTTGCCGGAAATAATGCCGGCGTCACGGTCATGACCGGCAAGGAAAAATCGCCGGTGCTGCTTCTCGCTGTCCTGTTCCTTGCAGGACTGAGCCTCCCCTTCGTCGCGGACAAGTACTTTCTCGGCGTCGCCATACTGGCGCTGATCTACTGCCTGCTCGGCCTGGGATTGAATATCGTCGTAGGTCTCGCAGGTCTGCTCGATCTTGGATTTGTGGCCTTTTACGCAGTCGGCGCTTACCTGCTTGCGCTTGGCTCGCAATATGTCGGCTTCGGATTCTGGACGGCTTTGATCATAGCCCCGTTCCTTGCCGGCCTCTGCGGGATGATCCTAGCCTTTCCCGTGCTGAAGATGCACGGCGACTATCTTGCCATCGTGACGCTGGGGTTTGGCGAGATCATCCGTCTCATATTGAACAATTGGGGCGATTTCACCGGAGGTCCAAACGGCGCTCCCGTTCCGCCGCCGACAATCCTCGGCCTGGAATTCACCCGCACCGCAAAACAAGGCGGCGTTCCGCTGCATGAATATTTGGGCATTCCTTACAGCGCGGACTACAAATTCTGGTTCATCTACCTCGTACTTTTCCTTGCCGTCTGCATGGTCATCTATGTAGTCGAGCGGCTTCGCGTCATGCCGCTTGGGCGCATGTGGGAAGCGCTGCGCGAAGATGAGGTCGCCTGCCGCTCTCTGGGGGTAAACCACGTCTTCACGAAGCTCACCGCCTTCATGCTCGGCGCATCGACTGGCGGGCTTGCCGGTGTCTTCTTCGCCGTCCACCAAGGCTTCGTCAATCCGACGTCCTTCACCTTCTTCGAATCGGCCCTCATCCTTGCCATCGTTGTCCTTGGCGGCCTTGGATCAACCATCGGCGTCATCCTTGCCGCTCTCGTGCTGACCGTCCTGCCGGAAATGCTGCGAGAGTTCGCGGAATATCGCGTTCTGGTGTTCGGCGTCCTCATGGTCGTGATGATGATTTGGAAGCCGCGCGGCCTGGTTCGGATCAAACGCCCGGCATTCTTCCCGAGCACCAGGATGGAAGCGAGCAGCGCCGAAATGCCCCTCCAGACCCAATTGGAGGCGAGACGATGAGTGAGCCCATACTGGACGTCCAAAATGTCACGATGCGTTTTGGCGGCATCATCGCCAACCGCAATGTCAGCTTCCGCGTCGAACGAGGTTCGATTACGGCGCTGATCGGCCCCAACGGAGCCGGCAAAACGACGATGTTCAACTGCATTACCGGGTTCTATCGCGCAAGCGAGGGCCGGATCGTCCTGAACGGAACTAATGGTGCAGAGGACGTCGGCGAGCTGGTTACAAAACCGATTTCCGGCGGCTCGCATCTCGTAACGCGCGCCGGCATCGCGAGGACATTTCAGAACATCCGTCTGTTCAAGGAGATGTCGGTCGTCGAAAACCTCCTCGTCGCTCAGCACCTTGCGACACGCAACAATCTTCTGAGCGGCGTCTTTTTCACCCCGGGGTTCCGGAGAGCCGAACGCGAAGCGGTGGATCGCGCCTACTATTGGCTCGAGCAGATGAGCCTAGTCGAGGATGCCAATCGCCTCGCGGCCGAACTTCCTTACGGTCGCCAGCGGCGCCTTGAGATCGCTCGGGCGATGTGCACTGCGCCGAGGCTGATCTGCCTCGACGAGCCCGCCGCCGGCCTCAATCCCTCCGAAACACGGGATCTGTCCGAGGTCATCCAACGGCTCTGCAACGAACACGGCCAAACAGTTCTCGTCATCGAGCACGACATGAGCCTGGTCATGCGCATTTCCAACCATATCGTCGTACTCGACCACGGAGAGGTCATCTCCGACGGCACGCCCGCGCATGTCGCCAACGATCCCGCTGTGGTTGCGGCCTATCTGGGTGTCAGTGAAGAGGAGGTGCAAGCATGAGCCAGCCTTCCGGTATAAAGATACCGCTTCTGGAATTTGTCGCCGTCCATGCTCATTACGGCCCGGTCGAAGCCCTGAAAGCGGTTGACGTCAACATCTTCGAGGGCGAGATCGTCAGCCTGATCGGCGCAAACGGCGCAGGCAAAACGACATTGCTGTCATCGATTTTCGGCGCGCCGCGCGCCTCTTCCGGCAGGATTTTACATCGCGGCGAGGACATCTCGCGCATACCGACGAACAGGATTTCCCGCCGCGGCATCGCGCTCGTTCCGGAGGGTCGCCAGATCTATCAGGAAATGACCGTGGAAGAGAACATGATGATGGGCACGACACCCATCGGCATGGCCTATTTCGAGGACGATCGAACGACCATGTTCGAACTCTTTCCTCGCCTCAAGGAACGTCGCAACCAGACAGCCGGTACGATGTCGGGCGGTGAACAACAGATGCTCGCAATTGCCCGGGCAATGATGGCTCGCCCCGAATTGATCCTATTCGACGAGCCCTCGCTCGGACTGGCGCCTCTCGTAGTGAAGCGCGTATTCGAGGTGCTGCGCGAGATCGCATCCACGGGCAAGACGATCTTTCTGGTCGAGCAAAATGCCAATCACGCGCTCAAGCTCTCGCAGCGAGCCTATGTCATGGTGAACGGGAAGATCCACCTTTCCGGCGAGAGCGCCTCTCTTCTCGACAACCAGGAAGTCCGCAAGGCCTATCTCGGACTGCATTGAACGGAACCATCTCCATGCTGCACAAGAACCTGATTGCCGGTGAATGGGTTGCGGGCGACGCGTCTGCAAACATCAACCCATCCAACACCAACGAGAGTGTCGGGGAATATGCTCGCGCGAGCGCTGATGATACCAGGGCCGCGATCGCTGCGGCAAAGACGGCGTTCCCAGCCTGGTCGCGTTCGCCGATCCTGGAGCGTCATGCCGTCTTGAAGAAGACGGGCGACGAAATCGTGGCCCGGAAGGAAGAACTTGGCCGGCTCCTCGCCCAAGAGGAAGGCAAGACTCTTCCCGAGGCGATTGGAGAGGTGACCCGCGCGGGACAGATCTTCGATTTCTTTGCCGGTGAAGTGCTGCGGCTTTCAGGCGAAATCCTTCCTTCGGTTCGGCCCGGCATCGGTGTCGAGATCACCCGTGAACCGGTTGGTGTCGTCGGGGTGATTACACCCTGGAACTTTCCAATTGCGATTCCCGCTTGGAAAATCGCTCCGGCACTAGCTTACGGCAACACCGTCGTCTTGAAACCGGCCGACCTGGTGCCGGGTTGCGCCTGGGCGCTCGTCGACATCATTCATCGTGCCGGCGCGCCAGCCGGTGTCATCAATCTGGTCATGGGCCGCGGCAGCGTGGTTGGGCAAACCATGCTCGACAGCCCCGACGTGAACGCTCTGACATTCACCGGATCGGTAGGGACCGGCAAACGCGTCGCATTGTCGTCCATCGAGCATAACAGGAAGTTCCAGCTCGAGATGGGCGGCAAAAATCCGTTTGTGGTTTTGGACGATGCAGACCTTTCCGTCGCCGTCGAAGCAGCCGCCAACTCTTCCTTTTTCTCGACAGGCCAGCGATGCACCGCGTCCTCCCGCCTGATCGTGACGGAAGGCATCCATGACCGCTTTGTCGCCGCGTTGACGGAACGCATGAAGGGACTCGTTATTGATGATGCCCTCAAGGGCGGCACTCATATCGGCCCGGTCGTCGACGAAAGCCAATTGAAGCAGGATGTGGAATATATCGATATCGGGCGTCGGGAAGGCGCAAAGCTTGCATTCGGTGGCGAGCAACTGGAACGAAGCACGCCCGGCTTCTATCTGCAGCCGGCCTTGTTCACCGAAGCCACCAATCAGATGCGGATTGCGCGCGAAGAAATATTTGGCCCTGTCGCTGCAGTCATCAGGGTGAAGGACTACGAGGAGGCACTTGCGGTCGCAAATGACACCAATTTCGGCCTGTCCTCCGGCATTGCGACGACCAGCCTGAAATATGCGACCCATTTCAAACGAAACTCGGAGGCCGGAATGGTGATGGTCAACCTTCCAACCGCCGGTGTCGACTTCCACGTACCATTCGGCGGACGAAAAGGCTCGTCCTATGGGCCGCGTGAACAGGGCCGATACGCGGCGGAATTCTATACCTCGGTCAAGACCGCCTACACGCTCGCATAAGGAAATATGTGATGAAGATTCTCGTCCCGGTGAAGCGGGTGGTTGATTACAACGTGAAGATCCGCGTGAAGGCGGATGGCACGGGTGTCGAGCTTGCGAATGTGAAGATGTCGATGAACCCGTTCGACGAGATCTCGGTCGAGGAAGCGCTGCGGCTGAAGGAAGCCGGCAAGGCGGAAGAGGTGGTGGTGGTATCGATCGGTCCGGCCAAGGCCGAGGAGACGCTGAGGACGGCGCTCGCCATGGGGGCGGATCGCGCCATCCTGGTCGAGACCGACGATCAGGTCGAGCCGCTGGCTGTCGCCAAGATCCTCAAGGGTGTCGCCGATGCCGAACAGCCGGGGCTGATCATCGTCGGCAAGCAGGCGATCGATGATGACTCGAACCAGACCGGCCAGATGTTGGCGGCCCTCTTGGGCACGGCGCAGGCAACCTTTGCCTCGAAGATCGAGATCGGCGATGGCAAGGCGACTGTCACCCGCGAGGTCGATGGCGGCCTGCAGACGATCGAGGTCAAGCTGCCGGCGGTGGTCACGACGGACCTGCGCCTCAACGAGCCGCGTTATGCCTCGCTGCCGAACATCATGAAGGCGAAGAAGAAGCCGCTCGACAAGAAGGCACCTGCCGACTTCGGCGTCTCCACCGAGCCGCGCCTGAAGGTGCTGAAGACCGAAGAGCCGTCCGGCCGCAAGGCAGGCGTCAAGGTCAAGTCGGTGGCCGAGCTGGTCGAAAAACTCAAGACCGAAGCCGGCGTGCTTTAATCCAGTCCGAACGAGGAGTTAGACACCATGGCCATTCTTCTTCTGGCTGATCATGACAGCAACCACCTTTCCGACCAGACCGCCAAGGCGCTGACGGCGGCGACACAGATTGCCCAGGGAACGGGAAGCGAGGTGCACGTTCTCGTCGCCGGCGCGGGCGCCAACACTGCGGCCGAACAGGCAGCGAAACTCTCCGGTGTCTCCAAGGTGCTGGTTGCCGACGATGCCAGCCTCGCCAACAATCTCGCCGAACCGCTTGCCGATCTGATCGTGGCGCTCGCCGCTTCCTATGACACCATCCTGACGGCGGCCACCTCGGTCGGCAAGAATGTCATGCCGCGGGTTGCCGCTTTGCTCGATGTCGCCCAGGTCTCGGAAATCATCGAAGTCGTCTCCGCCGACACCTTCAAGCGGCCGATCTATGCCGGCAATGCCATTCAGACGGTGCAGTCGACCGATGCCAGACGCGTGATTACCGTGCGCACCGCTTCCTTCGCCTCTGCCGCAGACGGTGGTTCGGCCACGATCGAAGCAATCCCGGCGGTCGCCAATCCCGGCCTGTCCAGCTTCGTCGCCGATGCGCTGTCGACCTCGGACCGTCCGGAACTCACGTCGGCAAAGATCATCATCTCCGGTGGCCGGGCGCTCGGTTCGGCAGAAAAGTTCAAGGAGGTCATCCTTCCGGTTGCCGACAAGCTCGGGGCTGCGGTCGGCGCATCCCGCGCTGCCGTCGATGCAGGCTATGCGCCGAACGACTGGCAGGTCGGCCAGACCGGCAAGGTGGTGGCACCACAGCTCTATATCGCCTGCGGCATCTCCGGTGCCATCCAGCATCTCGCCGGCATGAAGGATAGTAAGGTCATCGTCGCCATCAACAAGGACGAAGAGGCCCCGATCTTCCAGATCGCCGACTACGGCCTCGTCGCCGATCTCTTCGAGGCTTTGCCTGAGCTTTTGCGCTCGGTCTGAGATAGCCTGCTCCACCAGCTAGGCGGCCGGAGCAGGCTTCGCGCTCACCAGACCGAAGCCGCTCCGATATCTGGCCGGGGTTGTCGAAAAACGCTCTTCGAAGGCCTCGTAGAAGCGCGACAGCGAGCCAAATCCCGATTCGAACGCGACGGCGGCCACCGGAAGATCGCTGGAGATCAGCAGGGATTGGGCCGTATCCAGCCGATGGCGCGTTATGGCCTGATTGACGGTAAGACCGACCGTCTTCTTGAATACCGACATGGCGTAGTTTGGATGCAGTCCGGCCGCCAATCCGACATCGATGGCCGATATCTCGCCCAATGCATGTTCGGCAATGAAGCGGATCATTTTCTCGACCTTTGGCAGTCGGTCAGGATCTTGGTTACGCGATGCAGCAATTGCCGACCCCTGCTCGCGCAAGTCCAGCCAGCCCTCCCGCGCAATCCGCCGTATGCGAGCGACCAGCTCGTCGCGGACAATCTGTTCCAGCTCCGGATCGCCCGACAGCAGCTCATCGCGCCATCTGAGAAGCACTTCGCGGTCGTGCGGCCTGACGCTTTGCGCCTCTATCAGGCCGCCGCGGAAGACAGCATCCCGAAAGCTCCCCATGCTACGCATGTTGACGAGCACGGACATGGGGACATAGAGGCAGACGAAGTTCGCAGGCTCCGTCACCTCGACGACTTGGTGCGGGATCATTCCCCAGAAAAGGCAGAGCTGCCCCTGCGAAATCTGGAGCCTGCGGCCGTCGAACCAATATGTGATGCGTCCATCGAGGACGTAGTTGAGCTCCACCTGGCTGTGCATGTGCGGACCGCTCATGCGCCGCACCTCCAGCCTTTCTCCAGCGCAAAAGCGATGATCGCCGAAAACGACAAGCGGATGGCGCGTCGGGCCATCGTGAACTGGAACTGACTCGTCTTCGATCAACATTGGAAGATGCTCTGGCGGGGTCTCGATCTTAGAAAACCGGAAGCGATCTTCCGTATGGCGGTAGAGCTCTACGAATTTGGATGATGAATATCAACCACCGTACACGGGAGTGACGTGTGCGCGGGCGGCCAACGCCCATGAGGTCTGTGGAGGATCAATTGACCCTATTGAAGAATATCGGCTCTATAGCATTCAGCTACATGCTCGTCGCATCGGCGGCATGCGCTGGCGAAATCGTTCTCAATTCCGACCAGTCGGATCCGGCGCCGAAGAAGGCGATGGAACAACTGATTGCGGATTTTCAGGCGAAGAATCCGGACATCAAGGTTAAGTGGAACAATTTCGACCACGAAGGCTACAAGTCCGCGATCCGCAACTTCCTGACCGCCGACGCGCCTGACGTCGTGGCATGGTATGCTGGCAACCGTATGGCGCCCTTCGTCAAAGCGGGTCTCTTTGCCGATGTCAGCGACGTTTGGGCAGCGAACGGCCTGAACGACCAGTTGAAGTCTGCTGCCGCATCGATGACGATCGACGGAAAGCAGTGGGGCGTCCCCTACACCAACTATCAGTGGGGCATCTATTACCGCGCCGATATCTTCAAGGACAAAGGCATTACCCCGCCAAAGACCTGGGACGAGCTGGTGGCCGCATGCGCCAAGCTGAAAAGCGCAGGCATCACACCGTTTACGATCGGCACGAAGGCCCTGTGGCCGACCGCCGGCTGGTTCGACTATCTCGACCTGCGCGTCAACGGCTATGAATTCCACATGGATCTGACCGCAGGCAAGGTGCCTTACACCGATCCGAGGGTCAAAGCCGTATTCGCCAAGTGGGCAGAACTGGTAAAGCCGGGCTATTTCATCGAGAACCACGCAGCTCTCGACTGGCAGGACGCCATGCCGCAATTCGTTCAAGGCAAGGCGGCCATGTATCTGATGGGCAATTTCGCCGTCGCCCCGATGAAGGATGGCGGACTGAAGCAAGACCAGATCGGCTTCCTCCCGTTCCCGCAGATTACCGCAGGGGTGCCGGTTTCCGAAGAGGCTCCGACCGACACGTTCCACATTCCGTCGGGTGCGAAGAACAAGGAAGACGCCAAGAAGTTCCTCGCCTATCTCGCCTCGCCTGAAGCCCAGACGAAAATCAACGAGACGCTCGGTCAGCTACCGATCAACAACAAGTCGACCGTGCCGGACGATAAGTTCCTGAAGGCTGGTTTCGAGATGCTGGCGAACGCCCACGCTCTCGCGCAGTTCTACGACCGCGACGCCCCGGCCGATATGGCGAAGGCCGGCATGGAAGGCTTCCAGGAATTCATGGTCAAGCCTGACAAACTCGATGCGATCCTGGCTCGCCTCGATAAGATCCGGGCTCACGCTTACAAATAACTCGTTCTGAAGATACCGCGCTGCTGGATGTTAATTCCGTCCGGCAGCGTTTTTCGTCGCATTTGTATAGGAGCAGACGATGGGCACGAGCAGTCCCGCTCTACCGGGGTTCTGGAAACGCAATCAGCGGACATTTGCACCTTGGCTTTTTCTTGCGCCAGGCGCCCTGATGTTTCTGGTCTATGTGATCGTCCCGGTATTCCAATCCGTATGGATCAGTTTCCATGACTGGGATGGTCTGGGACCCAAAACCTGGATCGGTCTTGGGAACTATGTCGAACTCCTCTCCGACGACGCCTTCTATACGTCGCTGGAGAACAACGTCATATGGCTCGTTCTTTATCTGCTGGCGGTCCCGGCTGGCTTGGCTACGGCATTGTTCCTGAACCAGACCGTCACCGGCATTCGCCTTTACAAATCACTGTTCTTCTTTCCATTCGTGATCAGCCAGGTGGTCGTCGGCCTGATTTTCACGTGGTTTTACGCTCCTAATTTCGGGCTATTCTCTGCGCTGATCCAGGCCCTGACGGGGACGCAGGTCGCCATTCTCGCAGACGAGCGCCTGGTGACCTACGGCATCATTGCCGCCGGCCTTTGGCCGCAGATCGCCTATTGCATGATCCTCTACCTGACAGGCCTCAACAACATCAATCCGGAGCAGATTGAAGCCGGGCGCATGGATGGCGCCAAGGGCTGGCACCTGTTCTGGAACATCGTCCTGCCGCAGCTTCGGCCGGCCACCTTCATCGCGGTGGTGGTGACCGTCATCGGCGCACTTCGATCCTTTGACCTCGTTTCCGTCATGACGGCCGGCGGACCTTACGGTTCGAGCCGCGTCCTTTCCTATTACATGTACGAAGAAGCGCTTTCCGAATACGGATTCCGGATGGGTTATGGCGCTGCCATCGCAGTCGTGCTCTTCCTGATCATGATGGTCTTCATCACATTCTTCCTTATTCGCATGCTGAGACAGGAAAGGAATTCCTGATGTTTCCAACTCCTGTCCAGAAATCGGGGCCATGGGTGTCGGCCGCCTACCAAGTTCTTCTGCCGATCGCCCTCATCATTTGGCTTCTTCCCCTGATCGGCGTTGCGGTCACGTCGATCCGCCCATCGGGCGATCTGGCGGCCGGCAATTATTTCGGCATTCCCTCGGGCTTTGCCGGTGTCGAGAACTATACCGCCGTCTTTCGGGATTCGCCGATCGGCCACTACATCCTCAATTCCTTCAAGATCACCATCCCGACGGTGATTGGTGCGGTCGGGCTGTCATGCCTCTGTGGCTTTGCTTTGGCCGTCTACCGGTTCAAGGGAAGCCTGTTCCTGTTCTTCGTCTTCGTTGCCGGCAACTTCATTCCGTTCCAGATCCTGATGGTCCCTGTTCGCGACTTGACACTCAAAATGGGCCTGTACGACACCGTGACCGGGCTTGTGCTGTTCCACGTCGCTTTCCAGACCGGCTTCTGCACCTTGTTCATGCGCAACTTCATCAAGGGCTTGCCCTTTTCGCTGATCGAGTCGGCGCGGGTTGAAGGCGTTTCCGAGTGGCGGATATTCATCCACATCGTACTGCCTTTGATGCGCCCGGCCATTGCGGCGCTGTCGGTCTTGATCTTTACCTTCGTCTGGAACGACTATTTCTGGGCGACCGTGCTCGTCCAGGGCCAGGCCGCAATGCCCGTTACCGCCGGACTGAACGCGTTGAACGGGCAATGGGTTGCCGCATGGCATCTGGTGTCGGCGGGTTCGATCGTCGCCGCGATGCCGCCGGTTCTGATGTTCTTCTTCATGCAGAGGCACTTCATTGCGGGCCTCACTCTCGGAGCGACCAAGGGATGAAAAAGACTGTAGTTGTAAAAGCGGGGGCCATTTGCCTCGCTCTCGGCCTGCCGGAGCGTGGCATGCCCGAGATCCTGGGCTTCGGCCGCGGGGCGCTTGCCCCGGAATTCTGGCCCGATGTGCCGCGTTCGAGCCGTGTCAACGGCATGGACGTGGACGTGCCTTCGAATGTGTTGCTGCCAGTCGGCGGACTCGGATTCTTCGGATGGCCGGCGATTTGCGGGCACCGCGATGGGCGTATGTTCACGCTGGAATTCCAGAACTGGCAGACCGAAGAGATCGACGCCGGCATAATCCTGAAGACTGAAGATCCCGTCGCGGAAATCGGCCTGCAGATATGCCTGAACGGCGGCGCGACTGGGGTTTTGTCGATTTCGACATCACTGATCAACCGCGGCTCCAGCGATTATACGCTGGATCGCTGCATGGCGGCGAGTTTCCTGATGCCGGCCGGCGCGTCAGAGCTGACCAGCTTTACGGGAATGTGGGGCCGGGAGTTCCAGACGCGCCAATCGCAACTCCCCAACGGGCTCTGGATGCAGGAAAGCCGGAGGGGGCGAACCTCGCATGACCGCTTTCCCATCATCTTCCTCGAGTGCGGCGGCGAGCGGATGGGATTCCATCTCGGCTGGAGCGGCAATCACCAGATGGCGATCGACACGCTCGACGATGGACGCCGGCTGGTGCATCTCGGCGAACTCTTCGAACCGGGTGAAATGCGCCTCGCACCGGGCGAAGCCTATGACAGCCCGACAGCTTTTGCCGGTCCTGACAGCGAGGCTTTCCATGCCTTCGTCAGAGAGAGCGTGATTGCCTGGCCGGGCGGCGAGATGAAGCCCCGGCCGGTGACGCTGAACACCTGGGAAGGCAACTACTTCGATCACCGCATGGAGTCCTTGAAAGCCCAGGCGGATGCAGCGGCGGCTGTCGGCATCGAGCGTTTCGTCCTCGATGACGGATGGTTCGGCAAGCGGGACGACGATACGACCAGCCTTGGTGACTGGTTCATAGACGCTCGAAAATACCCGAACGGGCTGAAGCCACTCGTCGACCACGTGACGTCCCTCGGCATGGAGTTCGGCCTCTGGTTCGAACCCGAGAACGTGAACCCGGAGTCCGAACTGTTTCGCGCCCATCCCGATTGGGCTCTGCAAGTCGAAGGACGCCCGCTTCTGCTGTCGCGAAACCAGCTTGTGCTGGATCTGACGCGCCCGGAGGTCAGCGACTATCTCTTCCAACGCATGGAAGCGGTGCTTTCGCAGCACGCAATCGCCTACATCAAGTGGGACATGAACCGCGATCTGACCCATGCCGGCGGCACAGATGGGCGCGCGCGCACCGCGAGGCAGACGCGAGCCGTCTACGCCCTGATGAACAGGGTCCGGCAAGCCTTTCCCGCAGTCGAGATAGAAAGCTGCGCCTCGGGCGGCGGGCGTATCGACTACGGCGTCCTCAGATACACGCACCGCGTTTGGACATCGGATTGCACCGACGCCTTCGAGCGGCTTGAAATACAGCATGGGGCGTCGCAATTCGTTTCCCCGGAGCTTCTCGGCGCACATATCGCCGCATCTCCGAACCACCAGACCGGCCGCAAGTTGAGCCTTGCTTTCCGCGCGCTGGTCGCGCTCGCCTATCACCTGGGCGTGGAACTCAATCCACTGACACTCGACGCTGAAGAGAAGCAGGAACTGGAACGCTGGATCGCGCTCCACAAGAGCCTGCGGCCGCTTCTGCATGCAGCCGGCAAGCAATTTCGTCTGCCGCCGCTCGACGGGCGTTATGTTTGGGGAGCGGCAGATACCGACCGCATCGTCGCTTTCGTCGTCCAGGGCCCGCAAATGGCGGGCGAGCAGCCCGCACCCGTCCGCTTGCCTGTGAGCGGTGATAGCGATGTGCTGTGGCGCGTGGCAGCGGTGCATCCCGTAGAGCCGGAATTCATCCGGATCTCGGAAGGCCAGCAAAAGCTTCTAAACGGAGAACTGACCTTCAGTCTCGATACGCTGAGACATGTCGGATTGCCGCTGCCGATGCTCAAGCCCGAGAGCGGGCTCCTTCTTGAATTCCAGCCCGTGAAGGGAGGTTAAGCCTCATGGGAAATGTAACGCTCAACCGCGTGACGAAGCAGTTCGGCGCCGCCAGTGTCATCAAGGGCGTCGACCTTACCATCGAAGATGGCGAGTTCTGTGTCTTCGTCGGGCCGTCCGGCTGCGGCAAGTCCACGCTTCTGCGCATGATTGCCGGGCTGGAAGATATTTCCTCCGGTGGGCTCAGGATCAGCGGCAACGACATGACCAAGGTTGGTCCCTCGGAGCGTGGGGTTGCCATGGTCTTCCAGAGCTATGCCCTTTATCCGCATATGACCGTGGCCGAGAATATCGGCTTTGGCCTGCGTATGACCGGCCACTCCAAGGAAGAGGTCTCGCGCCGAACGAGCGCTGCCGCCGAGATGCTGCAATTGAAACCGATGCTCAGCAGGAAGCCTTCCCAGCTATCCGGCGGCCAGCGTCAGCGCGTCGCCATCGGCCGCGCCATCGTGCGCAATCCGCAAGTGTTTCTCTTCGATGAGCCGCTGTCCAATCTCGACGCATCGCTCAGGGTCCAGATGCGCACGGAAATCAGCAAGCTGCATCAGGATCTCAAGACGACGATGATCTACGTCACCCACGATCAGGTCGAGGCCATGACCATGGCCGACAAGATCGTCGTTCTGCAGGGCGGGTTGATCGAACAGGTCGGATCGCCGCTGGAGCTCTATCACCGGCCGAAGAACATCTTTGTCGCCGGCTTCATCGGGTCGCCGAAAATGAACTTCATCAAGACCAAGGCATCGCCCGCAGAAGGCGGCGCTAAAGTCGATCTCCCCGGTGGTCAGTCGATCACGCTAGAGGGCGGTTCGGTGAAGGAAGGGCAATCGATCACTCTCGGGGTCCGTCCCGAACATCTCGATCGCAGCGAAGGCGGCGACGCAACGCTTCAGGGCAAGGTGCGTCTTGCCGAATATCTGGGATCGGAAACGATGTTCTATATCACCCTTGCCGACGGCGCCGAGATTGCCGTGAAGGCGGACGGGCTGGCGAAGGCCAAGCCGGGCGACGAATTCTCCATCCATATTCCGGCGGCTGCCTGCCATCTGTTCGATGATGCCGGCAACGCTATCCTCAACGGGGACCTGACGAAATAATGCTCGGCGTTTGCTATTACCCGGAACACTGGCCCGAAAGCTGGTGGGAAAAAGACGCGCGCCGCATGCGGGCGCTTGGAATCTCCTATGTGCGCATCGGCGAATTCGCCTGGTCGCGCCTTGAGCCCTCACGCGGCTCCTTCGACTTCGGCTGGCTCGACCGGGCGATGGACACGCTGGCTGCGGCCGGCCTGAAAATTGTGCTTGGCACGCCGACCGCCACGCCGCCGAAATGGCTGATGGACGAATATCCCGAGATCGCTCCGGTGGACGAAGAGGGTAGAGTGCGAGGCTTCGGCTCTCGTCGTCACTACAGCTTCTCGTCGGAAGTCTGGTGGAAGGAATCGGCGCGTATCATCGAAGCGGTCGCGCAGCGATACGGTTCGCACCCTGGTCTCGCGGGCTGGCAGACCGACAATGAATATGGCTGCCACGATACGAGCTTTTCCTGGGGCGCCGAAGACCTGAAGGCGTTTCGCCGCTGGCTTCGCCTTCGCTATCAGTCACCGCAGCAACTGAACGAGGCCTGGGGTTCCGTCTTCTGGTCAATGGAAGTTCAAAGCTTCGACGACGTCGCGCTGCCCAATCTGACTGTCACGGAGCCGAACCCTGCCGTCCGGCTCGATTTCTGGCGCTTCCAGTCCGATCAGATCGCCGCCTATGACCGAATGCAGTGCGATATCATCAGAAAGCACTCCCCGGATCGCTGGATAACCCATAACTTCATGGGTTTCGTCAACGATTTCGATCATTGGAAGGTTGGCGAAAACCTGGACCTCGCTTCCTGGGATTCCTATCCGATCGGCTTCGTGGAGAAATTTCCGTTCAGCGAGGAAGAGCGCGTGCGCTGGGCGGAAACATCCCACCCCGACATCGCCGCCTTTCATCACGATCTATACCGCGGCGTTGGCAATGGCCGGTTCTGGATCATGGAACAGCAACCGGGGCCTGTGAACTGGGCACCATGGAACCCTGTCCCCAAACCGGGGATGGTTCGTCTTTGGACCTGGGAGGGCCTTGCCCACGGGGCCGAGGTTGTCAGCTACTTCCGTTGGCGTCAGGCGCCGTTCGCGCAGGAGCAGATGCATGCCGGACTGAACCTTCCTGGCCTCGACGAGCTTTCGCCCGGAGGCAAGGAAGCCGCAATCGCCGGCCATGAGATCGATGCCGTCGGGCGCTTGCAGAAGCCGCAACAGGCACCCGTCGCCATCGTCTATGATTATGAGACCTATTGGTCCACGGTCATTCAGCCGCAGGGCAAGGATTTTCGCTACGAAGAACTTGCCTTCCGCTGGTACGAGGCGGTCAGGAAGCTTGGCCTCAACGTCGATTTCGTTCGCCCCGGCGCGTCCCTCGCGGGCTACAAGCTGGTTCTCGTTCCCTGCCTCATGCACGTCTCCGACGCGGCATTGGCGGCATTAGAGCAGGCGGATGGAACCGTGCTTTTCGGGCCACGGACCGGATCGCGGGACCGCAACTTCCGGATTCCCGCCAATTTGCCGCCCGGGCCGATCGGCGAGCTTACCGGCATCAGGATCACGCAGGTGGCTTCCCTACGGCCGGGGCTTAGCGCCTCTTTGTCGGGCGCGATCAGCGGCCGGGCGACAAGATGGCGCGAATATCTTGAGACAGCGGCGGGAGCGGATGTCGTGGCAGCGTTCGACGATGGCAGCCCAGCGCTGGTGTCGAAGGGGAGATACGTCTATTTGGCCTGCTGGGCCGACGGCGAACTCCTCGGCAATCTAATGGCGCACCTTGCCGCCGGACTCGATCTGCCGACCGCTACCCTGCCCGATTTCATCCGCCTTCGTCGTGCAGGCAATCTCACATTCGCCTTCAATTACGGGCCGGACGCCTGGACGATCCCGGAAAAGCACGACTTTGTGCTCGGCGGCCAGGAAATCGCTCCATTCTCCCTCTCGGCGTGGAGATGACTACCGGAGTCCGCGGATGAAATGAAGGAAAGCGAATCCCCTTACCTCTTTGGTGAGGGGATTGCATATTGCTACCAGCGCTGCGCCAGATGGCAAAGACTTGCGGTGGGGAGGGATCAAGCGGGCCTAGAGGTGCCTTGCCGGTTGAGCTTTGCCCCGAACGCCCGCCTTTGAGGGTTGTTTGACGAGCTCGTGGGAAATGCCGGTCTGAGCAGACCACGCGCTGCCGCTTAGCCGGTCGCCACTGCCTCTTTTATCGATGAGGCAATTTCGTCTTCGCTGCGGCCGCCATTGATCGCGATACGTCCGGCGAAGACGAAGTGGGGAACCGACCGAACGCCCGCGGCCGCCGATCTCGCCGCCTCCTGTTCGACGCGCCTGCGCCAGGCGGGGTCGCAAGCGATCGCGTGGACTTCGGCGCGTTCGAACCCGTGGTCCACCGCGATATCGGCGAGCACGTCGGCATCGGCGATATTCCGCACGCCGAGGAAATAAGCGCTGGAGATCGCCACTGCGAGCCCATGTTGCGTGCCGCGTTCACGCGCTGCAAGGATGAGCGCATGTGCCGATTGCGTCGGATAGGCCCAAAGCTGCCGGCAGAGGTCGAGCGCCAGCCCGGAGGCCTGCGCCTCGGCCTCGGGCCGCGCGAACGCGGCCTTTGGATCGGTGATGCCGTAGCGTGCGCGCAGCAGGTCGGGAATGCAAAGCCCGGACGCCGGCGCATCCGGCATGAGCAGCACCGGATGATGCCTGATATCGACGGCAAGGCCGGGCAAGCGCTCGGCCAGCACCTTGTCGAGCCGGTGTTGCCCGATGATGCACCAGGGGCAGGTGATTTCAGTAAAAAGGTCGATCTGCAGCATGGCGCCTTCCCATCAACCCTGCGGCAGCGGCGGGAGGATGATCTCGGCCCGGTCGCGTCTGGTGACGAGACCCCAGATCTCCTCGGCGACATCGTCGGGATCGAGCACCAGATATTTCGGATCGAGCGGCACGCCATTGGATGTCATGGCGCGAAGGCCGGTCGAGCGATCGAGGAACGCACCGATATTCACCGTACCGGCATAGACGCCCCTCTCCGCGACCTCAGCATTGAGGGTGAAGACGTAGTTGCGCGCCGCCGCCATCAGCGGTCCGACGCCGCTCATGCCCGGCATCGTGACCACTGCCGTCAGCCCGCCGACGATGACGACCGCGCCGTCGCCGCGCGCGAGCATGCCGGGCAGCACTGCATGCGACACCTCGACCGGCGCGAAGGTGAAGATATCGGCCATCGACCGCAGCCTTGCCGCGTCGAGTTCCGCCGCCGGCACAAAAGCCGCATCGGAGGGCACGGGCGCGTAGACGGCGACATCGATCGAGCCGAACCGATCCTCGATGGAGCGCACCAGTGGTGCGATGCCATCGACACCGGTGAGATCGGCCGGAAATGCCGCGGCCTCGATGCCGGCCTGGGCGAGCTCGGCCACACGCTCATCGAGCGGGCCGGCGCGGCGAGCGACAAGTGCTACGCGATAGCCTTCGCGACCGAACCGCATGGCCAGCGAGCTTCCGAGCCCGGTGCCGGCGCCGAAGAGGGCAATCGTTTTTCTGTCAGTCATCACTTACTCCTTGATGGCGGTATGTTTTACTGACCAGATATGATATAATGACTGCAATGTCGCAAGAACGCATATTTTCGAGGCCTAGTCACATGCATATGCCCACCCCGCCAACCATGCCCGGCACGGACCCCAGTTGCCGGAAAGTCAATGAGATCCTCGGCCGCATGGGCGACAAGTGGACGATCATGGCAATCACCATGCTGGCCGATCAGCCGCGCCGCTTCAACGAACTGAAACGGCTGATCGGCGGCATTTCCCAGCAGATGCTCACCCGCACTTTGAAGGCGCTGGAGCGCGATGGCATGGTGACGCGCAAGGTCTATCCGACCATACCGCCGCAGGTCGAATACAGCCTGACGGATCTCGGCCGCTCGCTTTCAGCGCCCCTGTTGCAGCTCGCTATGTGGGTGCTGGATCACCTGGGGGAAATCGAAGCGCATCGCGCCTTGCATGATGAAGGGGCAAGCTAGCCAAGGTAGCTAGCTAGCTCCTGCCCCTCATTGCGAGTGGTCTCAGTTGGCGGCCGTTTATGCAGCGCGACATAGCGAGAGGCAAAAACGGGCTGCCGAGTTACTTTACCCTCGTAATTTCGCAATAGATGATGTTGCGGTTCTTTCCAAACCAGATGGATACATCTGTCTCTGCCTCGCTAGCGCTTGCATCGGCAATCATTTGCATGTCGTTTTCCGAACGCAGGAGCAGAGGCCAACTCATGAATGCTTCCATGTAGCCGTCGACTTCGATTTCCTGCGAGAAGTTCGCGAACAGGAAGGAGCCGCCGGGCTTGAGCATTTCAACACATTTGCGCGTCAGTTTGGCGGCAACCGGAAGCGTGAGGTAGTCGTAGAGACCCGCAGCGTAGATGTAATCGAAATGCCCGAAAGCGTGTTTGTTGGAAAGCAGGCTCTTGACCGTGCCGTCCACCGCTTCGACGCATGTTCCGGCAAAATCGCGCGCAACCGTCCCCACGCTTAGGGGGTCCTGATCGAGCGCAATCCAGCGCTTGATTTTCCCTTCTCTAAGCGCGGTCGACAGCGCCGCTTCGCGAAGATGGCCCGATGCCATCGCCAAGACTTCGGCCGAGCCGGGTCGATCCTTGGCGTGCTCATCCACTCGTTGTGCGAGGATGTCGCGGCGTTCTCTCACCGCGACGGATGAGGACGCGTTTTTGGTGTATTCATATATCGCTCTGCCCAGCGCGGTGGATGCTGCGATTTCCGCCTCCACGATGGCATGACCATAAATGAAGTCGAGCAGATGCGCGTCACCGGAATAGCCCCGCGGCTTATCGAATGACCATTTCGTGAATGGATCCTGAAGCAGAAACTGTGCAACGGGATGGTTCTGCGCAAGGAAGACGATTTCGCTCCATATGCTGGCGTGAAACCGACGACGGATCTGATGCAACGCCTGCGATAGCCGGCTGACAATCGCATGAGAATCCACTTCGGATCGGAATTGTTGAAGCGATAAGTCGAGCGTGAGAGCAAGTTCCGCCTTGGCGATTACCATCTGATCTGATGACGGAAGGTCGTCTGGCTTAGTCGGGCGAAAAATTTGTCCAGGTGCAATGAGACTCTCGCCGTCGAACTTAAAGCCTTGTGCCATTATGAACTCCGTTGACGCAATGTTAAGCATAAATATGTGGACGACAGAACGCGATTGGATTCTGCACGTCAAGAGGGTATTTCTAGCAGTACGAGCTAAATTTCGTGATTGACACGGACGGAACTTTTGGAAGCGGTGAACGCAGGTTTATCGGCAGCAATGCTCGGGAGGCATCGCCGCATGTTCTATGAGCAGTTATCTACAGAGCAGACCGCATCCGAAATTTCCGCAAAGGCTCCATTTGTAGACGGCGCTGTCCCGACAGAAAAACACCGTGGCTTTGCTTTGGAGATGAGGGCCGCCTACGCATCGGAAAACGATGCCGTCCGCCGGGAAGGCACGCGCAAGGGATTGTGGATGGCAGTCGTCGTCTATTTGGTCTTTGCCGCTCCCGATAGCTGGCTTATTCCCGATGTTGCGCCGCTGACAATCCTCATGCGGTTTGTCGTGGCGGCTATTGCGCTGCTGGCCTTTGAGACTTTGCGGTTGGCGAAGGCAAAGACCGTCTGGTTGGACAGCACTTGCGCATTGGCGCTGATCTTCGGCTATGCCGGCTGGCTTTATCCGGCTATCGCCACAGAATATGCGACGAGCATGTCATACTACATGATCTTCGGCGCGATTTTCATGATGGGCGCGAACCTGTTCTTCAGCTTCTCGTTTCGCCTGTCCGTCCTGACGTCCGGCACTGTATTGGCCGTGTTTTTTGCGGCTCTCTACAGTTCGTTTCCATCGACGCCGGCTTACCAGCTCGCTTTCGGACTATTTTACGTCTCGTGCTTCGTGTTCACGTCTTTCGTGAACTGGCGCCTGAATGTCGAGCGCTACAACGTTTTCCTGAATGCGGTGGAAGCGCGCCACCAACATTGGGAAGCGGCAGAGCGCGGAAAGGCATTGCTGCGTCTTTCACACACGGATTACCTCACCGGCATCGAGAACAGACGCGCGATCGATCGGCGGCTGGATGAGTGCTGGAGCGCCTGGAAAGATAAGGGCCGCGAATTTTCCGTCATCCTGATCGACGTCGACTTCTTCAAGCGTTTCAACGACCGGTACGGCCATCAGGAAGGCGACCGCTGCCTGACGGTCATTGCCACGACGCTTCAGAAGCTGGTTGAGCGCCACGGAGGCATCATTGGTCGTTATGGCGGCGAGGAGTTCATCGTCGTCATGCCTTTGAAAGCGCAGGATGAAGCGATCTATATAGCGGGCAAAATTCGGCACCAAGTCGAGGCGCTCGCAATCCGACATGAAGAGCGGCCGGACGACACGCAGTTCGTAACGGTAAGTGTCGGCGTTGCTTTTATCAGCGAGCGATCCGCCGCAAAGGTGGAATGGCTTGTGCGTGAGGCCGACCTTGCGCTCTACAGTGCAAAAGCCTCCGGCCGCAATTGCGTTCGAATCTTTGATCCGGTGCTGCGGCGTCCGAACGAGGATGCCGGAAAATTGGTGCCGCTGCTGGCCGCAGCCATCGATCGGAGACTGGTATCGCTGGTCTATCAACCAATATTCGATCTCAGGGACGGGCAGATGAAAGCCGCCGAGGCTTTGATGCGGCTGCGCATGCCCGATGGAACCTCCGTGCCGCCAAGCGTCTTTATTCCGATCGCTGAGCGGACCGGATCTATTGTCGAATTGGGTCGCTGGGCGATCAAAACGGCATGTCAGGATATCCTGGCGTCCGACCGCATGGCCACGGTGAGCGTGAATGTCTCTCCGGTGCAGCTAAGATCTCCCGGCTTCGCCTCGAGCGTTGCAGCTATCCTCGAAGAAACTGGCGTCTCCGGGTCCCGGCTTGCATTGGAAGTCACCGAGGGCTTGGATATGGAGATGCAACCCGAGGTGCTGCAGTGTGTCGCCGATCTCCAGGCGCTCGGCGTCGAGATTTGGCTGGATGACTTCGGCTCCGGCTACGCCGGATTGTCGTGGCTCCGGGCGATCGAGTTCGACACCGTCAAGGTTGATCGAACCTTCCTGCATGATTGCTCGGACGAACGTGGCCTGACGATGTTACAAGACATGGTCGCCCTGATACGCAATCGGGGAAACACCATTCTGGTGGAAGGCGTGGAGACCGAGGCTCAGATGTCTGTCCTTCAGAGCCTCAGCATTGACCGGGTTCAAGGGTTTCATCTCGGCAAACCGGTGAGTGTCGATCTATTGCGGGCAAGTGCCTAGTACCTCTGAGCGAGCGGTCGACGAAGACTTCCTCGAAGTGTTATCGAAGATCGCAGCAGAGCGTCGATCGTATTTGCCGAAACTGTTCATTCTTTCTTAGTACTATACTTTAAACGCAGCTTTATAAGTTAGCGATATACGGATTTGAAACTGCCATGATGGCGGGTCGAACGCGAATGAACTGCGTCGTCTAGCCTGGGGTAGTTATTAGATGCTTCATACACTCCTTCGCTTCGCGCGGAGCAAATCCGGCAATTTCGGCACGATAACAGCACTCCTCGCCGTACCTTTGATCGGTGCGGCGGGCTTGGCGGTCGATATCTCGAACGCGCTCAGCTTGCGCAGCCAGCTCTATGCGGCTGCCGATGCGGCGGCGCTCGGAGCGATCGCGGAATCCTCAAGCGGCGTAGCGGCGGCCATGGCCATGTCTGGAGACGGCGTCGTGACAATCGGGCAGGACGACGCACGCAAGCTCTTCTTCGGCCAGCTCGCGAGCGATTGGAAGGGTGTTCCGGTGGATGTCGACGTCTCCGTAACGAAGGCAGCCAATATCGTAACGTCAAACGTCACGTTCCATGCGACTGTTCCAACGTCGTTTCTGCAGATCCTTGGCGACACGACCATTCCGATCGCCGGGGCAGCCACCGCGCAATACCAGACCGCCACCTTCATCGATTTTTACATGCTGCTCGACAATACCCCGTCCATGGGCGTGGGAGCGACCCCGACCGACGTCGCGACGATGCAAAAGAATACCAGCGACAAGTGCGCCTTTGCCTGCCACAACATGGATACGACGAACAACTACTACAATCTGGCGAAGAAGCTTGGGGTGAGCATGCGCATCGACGTGGTGCGCCAGGCAACGCAGAAGCTGACGGAGACGGCGACCACCAGCCGCTCGACGCCCGATCAATACAGGATGGCAGTCTATACGTTCGGCACACAGGCGGAGAAAGCACAGCTAACGACAGTATCCGGCCTGTCGTCCGACATGGCGCAGGTCAAAAGCTATACCGACAACGTCGATCTGATGACCATTCCCTATCAAGGCTATAACAACGATCAGACGACCAGCTTCGACAACGCGCTCACCCAGATGAAGAGCAATATGGGCACGGGCGGCGGCGGCACAAGCAGCACCGATCGCGAAAAGGTTCTCTTCTTCGTAACGGACGGGGTTGGTGACAGCCAAAAACCATACACCTGCACGAAGCCCTTGACCGGCAACCGGTGCCAGGAACCGATCGACACCTCCTTCTGTCAGCCGCTGAAGGATCAGAACGTCAAGATTGCCATTCTATACACGACCTATCTGCCGCTGCCGGCAAACAATTGGTACAATACCTGGATCGCCCCGTTTCAATCGCAAATCCCGACGCGCCTGCAAAGTTGCGCTTCGCCGGGTCTCTATTTCGAAGTCAATCCGACGCAGGGCATCGCCGACGCAATGAACGCGCTCTTCCTGAAAATCATCAGAAGCCCTCGCCTGACGAGCTGAGGTTTCGCGCGATTTTTACCGATTTACAAAATCGCGATTCGCGGCGGGAACAATACTCAGACTAGCGAGTTCGGTCAGCCGCCAGGGACACGCCTGGCCACTACCGTGCCCAAGGTGGTGTCATTTCCTATTGCCGTTGGCAGAGCCCTGTCCCTGCTAACGGCTTTTTTTGGTGTTCTTCTCAGATTTTGACCAATCATTCAGCAGCAAAGCGTAGTCCGGCGTTTTCGACTGCCGTCGTGAAGGCGGCGCGCGCAGCACCAATCGGCAGCTTTCCGTCATGGGCATCGAAGAGGGCTTGCACCGTCGCCTGAAAAGCCATCGTGCTGCGATCGCCGGGCCACTCCTCGAACATGTACTGAGCTGCACTTTCGGTGCTGTTGATAATGAGATACCTGCCCGGAACGGGGGTTCCGACCTTTACTGGATCATCCCACCACTGGCGCTTCATCTTCTTTAATCCCCGGGTCCCCGAACTGCGCCAGAAGACAATTGTTCCACGCTCGCAAGCAAACACCGACGATGACCCGCTTTTTCTTGCCCTGGCCGATCACGCAATGACGACCAGAGTGTCTGCAGCCGGCGCGAGGACCAGCGAGGCTGGTGGGACTGAAAAAATCGCTATGCAGTTGTGAAGCATGATCGTGCGTTCCAATCCTCACTCCCGCACGACAGAAAAACTGCGCGGTCTCAACCTCAAGCTTTGGTAGTTCGTGACTCTCAGGCCCTATAGGTTTATTTATTATGCTGTAGCGGGATCGCTAAATTGAGGGAGGGCGGCATGTATAATCTGATCGTCTCCAGCAGAGAAGAACCGTGGGACGGAACGCCATTTGAAATCGATTTAACCAGATGCATCAGCATCTTTGAGTACACAGAAAAAGCGATAGCCGATAGATTTGACGTAACGACAGAGGCGTCGCAGCTACAGCTCATGAGGCTGCCGACCATATTTGCTCACGAAACTTTCCGTGAGCGCGCTCCCCATTTCGGCATTATCCGAGACATCGCCATTCGCCAGAAGCTGGTTCACATCGACTATGAGATCCAACCTCTTCCAAAGTTTCTGAGCTGGCAGGACATGACGGATAAGCATTTTATCCTCGACCTTGGCGATTGGGAAATGAACCGCACGCATTGGGCGGTTAAGGACACGAATTTACCCAAAGAACTGCAGCGACTGGGAATTACCCTGCCCTCCTGGACGAACCCCGTGGGGCGCGCGATAAACATAAACTCGCATCGCTTCGATGTCGGCTTGTCGTTTCCTGCTGAGGCAATGGGCCTGGTTGCAAAAGTTGCAACTCAGCTTGAAAAGAACATCGGCCCCCACTCTTACTTTTATGACTACAATTACCAGGGACAACTGGCGAGGCCGACAACAGACCTTCTGCTGCGGGACATCTACCAGAACCGTTCCAAGCTGATCGTCATATTCATCGGCTCCGACCATCAGTCCAAGACTTGGTGCGGTATCGAATGGAACACTATTCAGCAAATTGCTGCTCAAAGAGCGCATGATCGCGTTATGTATGTTCGCCTCGACCATGGCGACGCGGAGAGCGATCTTGGAACTGACGGGTACCTGGATGCGTGGGAATTCAGCCCGAGCGAAATAGCCGATGCAATTGCCCAGAGAGTTCAGTTTCTCTAGAGCGGTTCAGCGTTTCACGGAGTAGCTTTCCCGCTCTATCTCTTTGTTCTTACGCATTCCTGACGGAAAACCGCTGCACAGTTTTCCTGGAATTGCTCTAGCCGGCAGATCCGCCACCCTCGATTTGTCCATCATGAGGAGCCGCGAACACGCGCCGATATCGAACCGGTATCGACGTGTGCTTTATGACGCCGCACGCCGATTCTTCTCATAACTGCGTCCGAGATCGTATTTCGGCAGGACGCCAAAAGCAGCACGATACTCCTGAGAGAAGCGGCCCTGATGTATAAACCCCCAGCGGCGCGCGATTTCACTGACCGTCGCGGATGGCATGGCCGTCAACAGATCTTGGCGTGCGCCATCAAGGCGGAGCTGTCGTAGGTAAGCCATTGGGGTGACATTCAAAAATCGTCGAAAATTGATCTGCAGCGCCCGCACGCTGACACCCGCTGCCGCTGCCATGTCCGTGATCGTGATCGGCATTGCGATATGCGCTCTGGCGAACTCCAGCGCTCTTCGAAGCTGGCGAGGGGCAATTGTCTGCACCCGCGATCCGGTGTCCGAAAGCGTATGGGGCAGATTCTGCACCATCAGCAGACAGAACATCTCTTGGAAGCTAGTCAGGGCAATAGGAGAAATCTCGAGATTTTGATCGGCGCAAATCTCATCTCGGAAGAACCGCATGAGCTTGAAAAGATGCGCCGCCGGTCCCGCCGTCAGGTCCTGCAGGGGAACGAATTCGAAATCGACAGGCGGCAGACGTTCGAAGGTGCTGGTCAGGGCCGCGTGTACCGCGCTCCTCGGGACGCAAAATCCTTCGGCAACGGAGCCTGCGTGAATATTCACCGCGGAATAGCGGTCGGCCGTCGTCAGCAGTCCCGTGCAGGGCGTGATAGCATGCCTTATGCCGCCTGTTGCCAGATCGTAGCAGGTTCCATGCTCGAGAAAAAACATGAAGTCATCATTCTCGATCGTGACGGAAAAGGCGCGGTCCGTTGAGCTCGCCCCCACCCAGCCCACCAGCTCGCCAGCGCCATGAACACCGAATGAGAAGAGACCGCGGCTGTCGGTACTGAGAGGCCGATAGAAATTGTCCTGCTTTTCGCCAGTAAGCCATTCGGAGACTTCACTCGTTGTGAGTGACGTCGCCTCGAGTTTAAGCGTCAAAATTTCGGTCAACTTGCCCTACCCAATTCTCTGATTTTGTCGCGGTTAGGCCCCCATCTGCGTCTAACGAGAAATTGATTTGACATCAAACAGGCTTTTCAATGTCGACGACGTTTGGGGCAATAGGGTTTTGTAATGACGGCCTCGCATAAGCACGCATAACGTTTAGTTTATGACCTATTGCCACATTTTGCGGTTGCTCTATGTATCGCTTAAAGGTCAATGCATAGTTCAATGGCGCAGACATATTCCACGCTGATGTTCAGTTTCTCGACGCTCGACTTTCCTGAAAAAGATCGGTTTCACGCTTGGGTCAGAGACAATCACTGCGATTGCATCTTGCGGAGCGATGATTCCATTGCGTTCAACGCCGAAGCAACCGGCGCTGCTCTCGGTCCTCTTATCTTGTCCGGGAGACGGTGGCTCAATCGGACCCGGTCTTCGGCTTATGAAATCAATCGAAGCGGGCGGCACATACGGACCGACGGTCAGGATTTTTTTCGGTTCACCTTGATGGTGAGTGGCCGATTTTTGTGTCGATGGAACACGCCTCAACCCATAAAAGCGGCGGGGGATCTGTTCGTCCTTGACGCCGCTCAGGTGAACGAAGGCCTGGTCGAGGCGGGCGACGTGATCTCTTTGGTAGTGCCGAGAGATCTCCTGCCGCACCGGACCGCGCTTTTGCACGGGCAGACGCTGCCGGGTGGCGTAAGCCGTCTTCTTGGCGACCATCTGCTTTCGCTGTTGCGAAACCTTGCAAGCCTTACCGAGCATGAGATTCCCTATGTCGTTCAATCGACCCTGCAGCTTCTGACCGCCGCAGTCTCCCCGACACCGGATGCTTTGGTTGAGGCGAACGGTCCGATCCGAAATGCGCTGCGTGAGCGGATCCTGCGCTACATCGATACGCATTTGCTGGATGTCGATCTGACGCCCGATCGGATCTGCCGGGAGGTCGGCCTGTCGCGGGCAAAACTCTACCAATTGTTCGAAGGCAGCGGCGGTGTCATGCGGCAAATACAGCGCCGCAGGCTGCGTCGCGCCCACCAAGTGCTGGCAGACCCCAGCCGGCCGCAGCCGCATATCGCCGAGATCGCCTGGAGGCACGGCTTCTCGAACGAGAAATACTTCTATCGTCTGTTCAAGACCGAATTCGGCCACACCCCCGGCGAGACGCTGGAGAACATTCGCGCCGGCGCCGCGCTGAAACACGCCGCTCCCCATCGTCAAGACCATGTCAATCGGCCTTCGGGTTGGACATTGCCGTTCGGTGTGCCGGGCAATTGAAAATAGCCGATCGCATGCGGTGCAGGATCGTCCATAACAAGTGCACTTGCGTTTAGATTTCGGAAATCCACTGTAATCAGCCACGGCGCCACGTTATGCGAAGATCCCGACTCCGATAGAGGTCCCATCATTGCTGGACAGCATGCCGCAAACGACGGCCAGGCCGCGTCGGATTATCAACAGAGGACGTTTCGCTTTGCATAAGACAATTCTGTACGCTTTCGCCTTTGCCACTATCTCCCTCAGCTCCGCCCATGCCAGTCCATGCTCGCAGCATTATCAAAGCAGCGGCGTTCCCCTCGTAACCGCTGTGACCTACAAGACCTGGATGGAATTTCCGTCGGTCAATCCCACTGTTGCCTTTGACAAAGTATCCCGAGCGGTCCTGGCGGAAGGCTTTGTCGATGTGAATGCCGAGAAACAACTCGGCACGCTGACGGCCCAACAGGAAACGACTGGATCCGGACGTCCGCAGACTTTGCGAGTCGTCGTCAGGAAGAGCGGCAAGGGCAGCCGCGTCGATGCTCTTTTCATGGTGCCGCAAGGACAGGTTGCCCCCAGCATGAGCGACAACCTTTGCCGCGTCGTCAACTCTGTGGCCGATTGAGCGCCTTTTCTCAACGGTCATCGTTCCAGGAACAGCCGGCGTACATCTCCGGCGGCCCTTCTGAACGGGCCGCCATCGCCTCAGTAGAAGCTTACGCAACTGCCTGTGCGCCTGTTATCTCCACCAATGAGCCGCACATAAACTCCGCTTCGTTCGAGGCGAGGAAGGCGACGAGCGCCGCCACTTCTTCCGGCCTGCCGATCCGGCCGAAGGGAACCAGCCTGTCCAGGTCGGCGATGGTGCGGCCCGAACGAATGACGCCGGCCTCCAGCATCGGGGTGTGAATTTCACCCGGGCAGACGGCGTTGACCCGGATTTTGTGGGGCGCGTAGTCGCGTGCGAGATTCTGGGTGAAGGAGGCAACAGCGGCCTTGGTCACGTTATAGGCAATGTGATTCGGCGCGGGATGGAGACCCCATTGCGAGGCCGTGTTGACGATTGCCCCACCACCCGCCTCGATCATGTGCGGGATCACGGCTTTGCAGAGATGGAACATGGAATCGATGTTCACCGCGAAGCTCAGCCGCCAATCCTCCTCCGTAACGGAAAGCAGATTGCCACGGCGGTTGATCCCGGCATTGTTGCAAAGAATGTCGATATGCCCCTTCCTACCGATAACCTCCGCGATGAGTTCGCGGCAGGACTCGCCGTTGGCGATGTCCGCCACGATGGCTACCGCCTCTCCATGGGCTGCCTCAATTTCCGCGACGACAGTGCTGGCGGCATCACCGTTCATGTCGATGACCACGACATAGGCGCCCTCGCTTGCCAGCCGCTTGGCGATCGCCGAGCCGATGCCTCCACCTGCACCCGTTACGATCGCAACCTTGTTTTCAAATCGCTGCATTTTCTATCCCCCTATCGAATGTAGCTGCCGCCATTGACGTCGAGCGTTGCGCCGTTGAGTGAGCGCTGGGACGGCCGGAGAACAAAGGCGGTCAGTTCCGCGACTTCCTCCGGCAACGCCATAGCGCCGATGGGAATGTCGGCGACGGCGGCCGCCTCGCCGTTCTTGGCGATGAAGTCCTCGGCCATGTCGGTCCGTATCCAACCGGGAGCTATCGCGATGGCCGTCACGCCGTCCCCGCCGAAACTCCGCGCGATGGACTTGGTGAGATTGATCAGCGCCGCCTTCGATGCGCCATAGGCCATCGCGTCGGCCGAATAGCCGCGCTGACCCGCGCGGCTGGCGATATTGATGATCCGTCCGCCGCCATTTTGCTTGAAATGCAATATGGCGTTGCGGCTGAGGTCGGCAGCAGCGAACAGGTTGACCTGGAATTCGCCTTGCCAGGCGGAATGCCAAGTCTCCAGTCTGTCGGTCAGGGCGACCTCCGTGCGGATGCCCGCGGCATTCACCACGGCATGAATACGTCGCGCGGCATGCACTGCCTTGCTCCATAGTTCTTCCGGACCTTCTCGCGAGGAGAGATCTCCCTGAACCACGTGTCCTTTGCCACTGATCCTTTCGAGCAGCGCCTGCGCGGCTGCCTCATTCCGAGCGAAATGGATGATCGGCGTCGCGCCTTCAGCCGCCAAGCGTTTGACGATGGCTTGGCCCAAGCCGCCGGATGCTCCGGTGACCAGGACATTCATGCGATCTAGCGGATTGTCCATAACCATGCCTTCTCCCAATTCACTTGATGTACCAGCCCCATGGCTCTTCGCTGACGAAACGGGTGATCTGCTTGGTTTCGAGATAGTTTTCGAGGCCCCAGCGACCCAGCTCGCGGCCAATGCCCGACTGCTTGTAGCCGCCCCATGGCGCCTCGGTGAACGTCGGTTGCGAGCAATTGATCCAGACAATGCCGGCACGCAGGGCCGCAGCGACGCGGTCGGCGCGGGCGTCGTCCTTCGACATGACGGCAGCGGCGAGACCAAACCTGCTGTCATTGGCAAGCGCCACGGCTTCATCTTCCGACTTGAACGGTCTTACGCAGACGACCGGGCCGAAGATTTCCTCCTTCCAGGCATCGCTGTCGAGAGGCACGTCGGTGAGGACGGTCGGCTCGACATAGTATCCCTTGTTGAAACTCGCGGGACGCCCGCCGCCAACCGTGACCTTCGCACCATCAGTACGAGCGTTCTCGATTGCGGCCAGCACCTGGTTCATCTGCTTCTCCGACACCATCGGCCCGAGCAGCACGCCCGGTTCCTGGCCATCCCCGATCTTGATCTTCTTCGTCTCTTCGACAAGGCGGTCCATGAACCGGTCGTAAATGCCTTCCTGGACGAGCACACGCGACGTCGCCGAGCAGACCTCGCCCTGATTCCAGAAGATGCCGAACATGACCCATTCGACCGCGGCGTCGATGTCGGAATCGTCGAAGACGATAAAGGGCGACTTGCCGCCAAGCTCAAGGCTGACGCGCTTGATGTCGCGCGCCGCCGCCTGCATGATCCGTGAGCCGACAGGCCCCGAACCGGTGAAGGCGAGCTTGTCGACATCGGGGTGGTCGACCATCGCCTGGCCGGCCACCGAGCCTGCACCCGTCACGATGTTGAGGACGCCCGGCGGCAGGTCGGCAGCTTGTGCGATCGCGCCGAGTTCGAGCGCCGTCAGCGAGGTCAGTTCGGCAGGCTTGAGGACCATGGTGCAGCCCGCAGCCAGCGCCGGCGCGACCTTCCAGGCGGCCATCAGCAATGGGAAGTTCCAGGGAATGATGGCGGCGGCGACGCCGACGGGCTCCTTGACCGCCTTGGAGACGAAACGGCCGTCGGCGAGCGTGATTGCTTCCTCCGGCTTTTTGTCGAGACCCTCTGTGAGGTCGGCATAGAAATCAAAGCAACCGGCAGCATCGGCGATGTCCCACTCGGCTTCCGGCAAAGGCTTGCCGTTGTCTATGGTTTCCAGCCGTGCCAGTTCCTGCAACCGATCGCGGATACCGGCGCCGATCGCCCGAAGGTATTTTGCCCGTTCGGTGCCGGGCATCTTTGGCCAGGGACCCTGATCGAATGCGTGCCGCGCCGCCCGGACGGCAAGCTCGACATCTTCCGCCGTGCCCAGCGGGCCATGATGAACGACCTCTTCGGTCGCGGGATTGACGATCGGGAAGGTGCCGCCTTTGAGGGGGCGCGTCCATTGCCCGTCGATATAGAGTTCCGTGCGCATTGGTGTTTCTCCCGTGTTGAACGTGTCAGAAGCGGTCGACGCGATAAGGCCTGATGTCGAGCGGCGGCGGCGCGCCCGTGGCAAGATCGCCGATGATGCGGGCCGTGGTCGCCGCATAGGTCAAGCCAAGATGCCCGTGGCCGGTGGCGTAGAGGAGGTTGGTGATCTTGGCAGAGCGACCAATGATCGGAACCGTGTCGGGCAGTGCGGGTCGGTGTCCCATCCACTCACTGGTGCCTTCCACTTTCAGGCCGGGGAGAGCTTCGCGAGCGCGCTTAACCAGTACTTTGGCACGCTGGTAGTCCGGCAAAGCATCCAGCCCTGCCATCTCGACGGTCCCGCCGACACGCAGGCCACCGGCGGTCGGGGTCACCATGAAGGCTTTTGCAGGCCAGATGATCGAATGACGAAGACCAAGTCCGGGGGACATGATTTGCGTATGGTATCCGCGCTCGGTCTCAAGCGGGATCGGCTCTCCGAACTGTTTCGATATGCGCGCCGTGAAGGCTCCGGCGCAGAGCGCGAGCTGGTCCGTGCCGATGGCACGGCCATCTCCGAGCCTGACGGCATCCACACCCGAAGCCGAACGGTCGAATCCAGCGACATCGCCCTTGATGAATTTCCCGCCAAGTTCCTTGAACTTGTCGAATATGCCGACCACCAGCTTGTAAGGATCGCGAATGGAACGGTTGTCAGGGAACAGGACCGCCCTGGCAATCCGGTCACTGATCTCCGGCTCCAGTGCGTGGATATCATCGCGTCCGAGATGCCTGTGCGCAAAGCCGAAGCGTTCGAGGATTTCGATATGGTCGCGGTCGGCGGCAAGTTCGGCATCGTTGGCGTAGAGCGCGAGGCACCCTTCCTCCGTCAGCATGTCAGACAGGCCCGTGTCTCGAAGGAGCGGAAGCAAATCCTCGTAGACACGCTTGCAGAGTGCGGCTCCCTGCCCTTCGAGCTGCCTCAGCTTGGATTGCCTGCTGGCGGCCAGGAAGCGCGCGAACCAAGGCGTGAGTTTCGGCATGTAGGACGGCCGTACCCTCACCGGCCCTTCCGGATCGAGCAGCCATTTCGGCATCTGTTTCCAGATGGCGGGGCGCGACGCAGGCATGAACTCGGTGACGGCGATGGAGGCCATGTTGCCGAACGAAGCACCCCGGCCCGGCTCGTCCCGGTCGACAATGATCACTGACTTGCCGCGGCGCTGAAGCTCATAGGCGATGGCAACGCCGATGATACCCGCTCCGACCACCACAAGGTTCCGTTCCGACTTCATATTCTCAACTCTCTCCGGGAGGCTTTCTCAGACGGTGGTCACCAGGTGTCAGCCACCGTGAAACCCTGCTGATAGGGGTCCGTCGGATCCATGCCCATCTGGTATAGGCCGGTGATCCAAGCCTGTCCTGCGATGGCGGGAACGACGGCATCGTAACGGCCGACTTTCGCCAGTCCGTCGATGGTGCAGATAAACCTGCTGCCCGTGATCGATTCATGGATGAGGGTTTCTCCCTCCTTCATAAGACCCTTGGCATGCAGCAATGCGAGCCTTGCGGACGAGCCCGTGCCGCAGGGCGAGCGGTCGCAGCGGCCCGGCGAAACGACGACGCAATTTCTTGAGACGAGTTGCCCGTTCTCGCGCCGCAACGGCCCCATGAATTCGGTATTGGTGATCCCCGGAATGGCGGGGTTTTCGGGATGCTCGACGGCGAGCTGTTCGGCGGCCGCGAACTTCAGCTTCTGGCCAACTTCGCAGAGATCGCGCGCTTCGGAGGGATCGATCGCAAAGCCGAGATCGGCGGCATCGACCATGGTGTAGGTCATCCCGCCATAGACGATATCGACGCGCACGCTGCCGAGCCCGGCGACCTCGATGTAACGGTCGATGTGGTAGCAGAACGCCGGCTGGTTCACGAGGCGGACGCTCGTCACCTTACCGTCCGAGCATTCGCACCGAACGCGGATCAGACCGGCCGGCGACTCCAATGTCAGATTGGTGACGGGTTCCTGCATCGGCAGGATCCCCGTTTCCAGAAGAACCGTCGCCACGCACATCGTATTCGACCCGGACATGGCAGGGTACTCGGTCGTCTCGAGGATGACGTAGCCCATATCCGCATCCGGGTGGTTCGACGGCAGGACGATGTTGGCGTTGTGCCAGACGGCGCCGCGCGGTTCGAACAGGACCATCTTGCGGATGTCGTCCATCTGAGCTTCGAGATGGAGCCTCTTGTCGAACATCGTCTTGCCCGGCACCTGGCCGACTCCGCCGACGATGACTTTGCCGCTTTCGCCCTCGGCATGGCAATCGACCACGGACAGAACTTTCTTGAAGCGCATCTCAAATCTCCCCCGAATACCAATGAAATCGCGGAGCGGCAGCACGCCACTCCGCAACGTCGGTTACCAATTCAGGATCGGTTGCATCGCCGCCTTGAATTCCGCCTTCTCGGCATCGGTGAGCGGGCCGAGCGGCGCGCGGCATTCGCCGACGGGCATGCCCTGCAATTCGCAGCCATATTTGATCTTCTGCACGAACTTGCCTGACTCGAGGATGTTCATGGCGCGGTAGAGCGTCTTCATCATCTCGCGGGCCTTGCCGAGGTCTCCCGCCTTATAGGTGCGGTCGAGATCGCAGCATGCCTTGGCCATGCAGTTGGACGGGCCGCAAATCCAGGATTCGGCGCCCCAGAACATAAAGTCGAGCGCAATGTCGTCCGAGCCGCTGACGAGCTGGATCTTGCCCTCGTAGCGGCTGGCGATGTCGACGGCGCGCTGCAGCACGCCGGAGCTTTCCTTGATGCCAATGACGCGCGGATTGTCAGCGAAATGGTCCATCAGTTCGAAGCTGATGTCGGAGCCATCCTTTGCCGGGTAGCTGTAGAGGACCAGATTGACATCGACCGCATCGAGCACCGTTTCGTAATGCTTGATAAGCTCTTCCTGGGTCGGGCGGGTGTAGAAGGGCGGTGCGAGCAGGACCGTGTCGTAGCCGATATCCTTGGCCATCGCCGTCTGCTCGATCACCTCGCGGGTGGCAGGCGCATTGGTCCCGGCAATCAGGATTTCACCTGGCTTGGCAAAATCGCGGACGAACTTCAGAACATCGCGCCGCTCTTCGTTGGACTGGCTGAAATATTCCCCGGTCGAGCCATTCGGAACCCAACCGGTCACCCCCGCTTCGCGCAAATGGGCGAGAAGCTTCTCGAAGGCCTTGAAGTCGATCCTGTTGTTCTTGTCGAACGGCGTGACGAGAGCGGGCATGACGCCTGAAAGTTTCATTGGGTGTCTCCGGTTTCAATAATTGGGCACGTGCGACTAGTACGCGCTCCCGGCGCGGTGTCGTACTCGACAGGAAGCGGCCGAAGACATCGGATCTTACGGACCAGCAGGCGGCTGAATTCTGTCGTCTCGATGTCGACTGAATATTTATGTCGTCTTGATGTCGACAAAGTCAAGCATAAAAATTAGCATGCCGAACGCTATCCAACGCGTCTGCGGTGATGGACTACGACAAGAAGCGTCCGACCGAGAAAACAGGGAAGGAAGGTGCAGGATGTTGGGAGAATGTCTCGTGCAGGGGGCGCAAGCTGGCGAGGTTCTGTTCGCGAATATCGGCCTTAGCTTCATGGGAGGGGTGAACCCGAAAACGGGAGAGGTCATCGACACCCATCATCCCCTTAATGGCAAAAGCGTATGCGGAAAGGTACTGGCCATTCCCAGCGGACGGGGATCATGCGCCGGGAGCCTTGCGATATTCGAGCTCCTGATGAACGGGCACGCCCCGAAAGCCCTCATTTTCCAGCACAGGGAGACGATCCTCACCCTTGGCGTCATCATAGCCAAGGAGCTTTTCGACAAGGGGATTCCAGTTGTTTGCCTCAAACCCGAGGATTTCGCGTCGCTGGCAAGCGCCTCCCACGCGGTCGTGCGGCACGGTTCAGTCGAGGTCCTCGATACTCCACCATCTTCGGTGTCCGGCGGGGATGACTTGCCACACCTCGACCTAGATGGCTTCGATCTCACGGAAAACGATCGCCATTTCCTTGCCGGGGCGTATGGGGAGGCTGGAAAGGTCGCGATGCGGATCATCATACGCACCGCCCAGCTCGAAGGTGCCAACAGCCTCATCGATATCGACATGGCGCATATCGACGGATGTTTCTATCACGGCCCGGCAGGGTTGGAATTCGCCAAAAGGCTCCTCGATTTGGGAGGTCGTGTCAGGGTGCCTTCGTCTATGAACGCCCTTTGCGTCGACCGCCGCCAATGGAAACACCTCGGAGTCGACGACAAAATGGGCCTCCCATCTGACGAGCTGGCGGAAACCTATGTGAAGATGGGCGTCAAGCCGACCTACACCTGCGCTCCCTATCTGCTCGACGGCGCGCCGGTATTCGGCCAGCAGATCGCGTGGGCGGAGTCAAACGCGGTCGTCTTCGCAAATTCCGTCCTGGGCGCGCGGACGATGAAATATCCCGACTACCTCGACATTCTGGTCGCCATCACGGGACGCGCGCCGAACGCCGACTGCCATGTGGAATCCAAGCGCCTTGCGACGCTCAGGATCGATGTCCCACGGCCGCTCGAACCGGACGATTCCTATTACCCTGCGCTGGGATACCATATCGGAAAGATTGCCACGAACGACATACCTGTGATTTGCGGGCTGGAAGACCTGGCGATTTCGCGTGATGACCTCAAGGCGTTCGGCGCAGCTTTTGCGACCACCTCCGCGGCGGCGATGTTCCATATCGTAAGCATTACTCCGGAAGCCGGGACTGTCGAGGAAGCAACGGGAGCTTCCGATTGCAGAAGCCATATCGTCAGTGTCGAGGAATTGACGGAAACCTGGCACGAGTTGAACAACGCCGTCACACCAGACGTGGACCTCGTTTCCCTCGGCAATCCCCACTTTTCGCTGACGGAATGCGAGCGACTTTCCAAACTATGCGCCGGCAGAAAAAAGGCTGACGGCGTCAGTCTCATCATCACCTGCGGACGCGACGTGTTCGAAAAGGCAAAGGCTGCAGGTTATGTGAAGACAATCTCCGACTTCGGCGGCAAGTTCATGAACGATACCTGCTGGTGTCTGATCGGCGAACCTGTTGTGGCGCGTGAAGTCAGAAATATCCTGACGAACTCAGGAAAATATGCCCACTACGGCCCGGCCGTGGTCAACAAGGGCTTCCATTTCGGAAGCTTGGAGCGGTGTGTGGATGCCGCATGCAAGGGTTATGTCGATCCCGCCCTTCCCGTTTGGCTGTCGGTCTGACAAAAGTTTCGGCTTGTTTTCCTGTTCCAATGCCGAAACCTGTTGACCGCAAGAATTGTAGTTTTAATGTCGACAAATAACTCGGCCTGCTTCAGCAGGCAAAAAACGTTGCGTGCGGCGCAGAGTCAGGTCATTGACAACAGGTGACCACCGCGAAACGCGAGGCAGCGATTTAGGAGTACAGGATGCGAGAACAGCGCACCGATCAAAAAGCCGAAACGCCCAAGGAGACGGGCAGCTCTCGTGTCTACCAAAAGCTCCGCGATGATATCCTGCGCGTTCATATCGCTCCTGGCGCCCCGCTGGATGAAATAAGTCTCAGCGAGCGCTTTGACCTGTCGAGATCGCCCATTCGGGAAGCCCTGGTCCGGCTTTCAGGCGAAGGACTGGTTCAAATTCTGCCGAACCGCAGCACGATCGTAACGCCGATGGAATTCGACAAAATGCCGGAATTCCTAGATGCCCTGGATCTTTTGCAGCGCGTGGTGACGCGCCTTGCAGCACTACATCGCACGAGTGCGGACTTCACAAAGATCCGTGCCGCCCAGAAAAACTACGAGGTCGAGGCCCAGAAGGCGTTGATCTCCGGTGATTGCATCGGAATGATCGAGAAGAACTTCGAATTTCATATGTCCATTGCCTACGCCTGCAGAAACTCCTACTTCGCCGATTCATATCGCCGCCTCCTGCAAGAGGGGCGACGCCTCTTGTTCTTTCATTTCAAATATCAATCGCTGGATCCGAACCTCTCCGTCGAAGAGCTGGCGGAAGGCCATACGGCAATGGTTGCCGCCATCGAGGAACAAAATGCCGACGCCGCGGAACATCAGGCGCATTTGCATGCCGTTCAGTTCAGAGGCCGGTTCATGGAGTTCCTGAACCAGAATCTGACGGCCAAGCTCTCACTCGATTATGGGAAATAGACCGCCGCTCCGATGCGTTTCTAATATCCAAAATAGCTGACCATCAGGTCAATCTGCGAGTCGAGCATGCCTGCGCCATAGCGGATTTCGCAACCGGCCGCTTGAGCGGCTTTCAGCAGCGGCGTTTCGCGCGGCTTCATAATGATGTCGGCGACCATGATGTCCGGCCGCAGTTCCGAGACGTCGACCGGCAACGGGTCTTTGTCCGGATATAAGCCGCATGGCGTGGCGTTGATCAGCAAATCGATATCAGCGAGATGGTTGCCCGAGGCGGTGACATCGAAATCGGGATAACGCCTGCTGATCTCGTGGACCAGCGCCTGAGTGCGCGCGCCATCGACGTCACTCACCCGAAGGGAACGGCAACCGGTTTTTGCCAGACTGAATGCAATCGCTTTCCCGGCACCACCAGCCCCGACCAACAATACTCTTCGATCGCGGGCATCAACCCCTTCATTCAGCACGCCGCGAAGGAAGCCTCGCCCATCCAAATTTGTCGCGATCATCCGGCCGTCGTCGGTTCTCCTGATCACGTTGGCGGCCCCCAGCTCGCTGGCAACATCATCGGCTTCGTCAGCAAGCTCAAGCGCCTGCTCTTTTAGCGGTACGCTGACGACGATTCCGCCCAGATTCTTTGTCCGCTTCATCGCCGACCAGCCGAGCACGAAATCCTCTGGCGTATAGTGAATTGGCACCATCACAGCATCGATGCCCCGCGCAGCGAAGACCGGATTGATCACCTCGGGCGTCCTGACGTGCCCGATCGGATCTGCCAACATGTAAAAAATCTTCGTCTTTCCGGAAATCATGCGCGCAAGCCTTTCTGCAGGTTTGAGCGTCCTGTGTGACGCGCAATTTTCAAATCCTTGCATATTGCCTATGGAATGTCGACATTAGATATGCAATATCTTTTTCAGCAGTCAAGCGCGGTCCTGGACAAGTGCCAGCGGAAGCGGAAGCGGTTTGATGAGAGCCGTTCGACTGCCTGCAAAGAGAAAAACCGGAGATCCCCATGCCCGTCGTCAGAGTCGAAATGTTAAGTGGCCGTAGCCAGCAGCAAAAGAATGAAATTGCCGAGGTTTTCACGAAGGAACTCGCTCGGATCGCGGGCTGCGGGATCAAGGACGTGCAGATCGTTTTCAGTGAAGTCGATAGAGGCAACTGGGCGGTCGGCGGCGTCATATCAACTCCCCATGCGGCAGCCTCCAAAGCAAGTTGAAGAGGCATAGCCCGTGAGCGATGTGACGATCATTGGCGGTGGTATCATAGGCGTATGTACGGCCATTGCTTTGCAAAATGAGGGTTTTTCGGTCGAACTCGTCGATCGTGGAATTGCAACCGAAGGCGCTAGCTACGGCAATTGCGGCCTTCTCGCCGTCGGAGAAGTGGTTCCCATCTCCAAGCCCGGGGTCATCACCAAAATACCAAAATGGCTGCTCGATCCGGAAAGCCCGCTGTTCGTGCGTCCAAAGGACATGATCACGCAGATGCCCTGGCTGCTGCGTTTCCTTTGGTCCGGACGGCGAAAGCGCGTTCTTGAGATTGCCAAAGCTATGGCGCCTCTGACGCACCGGGCCGAGGACGACTATAAGGCATTGTTTGCGCAAGTCGGCATATCCGACAATCTTGTGCCGGCAGAGAACATCACGGCCTTCAACTCCAAGGCCGATTACGAAGCCGATCAGTTTTCGTGGGACCTTCGTCGGCAGCATGGCTTCAATCACAGGTTCCTCACAGGTGAGGAATTGCGATCACTCGAACCGGCTCTCGACGGCCCGATTTCATGCGGGGTGCTGCTGGAAGGGTGGCTGCAGTTCTCCGATCCAGGGCTTGTGCAACAGCGGCTTACCAAGTTCTACGTCTCGCGTGGCGGAAAGCTTCGTACTGCCTCCGTCGAGCGCATCGAGACGGATGGCAAAAAGGCGGTGGCCGTTCATCTCGCAGGTGGAGAAAGGCTGCAGGTTCGCTGTCTGGCAATCTGTGCCGGCGCCTGGAGCGGCAAGCTCGTGCGCCATCTCGGCATCAAGGTACCCATTGCGGCGCTTCAGGGATATCACCATCACCTGCCGAAACCGGGGGTAACGCTTAACCGCGCCGTGCTTTACGCCAATGGCGGCTTCGTGCTGACGCCGATGGAAAGTGGTTTGCGAATTGGAGGAACCATAGAGGTTGCCGGCGTCGATCCGCGTCCGAACTTCGAGCGCGCCAACATCATTGCGCGCAAGGCTGTCGGCATTTTGCCGGGGCTCGACATCTCGGGTGGACAACAATGGATGGGGCCGAGACCCTTCATGCCCGACACTCTGCCTGTTATCGACCGTGCGCCAAACCATGACAACGTCATCCTGGCATTCGGCCACGGACAGGTGGGAATGACCCTTGGCGCAACGACCGGCAGGATCGTATCCGATCTCATCGCCGGACGAACTCCGGGGTTGGATCTGTCCCCCTATCGTTCCACCCGCTTCTGATACCGGCGCAACAATCTCATGGGAACTCGATCAGACCTGATGCATGCCTGAAAAGCCGGCCACGACGGTCTGTCGCGGCCGGCGCGTCTTCATCAAGACAGGCTTGGTTTGTCCCAGAGATTGAGCAATTGGCCGATGCCTTTTTCCTTGGCGCTCTGATACATTTCGAAGCCCCAGCTAATGTCGAAAACCGCCATACCGCAGGCGATGAAAATCACCCGCTCGGTCGCGCTCTCGCGACCCGGCTTCTTGCCGTTGACGACATCGCCAAGGCCGGTCGACTCTTTCAGCGGAGGCAGTTTACCGGCATCGATCAGCCGATAAAACGGGCCGCCGATGACGCCGCTGTAATAGGCATCCTTGTTGCCCGACGCGATTGCATCCTCGACATAGGCCTCTTGTAACGGCGTATGGTCATAGACGATCTTGCATCCGGTGAGGAACGACTCGTCGGTATTGACCGGACCTGACACGAGAATGGTTGCGCCGTTCTTGATCCATTCGTCCTTGAAATGAAGCGGCTTCAGGCGCGAGGCGGCGACGGTGATCACATCGGCGTCGCGAAAACCGGCCTCGGTTTCGTCCACGCCAACGGCTGTGACGCCGTATTTTCCTTCGGCCCAGCGGGCAAACTCGTTTGCCTTGTCCAGGAAGAGGTCGAAGCAGACAACCTTCTCGACCGCCTTGAGCTGAGTCATGATCGCCGTGAAACAGGCCTTGTTGATCGGACCACAGCCGACGACCGACACGATCTTCGCATCGGCGTTAGCAAGGTGCTTCGCCGCCACGCCAGGCACGGCGCCCGTGCGCGCCGCGCTCAGAAGGTTCGCTGACATCAGCGCCAGCGGCGCACCGGTATCCTTGTCATTGATCATCACCGTCAGGATGGAACGCGGCAATCCCTTTTCGGCATTGGCGTGGTTGGAGCCATACCATTTGTTGCCGCATACATCGAAGCGTCCACCGAGGTAGCCGGGCATCGCGGCGAAACGACGGTCCGGCCCTGCGACCGGCATATTCGGAAACTTCGTCTCCTTCGGGAAAACGATGTTCATGCCGTGATTGTTGTGATTGGCGCCGCCCATCAAATAGTCACCCTCGCCAAGCAGGCTGAAGGTCTCTTCACAGACGGTCACGCAACGTTCGGCATCAAGCACGCCGGCGGCGATCATGTCCGGTTCTGAAAGATAGAGAAAGTCGATCTTAGGATACATTGGGGCAACCTTTTCTGAGAGGCGTTGAGCATTTCATGCAGTTTGCTGCCGCGGGCGCGAACGCCGCGTCAGAATTTGAGAAGTGGCGATATGTCGTAGAGGCGGCAGCCGGGGCTTCTCGCATTTGCGCGCATCAGGAAGTTCAGCTTTTCAATGCGCTCGCCCGAGCGGGGCGCACCGTTCTTCTGGAATGGGACTTGCAGGCCGACCGAGAAATCCATCACGACATCATCGACCACTCCGCCGGAGCGTCCGGACGGCACGGCGATCATCCCGTGCTCCTCGGCGAAGCGGTAGGCATCCATTGCTTCCGTGACCGTGCCGACCTGATTTGGCTTGAGGACAAAACCGTCCACGGCCCGCGTCTCATGAGCCCGTCGAAGCAGCGCCAGGTTGGTCACCGTCAGGTCATCACCCAGGACGATGGTGCGGTCCAATGCCCGAACAGCCTTGCTGTAGCCCGCCCAATCATTTTCATCGAGCAGGTCCTCGATGAAAACCAGGTTGAATTTCTCGGTCAGCGACTTCGCATAGGCAATCAGATCGTCCGATGAAACCCGCTTGCCTTTCAGGAGGTAAGTGCCGGTTTCCCGGTCGAACATCTCGCTTGAGGCACAATCGAGCGCGAAGGCGATCCGGCCGGCCAGTCCGCATTGGTCGATGGCCTTCTGCATAAGCCCGAGCACCACCTCAGGGTCGTCCGAGGGTGCCGCATAGCCGTAGGAGCTGGCTACCTGCGGCTTATGCCCCAGATGATCCTTCAATATGTCGGCAAGCTTCTCGAAAACGCTCACTGCCATTTCGATCGAATAGTCGACGCTGTCAGTGCCATAGGGGACGATCAGGAATTCGTTGAACGCCTGAGTGAACCCATCGTATCGCCCGCCATTGATCACGTTGAAACAGGGCACAGGCACGGTCTTGATCCCGCTGCCTGCAATGTGGTCGTAAAGCGGTATCCGGCGCGCATCCGCCGCCGCACGGAAAGCGGCGATGGACACCGAGTAAATGGTATTGCCGCCGAGATTCCTCTTGTCTGGAGTACCATCGAGCGCGATCATCTTCTCATCGATGGCGCGCTGGTCGAATACGTTCATTCCGATCAGCGCGGGACCGATGAGGTTCACCGCATTGTCGACCGCCTTATGGACGCTCAGTCCCTTGTAGGTCCTGGAGTCGCCGTCGCGCAGGACAAATGCTTCATACATGCCCACTGAAGTACCGGTCGGCGCAGCGCCCCGGCCCATCGCTCCGCTTTCGGTGTGTATCTCCACTTCGACGGCAGGGCGGCATTTGCAGTCAATGATCTGCTGTGCCCGGATGGATGTGATCCTGTCTTCCATCTTACGCACCCTTCAGTTCAGGAACGTAGACGATATTCAGGTCGCACAGATTGGTGCCCGTATTGCCGGTGAAGACCGTCGAGCCGACGGCGTTGAGCGCCTCGAAGCAACTGTGCTCGCGCAGCGCTTGATAGAGGCTGATCCCCTTGTCTGCCGCGCTCCGGAAGCTGGTGGAATCGGTGATGCCGCCGGCGACTTTGGCGGTGCCGTCGGTGCCTTCGCTGTCAATCGACAGCAGGCAGGCGCCTTTGGTCTTGGCAGCGGTAATGGCAAAACTCACAGCCATTTCCTGGCCGGGGCCGCCGTGCCCCCTGATCACGCTATTATCCAGGATCTGCGTCGTCACTTCGCCCGAACTGAGAAGCACGCAGGGCGCCTTGACCGGATTGCCATAGGTCTGGATCTCGCGCGCCATCGAGGCAAAGAAGGTGCCAGCATCGCGACTTTCGCCTTCGAGGAAGGACGATACGATGATTGCCGGAATGCCCATTTCTTCGCAGACTTCCTTGGCGTAGATGCAGGAATCCGGCAGCGTGTTGAGCAGGAAGTAGGTGTTGTCGGGGAATGCTTTGGGCGTTTCCTTTTCGGGGCCTGCATTCATCAGATAATCGACGACGCTTTTGGGCAGACGATCCGCCACATCGAAGTTGACAATGGTGGCGCGCGCATCGTCCAGGGTCGTCGCATCGGGGCCGATCGGCGTACTCTTGTAGGCGGCATAGGGAACGGCAATATCGCCCGTGGCCGGGGAACCGACGGCATCGCTAATGCCGAAACCGATGAGTTCGGCGCCGACATCCTGAATACGCTTTGCCAGCATTCCACCGTTCAGCGCCGAGATATGACGACGCACCGCATTGATTTCGTAAATTCCCGCGCCGGATTTCAGAAGAACGTCGGTGGTATCGATCTCGTCCTGCAGGGAGATGCCCTCGATCGGGCAAGACATGAGCGCCGAGCTGCCACCGCTGATCACAGCGATGAAGAGATCGTCGGGGCCAGCCTGATCGACGATCTCGATAATCTTCCTCGATGCCCGGTGGCCTTCCTCATTCGGCAGAGGATGGCCTCCGACAAACACCTCGGTTTTGTTGAACCGATCCGTTTCCTCGTGGATCTTCACGATGGCGATGCCGCACGTTAGATAATCGCCCAGCACGTGATCGACCGCCATCGCCATATGATTGCAGGCCTTGCCGGCACCGAAGAGGTAGACGTTGCGCTTCCGGGACAAGTCCCATGACCGGGTGCCGATGTGAAGGACGCTGCCTTCCATGCGCATGATGCTTCTGATCCGCCGATAGCTGTCCAGCCTGTCAAGCGTGCGGTCGGCTATCTCGATCACGACTCGTCTGGAGGCTATGTCGCCTTGCGAGAGGATTTCCTCTGAATTGCGTATTTTCTTCATTGTGCGGAACCCGACTTGATTGAGCCATTGCGGACGAGCGGCCCGACAAACGGACCGCAACGCTCGACCGCGATCCGAACGGTCTCGTCCGGGTCGCGCTGCCACCAGTCGAGTTCGGAGAAGATCTCCAGCTCGAAGGGTCCCTCATAGCCGATGTCATCGAGCCAGCCACGGATGCGCGGGATGTCGATGACGCCATCGCCGACCATGCCGCGGTCGCGCAGATTTCTCGTCGGCACCAGCCAATCGCAGAGATGGAACGTGTTGATCCGGTCTTTCCCGGCGCGCCGCAGTTCGCGTTCGAATGCCGGATCCCACCAGCAGTGATAGACATCCGCGACGAGGCTGGTGGCATCGGTGCCGAACTCGTCGATCATGTCATTCACATCGGTGATGAGATTCATGGCGCTGCGGTCGCCGCAATACATCGGATGCAACGGCTCAAGTCCGAGCTTAACGCACGAGGACGCGGCATAGGGCGCCAGCTCGGCAAGTGCATCGTGGATGCGGCGGCGCTGCGCGCCAAGATCCTTGTCGCCCTTGGGAAGACCGCCCATGACCATGACGACACAGGGCGCGCCAATGGCGGCCGCCTGGTCGATGATACGGCGGTTTTCCTCGATCGTCTTCCTGTAGAGGGCCGGGTCGCTTTCGTTGACCCAGGCGCTGGTGCATAGCGACGCAACCCACATCCCCGCGTCGCGGAGATGTTTGACGGTCGCCTCGACACCATAGTCGTCCAGAAAATTGCGCCAGACCGCAATTCCGCTTATGCCATGGCGGGAATAGCCCTCGATCGCCTGAGGCATCGACCATTTCGGTGTGGTGATCTGATTGATGGCGAAGCGGGTAAGATCGTATTGCGTCATCACGCAGCCTCCCCGGCTCGGCGCACCTGCGTCGCCGTTATGTCGATGGTGATACCGTCGGCGGCGAAAACGACGCCGTGATTCTCCACTGCGAAAGCGGGGGTAATCTTCCCATTCCAGAGGTCGTCGCGGATGAGATCGAGCGATCGCTTAAGTGGATTGCCATAACCGCCACCGCCGGCCTGTTCGTGCCGAACCACCACGTTGCGCCCGATCGTCCGGGTGATCTTTGCCGGCAGCCTAGTATTCTCGCCCTCGGGGTCGAGAATATTGACACATGGCGCCGCCGGCTTGCCGCCGAACAGGCCATAGGGCGGATGATCGTGGCGGTCGGCGCGGATCTGCAGGACCGCTTCCTCGGCGAGAAGGCGATATTGCCGAATAAGACCGAGACCGCCGCGATACTCTCCTGCTCCGCAGGAATTCGGGCGCAGGCTGTATTCGTCCATCATCATGGGATAGCGGACTTCGAGTGTTTCGACCGGCAGGTTCGACATGTTCTGCGAGGGGTTGGTCACGCCCTCGACGCCATCCTTGTTCCAACGGCCGCCCCAGGCGCCGTTGATCATGTCGACCAGAACGAAGGGTTCGCGCGTCGTCTTGTCCCAGCCGCCGAAAGCCAGCACCGTGTTGCCGCCTTCGCCGGCGGCCATGATCTTGCGCGGCGCGATTTGCGAGAGAGCACCGAGGACGGTATCAACGACGCGATATCCCGTGAGAGCACGGGCCGCCACCGCAGCCGGCATCAAGGGATTGAGAATGGATCCCTCCGGCGCCGAAATCGTGATGCAACGGTAGACGCCTGCATTGTTGGGCACTTCCTCGTCGAGCGCGCAGCGGACCGAAAGATAGGTCGCCGATTTGACGAAGGAGAGCGTCGAATTGATCGCCCCCTTGACCTGGGGAGAGGAGCCGGCGAAATCGACGTTCAGATGATCGCCACTCACCGTCAGCTTCACCCTTATCGGGATCGCGTCGGTCGAGAACCCGTCACCGTCGATGAAGTCCTCGAAGAAATAATCCCCATCCGGCCATGCCCGGATTGCCGCCCTTGTAAGCTGCTCGCCATAATCGATCAGATCGTCGAAATAGCCATCGAGCTCGTCGGCGCCGTAACGCTCGATTAGACGCAGAAGCTCGCGTTCACCGAGGTTGCAAGTCGCAAATTGCGCTTCGAGGTCGCCGAGAACGAGCTCGGGCAGGCGCACATTCTTGGTAATGATACGCATGAGCGTATCGTTGAGAACGCCCTTATCGTAGAGCTTCATAGGGGCTATCCGGAGCCCCTCCTGGAAGATCTCTGTGGAGTCGGCGGCGTTGGATCCGGGCACGCGTCCGCCGACATCGCAGTGATGCGCGATCACGACCGAGAAGCCCCGCAGCGTATCCCGGTGAAAGATCGGCCTGATCATGAAGATGTCAGGCAGATGCATTCCGCCTTCATAGGGATCGTTGAAGATGATCACATCGCCCGGCGCCATATCGTCGGCGTAGCGCGCCATGATAACCGCCATGGCATCCGGCACGGCACCGAGGTGAAGCGCAACGGTCTTGGCTTGCGACAGGATGCGGCCTTGGCGGTCGCAAAGCGTGACGGAATAATCGAGAACGTCGCGCACGATCGGCGAGCGTGCCGTGCGCATCACGGCAAAGGCCATGTCGTCGACAATCGTATCGAGCGCGTTCTTGATGACGGCAAAAGTGATGGGATCGTTGTGTTTCTGAGCCATGAAGCGGTTCCTTCTGAGGGACTCAAGAGAGCGTTGCTACGACATTGCCGAACGCATCGAGATCGGCTTTTGCGCGCGGCGGGATGACGATGGTTGTGTCTGGGCTCTGGATGATGAGCGGGCCGCTGACGCCGCCTTTGAAAGTGCTGCGCTGATAGATCGGCGTGTCGATCCAGCCATCGGTCCGCGAAAAGTAGATCCTGCGAGTCGCCACTTCAGCTACGGCGTCATCCGGCGCATGTGGCTTGAAGGTCAGGCGATTGCCGGTGTTGCCGCTTGCATTGAGACGGATGTTGACGATTTCCACGCCGTCATCGGACGCATAGCCATAGATCGCCCTATAGGCATCCCGGAACGCAGCCCGAAGCGAATCGCGATGCGCATCCGTAACGGTTTCCGGCAAGGCGATCGGCAGTTCGAAATCCTGGCCTTTGAAGCGGAGGTCGGCCTCGAAGCCGCACTCGACCTGAGCTTCGCTGTAGCCCTCCTCCCTGAGGGAAGCGATCGCTTCGGCGCGCATGTCCCGGAGGAGTTCGTTGACCCGAGCAACCGGCAACTGATCCAGCATGCCGTTGAGGCTGCGCAGGAAATAGCGTTCGACCTTGGCGGCCAGCATGCCCGTCGCGGTGAAGACGCCCGGCGACTTCGGAAAAATCACGCGGGAGATGCCGAGGGTCCTCGCAAGATCGCAGGCGTGAACCGGACCGGAGCCGCCAAAGGCCAGGATTGCAAAATCCCGCGGATCGACACCACGTTCGACCGTGACCGCCTTGATCGTACGAGCCATGTTGATATTCACGACTTCGCGAATGCCGAACGCGGCGTCTTCGACGGAAAGCTTCAGAGGGTCGGCGAGATCACGCTTGATCGCGGCACGGGCGCCATCGACGTTAAGCTTCATCGTACCGCCGGCCAATGCCGGGGGCAGGAAACCGAGGACCACATTCGCATCCGTGACCGTGGCTGCGTTTCCGCCAATTCCATAGCAAACCGGCCCGGGGTCGGCGCCGGCCGAGATCGGCCCCACATGCAGCAGTCCGCCCTCGTCGATGCAGGCGATGGAACCTGCGCCGCTGCCGACTTCGGCGACATCCACCGTCGGGACGCGCATCAGATAGCCGCCTGCCTTGATAAAGCGGCTGGGCGTCGAAATGCCGGCGCGAAACTCATATTCATTGGCCCGCGAGAGCTCGCCTTTGTGAATGAGCGATGCAGAAGCGGTCGTTCCGCCCATATCGAAGACGACGAGATCCTTTTCCGCCATCACCTCGCCCAGCCGGCCGGCGCCGACGACGCCGGCGGAGCGGCCGGAGGAAATGAAGAAAACGGGTTTTTCCTGCGCCATTTTCGCGCTCGAAAGGCCGCCATTCGAATTGCTGATCAGGAGCGGAGCGGATACGCCGATTTCACGAAGGCCATTCTCGAGCCGTTCGAAATAGGCCCGCAGCGACGGCAGAACATAGGCGTTTACCGCCGTCGTGGAGGTCCGCTCATATTCGCGAATTTCGGGCAGAACGGAGACCGAAGCCGTGACCCACATATCGGGGAAATTGGCGCGCATGATCTCCAGCGCCCGGGTCTCGTTCTCGGGATTGCGGTAGGAATTGATGAAGCAGATCGCGACGGATTCGACGCCTTCACTTTCGAAGAACCGACCGATTTCGATAATCTCGCTCTCGTTGAGCGGCTTTAAGATGCGTCCGTCCGCGGTCGAGCGCTCATCGACCTCCATGCGATAGCGGCGGGCGATCAGTGGAACGGCCTTCTCCCAGCTCAGGTCGAACATGGTTGGCGTGCGGACGCGGCCGATCTCCAGGACATCCCGAAAACCCTTGGTGGTGATCAACCCGGTCTTGGCGCCGACCTTCTGCAGAAGCGTGTTCGAACCGACCGTGGTGCCGTGGACAACCTCCACGACCCTGTCGACGTTCAATCCGGCCGACGCGGTAATCTGGCGGATGCCTGTCAGAACCGCTTCCTCGGGTTTTGCAGGGGTCGATGGCACTTTGGTGAAAAAGGTCTCTCCGCCATCACCGAAAAGAACCAGGTCGGTGAAGGTGCCGCCGATATCCACGCCTATGCGTGCATTGTTCATTGCTGTCTCCTGCGTTCTCGCGCCTTGAGGCGATTGGGAGCGATTGGACATACGGGGTCGTCCGCCAGCAGCCGTGCCGCTGCTACCGATTGACTGGCCGATCGCCATTCGCTATAGAACTATTTAGTTTATTAAGGAGACAGCTAGCCCGTTTTAAGAGGCCAGTCAATGGCCAATTGCGGGGTTGACGCAGAAATTTCTCATCAATATCAATGGCTTGATTGCCCCGCTCCGTCGGCGCGGGAACGCGGATTTATGCGATTTGCGAAGTGGGTCTCTTTGGGCTACGAAAGGTCCTTGCCCCGCGGCAGGCGTGAACGAGTACGCAACGGCGATTGTTCAGTTCGGGCCAGTCAGAATATCGAGCGGATATCAGAATGCACATGCCAGCAAACGAAGCGCCCAAGAAAAAGAGAATCCGCAACCCGCTCGTGACCAGGCAGCGAATTATCGATACTGCCATCGACGAGTTCACGGAGCGCGGCTTTGATGGCGCCCGCATCGATGCGATCGCAGAGCAATCGCAAACCAACAAGAGCCTGATCTATAAGTATTTCAACAGCAAGGAAGAGCTTTATATCGCCAGCCTCTCGGACACCTACGAGAAGCTCAGGGCGTCACAGCACGAAATCGAGCTCGATGATCTCGATCCGATCGAGTCGATGCGAAGGCTTACCGAGTCGACATTTGACACCTTCGCCAAGAATCCCCGGATCGTGCGCATGCTGACCCATGAGAATGTGCAAAACGCGCGCTTCCTGAAACAGGCGGTGAGCATCAAGTCGCTCTATACCCCATTGCTAAACAAACTGGACGAGATCATTCGCAAGGGACAGGATAAGGGGCTGTTTCGGTCGAACATTGATCTGAAGCATCTCTATATTTCGATCTCGGCGCTGGGTTATTTTTACTTCTCGAACATCCACACGCTCTCGATCGTGCTCGAGGAAGACCTAAGCAGTAACCAGACCATTGCGCGCCAGCGTAAGCAGGCGGTTGAAATGGTGCTTTCCTACCTTCGAAAATAGCGCTCCGAAACAATACGCCGGATACTCCCGTCGGTAGACGGAAATGTCCGGCGCACGGATGGATCTGACGAGCGGGCTCAGCCTAGCAGGCCGACTTGAGGCCCCCATGTGTCGGAAAGCGCGAACCCCTTCGCAATAGGATCGTCTTCGGACAGGCGCAGAATTTGGCTCCCGTAGACGAAACCCCGCCCGGAAATCCGCGGCACGACGGCCTTCTTCCCGCCAATCTCTGTCTCGCCGATCGCTTCGACACGGAATTCACCGCCGATGATCGAGCGGGAAATCCGCGTCTCGCCAACGGAAACCAGTCCACGGGCGTGAAGGGTTGCGAGATTCGCCGAACTGCCCGTGCCGCAGGGCGATCGGTCGACGCGGCCCGGCTTGAGCGTTGTGCATGTACGAATTGCGCCGTCCGGCTCACGACTGCGGAACATGACGTAGGCGATCTCATCGATCCCTGGCAGCGTCGGATGCTTGACACTCACCTGCTCGGCCAACAATGCCTTGAGCTCGATACCGGCCTCCGCTAGTGCGCGCGCGTTTTCGGGCGCAATGGTCAAGCCGATCTGCTCCACATCGACCAGGCCGTAATAGACGCCCCCAAACGAAATATCGATTTTGATACGCCCCCATTTCGGCGTGTCGATTTCCTGATCCAGCTTTTCGGCAAAGCTCGGGACATTATCGATGCTGACCGACACGCATCGGCCCTTCTCGCACCTTGCTCTTGCAGTGATCAGTCCTGCGGGCGTGTCGAGCCTGACAATGGTCTCCGGCTCCACCATCGGCACACGACCGCTTTCGAGAAGCGCGGTGACGACACATATGCTGTTGCTCCCCGACATCGGATGGGCGCGGTCGGCCTGGAGCACGATAAAGCCGGCATCGGCGTCCGGACGGGTTGGCGGGAAAAGAAGATTGACCGTCATCGCGACATTGGCGCGGGGCTCGAATGTCACGAAACGGCGAAGGCTGTCATCCACCGAGTTGATGTAATTCATTTTATCGAGCATGGTCGCCCCAGGAATATCCGGCGCGCCCGCGACCAGGACATTTCCAATCTCCCCCTGGCAATGAACCAGGAGGAGTTCAAGTTTCCGATCAAATTTCATTTCTGCCTCTCTGCTGTGGGCGAACGTCGTCCGCCCCTTTTGGTATGGTCTGGCTGGTGCTGGCGCATGCGGTCCCACAAGCCGCGCGGTTCCGAAACGGCAAGCGCCGAGCAACTGGTCGAGTTCATGGGCTCGGTGAACATGTCAGTAGTCGCCATAGGGCAAATAAGAGCGCCGCTCGACATCGGGGAAGCGTTCGCCCGTGCGAACGAATTTAGTGTGCTCCCGGATGGGCTCCGGATAATGCTCCCATTCCCGCGCTTTGCCCTTCTGCATCGCCCGGTTCACGAATTGACGGACGCGTTGGCTTCGCATGACGTCCTCGCGCAAGCGGCCGAGGTCCCATGTCTGTCGGACTATATCCATGAGCCGGGCCACATCGGCTTGCCTTGAAGGCTCGTCCGCCAGATTGCGCATTTCGCAGGGATCGACAGATAAGTCATAGAACTGCGTTGGATAGGCTTCGGACACGACAATCTTCTGCGCCCCACACCTCAGCATGACGCGCGGCGCTTTCGTGCCGCCATCGATATGTTCGGCCATGGCGATGCGACCCGGCTGGTCCCGGTCGAGCAACGGCAGCAGGCTGCTTCCCTCATGTTCGGTGATGATGGCCTCGGTCGAGCCAGTCGCGATGTCCACGAATGTCGGCAGAAGATCGATCAGCGACACTGGCGCCGAGATCCGCGAAAGCTGTTTGGCGCCCGGACGGAAGATGATCAGGGGCACCCGGATCGCCGGTTCGAACAGGTTCTTCTTGAACCAAAGCCCACGCTCGCCGATCATATCGCCATGGTCGGAGGTGAAGATGATCACGGTGTCGTCGGCCATGCCGGCATCATCAAGCGTCTGACGCAACTCGCCGAGCTTGCGGTCGACATAGCTGATCATGCCGTAGTAGCCCCGCCGCGCCCGGCGATAGACCTCATCCGTCACATCGAATTTGTCGAGGCTGTAGTGGAAGTAAAGAGATCGGCTATGGGGGTCCATATCCTCCAGCGCAATCTTCGGCGTTCGTGGCGGATCAATACCCTCGTCCGAATAGAGGTCCCAGAATTCCCTCGTGATGACATAGGGGTCGTGCGGCTGGGTAAAGGAAACCGTCATGAACAGCGGACGGCCATCGCCATATCGCCGCCAGTCGTAAATATGTTGGGTGGCCCGCCGCGCCACCTCGTCATCGTAGTCGATCTGCTGTGAGCGCGCGAGTGGCGCCGCGTCGGCAATGGTTTCGACACTGGAAACCCCGAATGGCACCTTACCCTTCGCGACTGTCTCCTCGTCCTCAAGCTCGTCGTAGGTTTTTGGCGGCACCCAACTGAAATCGGCGGGATAGATTTCCGTGGTCAGACGATCTTCATAGCCGTGATGCTGATCTGGCCCAACGAAATGCATCTTCCCCGAAATGCAGGTGTAGTAGCCGGCGTCCCGCAGGTAATGCGCGACGGTGGGAACCGCGGCGGGGAACTCGGCGGCATTATCGTACGCACCGATCCGCGATGGTAGCCTTCCGCTCATCAGCGCAAAACGCGAAGGCGCACAAAGCGGATAGTTGCAATAGGCGTTCTCGAACACCGAGCCCTGCGCGGCAAGGGCGTCGAGGTTGGGCGTCTTGCAGACGGTATTGCCATAGGTGGAGAGCGCGATCGCCGTCAATTGATCGCACATCACCAGGAGGATGTTCGGTTTCATGCTGGCTGCGCTCCTTCGTATCTCCTCAATGCCCCAGAATCTGGCTGAGAAAGGCTTTCGAACGCTCGTGCTTCGGATTGTCGAAGAACTCGGAGGGCGACGCCTCTTCGACGATGCTGCCCTTGTCCATGAAGACCACGCGGTCCGCGACCTTGCGGGCAAAGCCCATTTCGTGCGTGACGCACAACATGGTCATGCCGCCTTGGGCGAGCTCGGCCATCACGTCGAGCACTTCGGAAATCATCTCAGGATCGAGTGCCGATGTCGGCTCATCGAACAACATGATCTCCGGCTTCATGCAGAGCGCCCGCGCAATCGCGACGCGCTGCTGCTGGCCACCGGACAATTCGCCCGGATAGGCGCCGGCCTTTTGCGGAATCTTGACCCGCTCGAGATAGGTCATCGCCTGCGCTTCCGCCGTCTTGCGGTCCTGCTTGCGGACCAGCATGGGTGCAAGGATGCAGTTCTCGAGCACAGTCAGGTGGGGAAACAGGTTGAAGTGCTGGAAGACCATGCCGACCTCGCGGCGGATCTCATTGATGTTCTCGATATCGTCGTTCAATTCGGTGCCGAGAACACGGATGGTACCGGACTGATGATCCTCCAGCTTGTTCAAGCACCGGATCAAGGTCGACTTGCCGGAACCGGAAGGCCCGCAGATGACGATCTTCTCCCCCCTCGCCACCTTGAGGTTCACATCGAAAAGCACTTGGTAGCTTCCATAGGATTTCCCAAGATTGACGACCTCAACGGCCGTCGACGGCTGCTTGCTGTTCATATTTGCTCCCTTTCTCTGCTTGATGGCGAGGTGTGGAGTCGCCAGCTCCATGATTTCGGTTCGTCACTTCAGCCCTTCCGTCTCGACCCACTTTGCGGCGTTGTCGAGCGTTCTCGAAAAGGCGTCCAGAAGCACATCGAGCTGTTCGTCCGTCGTGATCAGCGGCGGACAGAAAGCAATGGTGTCGTAGATGCTTCTAATGATCAGCCCGTGCTCGTGGGCACGTCGGAAAACATAAGCGCCGAGATCGCCGCGGCGCTCAAAAGCTGCCTTTGTGTGCTTGTCGGCGACCAGCTCGACACCGCCGACAAGGCCGGCTCCGCGAACATCCCCTACCAATGGGTGAGAGGAGAATTGCCGTAACCCGGCCTGCAGCCGCTCGCCGAGATCGCGCGCATGGGCGACAAGGCCGCGCTCCTCGATGATGGCAATATTTTCCAGCGCGACCGCCGTGGCGACGGGATGTCCCGTCGTCGTGAAGCCGTGGGCGAAAGTGCCAATCTTGCCGCTGTTTTCGACAAGCACCTCGTTCAGCGCATCGGAGATTACGATTGCCGCCAGTGGCTGGTAGGAGGACGTCAATTGTTTGGATAGCACCATTATGTCCGGCTGGAAGCCATAATATTCCGAACCGAACATGGTGCCGAGGCGACCGAAAGCCGTGATGATCTCATCCGCGACGAGGAGGATGTCGTAACGCCGGCAGATATCTTGAACATAGCTCCAATAACCTGTCGGTGCGGGAATGACCCCGCCGGCAGCGATCAGAGGTTCGCCGATGAAAGCGGCGATCGTCTCCGGCCCCTCGGCGAGGATCGTATCCTCGAGTTGCCGCGCCAACCGCGCGGAGAACTCCATTTCGGTTTCGCCAGGAAGCCCGAAGCGATAAAAGTAAGGCGCGGTGAGATGCCGAACAGGTATTGCCGGGAGATCGAAATCCCGGTGGCTTGCCGGTAGACCCGTCAGGCTCGCGGAGGCCACCGTCGATCCGTGATAGCCATGCTGGCGCGCCAGGAATTTCTTTTTCTGGGGCCGCCCGAGAGCATTGTTGATGTACCAGACCATCTTGACGACGGTGTCATTCGCTTCCGAACCGGAATTGGTGAAATGCACATGGTTGAGATCGCCAGGGGCAAGCTCCGCAAGTTTTGACGCCAATTCGATGGCAGGTGCGTGCGCCTTGTGTGTGAAGCTGTGATAGTAGGGCAATTTCTCCAATTGCCGTGTCGCAGCATGAACCAGCCGCTTCTCGCCGAACCCCAGACCGGCACTCCACAGCCCCGACATGGCTTCGATGTATCGGCGCCCCTGATCGTCGAACACGTAGATGCCTTCGCCCCGCTCGATCACGAAAGGCCCGACGTCCTGGTGGCGGGCCAGATTGGTGAACGGATGCAGGTGGGACGCGAGGTCCTTGTCCTTGATCGAATTTGAAAGGCTCATCATATCCTCATTTTTGCCGAACTTTCGAGCGGCTTCGGACGAGTACGGGGTGAGACCGGCGGTTCGTCAAACGGCTGTCGGCATCGTGCCGACGATTACGAGGCGGATCACGCCTCGAAACTGGCTACAGGCAACGCCGCACGAGATTCTCCAGAAGCCGTGAGACGTTGTTGTCGTATCCATTCGCGGGCAGGCTTCCGCAGAACATGATCGACCCGGTTGAAAACACGAAGTTTCCCCCTTTCATCGGCACGAAACAAAGATCTGCTCTGATCTGCTCCGCCTGCCATTCGCGCGTATGGACGTCCGGGTTCCAGATCTTTTCCGGCACGCAACTGTATTCGGCCGAGTGCCCCTCGGACGATGCGAGCACGACGGTTTCGGCCGGTGTGCCGAGGGAGGGATCAACGCAATCCAGTTCGAAACCCGCTGCGCCGCCGCCGGAAAAACCGAAGTCGCCGATAATCTCCTCCTCGATGCCCTCGAACAGCCAGGCGAAGTTCGGAGTGCGGGAGACAGCGGTGCGGCGATAGTACGAGGCGTCGAACGGACCCTGTGCCGACATTCCGATGCCGACGAGCCTCTGGGGCGGGCGGTCGTTCTTCAGCCAGAGGCCGCCATACTGCCCGTCGAAGGCATGGTAAAATTCTCCGGTCTCGGCTTGCCACATTCTGACGCCGCTTTCGCAGCGGCGCATTTCGATCGCGCCGGGAAACGCCGCGCTCGTTGCGACGCGCCAATAGAAGCCGTTGCCGCCGAGATAGCCGAAATTGCCGCCATCCCGGATGAAATCCTGGATCGCGTCGAGCGAGCGGCCGGTATGGTATTCCGGATGGCTCACCGTCAGCACCAGATCGTAACCGGCCAGTGCTGCGACGCCCTCCGCGTCGAGATCGTGATCCGTCACCACGTCGACCGCGATGTCTTTTGCCGCGCACCACGCAATGAGGTGCATATCGGCCGGAAAATGCCGCAGCCCCGATCCTTTGTCGTCCAGATAGGCGAAGAAGCCGGGCCGCATCAAAAGCTGTGGCCGCAGGGCTGAACTGAACATCACCCCACTATCGTCGGGATGCACGTCATAGAGCGAACGCCCGAACTGGGGAAATTGGGCCGGATGATGCGGATAGCCGCCCCAGGCCTCGCGCCGAGCGATATAGGCCGGGCCGTAATTCGTCCTCGGATAGTTGCAATAGGCTTGGTAGGTGAATGTAGAAAAGAGAACGGCGATCTTCGCATTTTTGCCGCCAGCAGCGGGACGGACAAAAAACGGAATGATGTCTTCAGCCCCTTCGCAGCGGAGCCTTATCCCGTAGACGCCGCTTTGGAGATCAGAGGGAATATCGAAGCGGAAATCTGTTTCCCAGCCGCAATCATGCAGGTCGTCTTCATGGAAATGAATGGCGGCATATTCGTCCGGCGCATGCCGCCAGCACATCTCCGCGCCGGTCCACCGCGATCCTCGCACTGCACGGGCGGGCAGATTTACCAGCTTGCCGTCGAGCGATTTCGGCCCCCGATCCCGGATCGTGTCGGTGGGGATGCCCTGCGCGAAATCCCAGGAGGCGAGGACCGCGCCGTCATCCGCCGGAAGCGGCCCGAGGGCGTCCGGCAAATGAAGACCACGGGTGATCGCAGGGTTTTCGAGCCGCCCATTGAAGAAGTGCGCCATAAAGGAGGCGTCATCCCCTCTCCTCCGGGCCGCGAGCGACAGCTCGACGAATATCCCGTCATTGTCGGGCCGGGCCACAGAGGCATGAGCAATCCGCTCTCCCGTGGCGACCACATAAAAGGCCAGCCTGACGTCGGCAGCCGTCAAACCGAGCCGTAATTCATACCAGACGCCGAGTTCGAGCCGACGGGCGACGGGTGTAACAGTGCCGTCGAAATCGACGGTCGGACCATCCGCTTCGATGCTGACGGAAACCGCTCGACCATTGGCGGCCTTCAGCGAAAGCATCGTTTGCGGGCGATCCTTCTCCAGCCGCGGCTGGAACCGGATCGAGACCGTGGCGCCGCGAATATCGTCCAGCCCGGCAAGCGGTATCAGGGCGTAGGAGCCCGGGTAAGCGGATTTCTCAACGGAGGGATATGTTCCCTCGAAGGCTGCGGGTACAGGACGTGCATCCATGCCCGGCCCTTTTGGGTTCGGATCCGCCGAATAGAGGCGGACCAGATCGGCCCGATAATCGCAGCGGAAGCTGCTCGAAACCTTGACCTCAATGGTCTCGCCAGCCCGCGCCGAATATCTGTCCGTATAGCCGATCAGCATCGCGCGTGCTCCATGCTCCTATGCACCATCAACGCGACGATGTCTTGAGCGATCGCTCCAGATAGGCGCCGTATCGCGAGAGCGAGAAGGTGAAGGTGAAGTAAATCAGCGCGACGAAGAAATAGACCTCCGCATAGAACGTGTTCCAGCCGCCCGCCGAAAAGGATGCATTGCCCGATGCCGTGACCTCGAAGAAGCCGAGGATGACGATGAGCGACGTTTCCATGAACGCGATAACGACTTGGTTGATCGTCGGCGGCAATGCAAGGCGGAATGCCTGCGGCAGGATAATCCGCGAAATTGTCTGCCAATAGTTCAGGCCAAGCGCGACGGCTGCTTCCTCCTGGCCAGTCGGCAGAGACTGGATGCCGCTTCGGATGATTTCCGCCTGATAGACAGCAAAGAAAACCGCTGCGCCGAGAATGACCCGGTAAAGCTTATCCCCAACCAGGAAGCTCGGCAGCGCAAAGGGAAGGATAATGGCAGCCGTGAAAAGAATGGACAGCAGCGGCAGCGAACGCACGCCATCGATGAAGAGTGCGGTTACCGACGAAATCACCGGCAATTTCGATCTGCGGAGCAATGCCAGGATGATTGCCAGCGGCATGCCGATCACGACGGTGGAAGAGAAGACGAATGTCGTGAGCGCCAGGCCACCCCACTGCGTCTCAAGGACGACCGGCAAGCCGAGGATCCCGCCCCTCATCAAATAATAGAAGGTGCCGTATCCAACGAGCCAGATGACAGGCAGCAGCTTTGCCGACCAGAACAGGGGAATACAGGAGAGAATGACGGTTGCCAGGATAGCAAGACAAGCCAAGGCAGAGCGCCATTGCTCCTCATATGGGTAGAGACCGAACAGGATGAGACGATAGCGGTCGGTGACAACAGCCCAACATGCGCCGCTGGCCTTGTGGCAGTCCTCGGGCGTTCCAGTCCAAACGGAATGAAGGAAGGCCCAACTGACGAATGACCAGACCAAAATTCCAACCAGCGTCAGGCAAACGAGTGTCACCAAGGCTTGGCCCGGTGTCGAAAAATAGTCGCGTCGAAGGTCAGCAATCCACCTGCCCGACGGTGTTGACGACAGATCGATGGCGGTCAATGTGGTTTCCGCTTTCATTTCTAACGCCCCGGCAGTGCGATTGCACGATTGATGGTGTTCATGACAAAGGCGATGGACATGTTGATTGCCCAGAACCCGATGATGAGCAGGAAGATCAGCGTCAGGGTCTGCCCGGAGTGATTGATCGAATTGGCGATGACACCGAAGTAATCCGAGAAGCCGATCGCTATGCCGATCGTTGTGGCTTTCATCAGCCAGATGATCTGGTTGGTCATGGTCGGCAGTATTTTGCGGATCATCAGAGGCAGCCGGATGCGCCAGAAAATATGCCAGTTGCGCAGGCCAAGGGCCTGCCCGGCTTCCGTCAGTCCGATTGGAATTGCCAGAAAGCCGGCACGGACGATTTCCGCGACATAGGATGCGCCAAACAGCGAAATGGCAACGATGGCGGCGCTGAGCTCCGGTACCATCATGACACCTCCCGCAAGACGAAGTCCTTGGACGTGCGGTATATCGACCAACGGCAAACCGTCGAGCCGGCCGAAGATTATGGCAACGGCGGCACAAGCCACGCCGCCTGCGAGCCAAAGAAAAGCGGCTGAACGTGCCGAACGCCGGAGGGAGCGGACGGTCAGCATGAGTCCAGCCGCCAAAGCAGCCGCCGCGAAGACCACATGCCAGGGCTCCACGTTCAGCCAGGGGAAGGAAATGCCGCGATTGGCAATATAAATACCGCCGGGCAAAGCGATCGCCGAACGGGGCGAAGGCAGATGGGTGATCAGGGAATACCAGAAAAATGCCTGCAATATCAGCGGAATATTCCGGAAGACCTGAACATAGGACGCTGCTATCAAATTGACGAGCTTATGCCTGGACAGGCGCGCCGTGCCGATGATCGTGCCGAGTATCACCGCCAGGGAAACGGAAATGACGCCCAGAAAAATCGTATTGACGAAACCGACCAGAAGCGCCCGCGCGAACGTCGAGTTGATGTCGTAATCAATCAGGCTGAAGGAGATGGTCGATCCCGTGGTATAGTTCAGGAAGTCCCATCCCATGGAGACCCCCTGCACCTGCAGGTTATGCCGCGTCGTCACGACACCCACAATCACGATTGCAGCGATTGTCGTGACAAATGCTAGCTGCAAGGCGACATTGCGGTATCTGCGGTTTCCGATCAATGTGGTCATCACTGCGATCCCCCCAAGGGCATGTTGGGATTTTGTCATAGGCCTATGTCCCGCCGACCTTGGCCGGCGGGACATTCGTGCGATCAGTCGAGAACCGGAGCGAAGAACACGCCGCCCTTGTTCCAGGGCGAGTTCAAAGCGCGCGGCAACTTGTAGCGGGATTCCGTGCCGAAGTTGCGGTTGTACATTTCCTCGGCATTGCCGAGCTTCTGGATGACATTGTAGGCCCAGTCATCCTTGAGGCCGAGACGGGTGCCAATGCCAGGTGTGGCGCCGAGCAGTTTGCCGACGACCGTATTCGGAGGATTGGCCTTCATCTGGTCGACGTTGGTGCTGTTGACGCCGTTTTCTTCGGCGATGCGCTGAACGGCGATGACCCAGTTGACGAGGTCCACCCAAGAGTCATCCCCCTGGCGCATCACGACAGCTTCCGGCTCCAGCGAAATGGAATCGGACAGAATGACGTGATTGTCAGGGTCGGCCGAAGTCGCACGAGTAGCGGCGACGATAGGGCCCCATTCGGCATAGGAGTCGCAACGGTTCGCAAAATAAGCGGCCGCTGCCTCTGTGTTCTTTTCGAAGGTTACGATTTTGACGTCGTATTTGTTCTGCTTGATGTAGTCGCTGATGAGCTTTTCCGTGCTCGTGCCGCCGGCGAGGCATACGGTCCCACCCTGCAGGTCAGCCATCGACTTTGCGTTCAGGTCCTTGTGGGCCAGGAACGTTGTGACGCCAATGAAGTAGGGCATGCTGAATTGAAGGCCAAGTTCGGTGTCGCGGCTCATCAACCAGCCGCTCGCCTTGATGACGAGATCGAGATCGCCGGACTGAAGCGCCGGAAAGCGCTGGGCCCAGCTCACGGGGATGAGTTTGAGTTTGTCATCAGAACCAAAGATCGCGGTCGCGACAGCGCGGCAATAATCGATATCCAGGCCATGCCATTTGCCTTGGGCATCGACTTCCGCGAAGCCTTCGAAGTTGCCATCGCTCGACGTGCAATTGACATAGCCGCGCCCCTGAACGGCCTTCAACGTATCGCCAGGGGCTGCAGCAGCGATCTGAGTACCCGCTGCAGTCAATGACGCCAAGGCGACGGCTAGTTTCAAGATATTCTTCATTACCTTCAGTCCTCTGTTGGATGTGACCTTGATTTTCAATTGCCCGGGACGCGTCGCGGGGGCTTAAGCCCGTAAGCGACCCATTCATTCAGTTCGAACCGTGGGATGGCACGGTCGAACGAAAGTCGTCAGCTTTAAGAAAGTGGCCACACGGCTCGTCTGCGACGCAAAAACAAGGTCATCACAGAGCTAAAGAAAGCGTCGCCTTTCGACTTTTGATCGACAGGCATTGGCAGCGGGAAACGCATTCCCCCAGTGCTCGATTTCATCGCCTCACCCTATTTTTAGCGCGCTAAGCGCAGTTCCCACCCGTTGGCATCTTCGGCCAATCAATTGTCGTTCTAATGTCGACTTTATAATTAGTCGTTCTAATGTCGACAAAGTCAAGCAAAAAGTTGAACCCGTCCTCGGTCTGCTGGATCTCGTTCAATTTCTGTCGGCTGCATGTCGACTGGATTATATTGTCGACTACCCGTCGACATAGTCAAGCCTTATTTTTGATTTTCGCCGCTGCGGCGCCGTTTTTCGACGCGCAGCCGCATCCAAACAGGCGAAGGCTTGGCCTCAGACCATAGCTTCCGCCGGCGGGCGCCTAGATAAAAGTTGCGTATGAGTGCGGCCTACACGGGCGCGGCCCGATGTTCGACGAGCCCGTTAAATGGGCGGAAAATGCCGCCGCCCGCGGAACGGCCGCAAATACGAGATCAAAGGATTTTCCGAGCTGCCGGCAAAGCATCCGGATGCCTTTCGCGCCGAGGCTTGTCCCCGGCTTCTTCGTGGCCGGCTATCTTCGGCGCATGCACATCCTCAGAGATGGCAATTAAGCGACCTTGGCACGAGCGGCTTGCTCGGCCTGCACGGCATTCTCATCGAGATCGAACTGGCTGATAAGATGCAGCAGATGGGTCGCTTCCTCCGCCAAGGACCTGCAAGCTGCCGTCGATTCCTCCGCCATTGCCGCCGTCTGTTGCGTCGACATGTCGATTTCCTTGATCGTCGCACCGAATGCGCCGAGATGCGTCGCCTGATTGGATGCAGTCGAGGCGATATTCGAGACGACCGACTTGATGAGATCGATTTGGCCGGCGATTGTCTTCAGCAGTTCGCCGGTGGAACTGACAAGCTGAGTTCCCCGCTCGACACGCCGCGACGAGGTATTGATCAATTCCTTGATCTCCTTCGCGGCGTCGGCGGAGCGCTGCGCCAGCGCGCGAACTTCTGAAGCGACGACGGCAAAACCCTTTCCGGCGTCACCGGCGCGCGAGGCCTCCACACCGGCATTCAATGCCAGAAGGTTGGTCTGGAAAGCAATTTCGTCGATAACGTTGACGATGCTGGCGATCTGCCGCGAGGAATCCTCGATTTGGCCCATGCCGGCAATCGCCTGGGACACGATCTCGTCGGAAGAGGAGGCGGCCGAGTGCGCCTCGGCAACGATTGTATTGGCCTTGTTAGCCGCCTCGGCGGTTCGATTGACGTCCGTGGAGACCGCGTGCAGCGTGTTGACGGCGCCTTCGAGAACGATGGCTTGATGCTCCGTTCGCGTGGCAAGCGTGTCCATCGCGCCGCTCATCTCATCGGCAATCGAAGAAATCGACTTTGCCTGCGTAGAAACGGTCAGCACGGTATGACTGAGCTGCGTCACCGCTTCATTGAAGTCATCCTTCAGTTGCTGATAGTCCGCCGGGAATTTCATAGCGATCTTGTGGGATAAAGTGCCGTTGGCAAGGGCGGACAGGCTGCTGCCGATTTCAGCGACGACACCGGCCTGAATACGAGACCTGTCAAGCCGATCGGCCTCCATGACCTTGCGTTCGCTTTCCGCCTCGGCTTCGGTTCTTCGCGCGTCCTCTTCTGCAACCCTCTTGGCAACGGCATTGTCCTTGAAGACGAGAACCGCTCGGGACATGTCCCCGACCTCGTCAGTGCGGGTCGTTCCTTCCACATCACCGCTGGTGTCCCCGGAGGCCAGCCTTTTCATTTCCGCCACCAGCCGGACGATCGGCCCGGAAATGGAGCGGGATGCGACAACGGCCAGCAACAGCGTGAAAAGCGCTGTCGCCGCAGTGATGGCGAGGATTTTCCACAGCATGTCTACTGCCGGCGCAAAGACCGCCGTCGTCGGCTCGACCGCAATAACCGACCAGTTCTGTCCACCCCATGACAGCGGCTCAGACGCTGCGAGGACTTCCTGATCGCGATAGACGCTGAACGAGGCTTTCGGGGCGAGCAAGCTCTTGTCGACCTCCAACGACGCATTGCTGGTTCCGGAGAAACGCGATGTCGAGCGCGCCAGGCCGTCGCTTCCTGCGACAAGCGCTTCGCCCTGCGCGCTGAAGCCGGCGCTGTCATGCATGATCGCATCGATGACATTCGTGCCGATGGCGACGACCAGCGTGCCCCCACGCTCGTCGGGGATCATCGCGTTGGCGACCCCGATCGCAAAAAAGGCCAAACCCGGTCCTTCTTTCGACGGCGGGGAGAAATCCGTCATCACCGCCCGCCGCTGGCCCTGAGATAGTCGTACGGCTTGAGCGATCGGGCTATCGGGCGCAACCGCGCCGAGCGGATCCGTCCCGGTGCTGTATATAAGTTCCCCTTTTGCGTTGATGAGCAGAATGTTGGAGTAGCCATGCTCGGAACCCAGGGATTTCAGCCAGACGTCGATCTGCTTGTAGGCATCCAGATAGAATTGCGCCTTCGGCGTGGCGCCGCCCTTGAGATCTTCGCCTGAGGCCTTGAGTTTGGACAAGGCGACTGCCTGTTCCTGCGGCAGGATCTTGTAGCCGGTAATCATGTTGTCGAATGATTTCACCAGCGCCGGATTGACGGCCAGACCCTCGATATCGAGCTTGGACATATCCAGCTTGGTTGCCAGTATATTCCGCTTGGTACTGGCAACATATTCCAGGTGAGTTCCGATCAGGCTTCTAGCGGTCGAGAATGACGTCAGGCCCGCGTAACCAGCCACGGTGCCGCAGGCTAGCACGGTAACCCCGACCATCAACACCGGGATCTTTCTACTGATCGTCCAATTGAATTTCGCCGCTAAAACAGCCCACATTTTTGTAACCCCCAGCAAGCAATGCCAAATACTGCTACCAATGAGGTTAAATTTGCATAAATGTCGACATAATGTCGTTAGATATCGCGAGGCGCCGTCGTGACCTCCCGGCACTATGGCTTTCACTTGGAAATGCCAGTTATCTCCGATCCGATGCTGATGCCGCCTTCACGCCAGAGCCAGTGTTGTTGCTGGGCCCGCAGCGCAGCCGGAGACAGGCGCCGCCGGTCATAGGGCCGCATGGCGATAACCCTTTCCTGGATATGATCCATGACGGCCTTGCGATCGCGGATGGCGGCAAGCTCGCTCCAGGGCATCAGGCAATCGACGCGAGCGGTGATGGATCGCTGCGACAGGCGGTGGAATTCGTTGAACAGCAGTGCCAGGCGCACCGTCGGCGATACGCGGCTCATCATTTGAAAAAGCAGGCTGTTCTGCCCTTCGATAAAGATCGGCAGCACATTCGCCTTGCCCATCTGAATGAGTTTCGCCAGGAACATCTTCCACGGTAGTTCCTCGGCCGGCCCGAAGCCGCGCGGCGCTGTTGCCACGCCGCCGGAGGGGAAAATGCCGATCGTGACGCCGTCGCGCAGCAGCCTGATCGCCTCATTGCGGGTGGAGAGATTAACCTCCATCGCCTCGGCAGTCTCATCGAAAGAGATCGGCAGGATATAAGGCCGAAATTCCGGCACCTTCATCATGCGCTCGTTGACGATTACCCGATAAGGCCGGCCGAAATGTTCGGCAATGGCGCCGAGCGCCATGCCATCGGCCACGCCGAAGGGATGATTGGCGACCATCACGATCGGGCCATCGGGTATCTCACGCAGCGGCCACTCGCCCTTGATGCGGAAGTCGATGCCATACATTTCCAGTATGCGACCGAACGGATGTTGAGAAACACCGTGAACATCGACGCGCCAGCGTTCAAAGACTTTTTCCACCGCGCGGCGGCCAAGTGCAGTTTCGATGCCACGAATGGCCATGCGCTTAGCGAAATGATCCTTGTCGTTGGCGTAGGAAAGCAGGCTTGCGGTCATGTGTTCAACCCATGTCAAATGCCCCGCAGCTTCGCAGAGGCGCGGTGATTTCAGCTTCTCGATTGATGCTTGAACTTATCGCGTGTGGCAGTTGGTCGATCGACCGGGCGCTTCCAGTTGCGCGTCTCTGCCCTTGATCCAGAAAACCACGCTGCCATCCGTGTAGCGCGCGCCTGAACCGGATCTCGCCTGCGGCAAGCGGTAGCTGCGCCCGTCTGTCGTGATGAGGGCCTCGTTGCTTGAATTCAGGAAGCTTGCCGTCAAGGCCGTGCCGTCGTCGCAACGATAAAACAGACCGACCTGGTCCTCCGCGAAAGCAGGGGCCGCGCTTAGCAAAAACATTGCGCCTAGCGCTCCAAACATTGCCATGCCGATCCTGTTCACGCTGATCTCCTTGCGTTGGAAAGCATGGACGCTAGCGGAAGATGGGAGCGGCGGCTTTGCCGTATGTCCCATCGCGCCTTGCACGCCGTCTCATTCTTCTAGGCGAACGGCTAATGTTTCCGTTCGCCGCGAAGCGCCGAGGGAAGGCGGCTCAGCCCGACGATATTAAAACCTTCTTGGGTAAATACGCGCATCGCCGGCCTTCGGTTGAGCGATAATACATCAAGTATTTGCCAAGCGTCTCAGCGAAGTTTTCTAAGCGTATCAATTTCGTTGCTGGCCTCACAAATATGCGCTCCAGCGATTGCCCTTCATTCCCGCCCACGTATCTTGCGCGACGTAAGTGATTGATCTCTCGCCACGAAATTTAGATTTAATGGAGTCGTTGATGAAATCTTTATCTTTATTGCCGCGCCGTACGGCGATCGCCTTTTGCCTTGGAATGGCCTTTGCTTCGAGCGCGGTGATCGTCCTGCAACCGAGCCATGCCGAAGCCCAATGGGGCGCCAATCAGCCCTATATGCAGTCGGCACTCAGCTCGCTGCTTGCGGCGAAATCATCGCTGCAGAAGGGCGCGACCAACAAGGGGGGCCACCGTCTCAACGCGATTGACCTGGTCAATCAGGCGATCGTCGAGGTGCAGGCCGGTATGGGTGCCGCCAACTGATCGCGCGCGCCGGAAACCACCTTTTGAAGGCGCCCGCTCGGGCGCCTTTTTGTTGGATTCGTGCTTCGAATTATTGCGGAGGCAATTGGCCCGTCTGTCCGCCCGCTACGGCTTGCGGTCGCCGCGAAGCGTCGAAAGTTGCGGCATGGCGCCCGTGAGCTGAGCCACCCAGCGCGCCGATTCGGCATCGGGATGCGGCTCGGCCGGGTGATCGTCGCGAGGCGCGTTGGAGGTCCGCAGCGAGCGCTCTCGCGCCTCGCCGGGCGTGATGCCAAACTCGCGACGAAAGGCGCGGATGAAGGTCGCGTCCGAGCTGAACTGGCATTCGATGGCGACGTCGATGACCCGCCAAGGGCGGAACGCTGGCGTAACGAGGATGGCGAAGGCGCGATGCAGCCGGCGCTGCTGAATGTAGCTCGCCGGGCTCTGCGGTGCGAACAGGCGATAGAGGCTTGCGCGCGACAAGGCGAAGCGGCGGCAAAGGTTCGGCACGTCGAGCGAGTCCGTGCCGAGATTCTCCTCGATATGCCGTTTGATCCGGGTTCGCAGCGCTTCCTGCGATAAGCGTGGCAGAGGGTCGGCGTTGTCGGCGCGCCACTCCATGCCACCGGCCGCGAGTTGCGCCAGCGATTGCGCCGCTGCTTGGCGCTCCGCCTGCGTGAGTTGAGTCGCGCAACGCCGCAGCGTCAGCATATGTTCGCCGATCAACGTTCCAAAAGCCGCCTCGCGCCTTGCAACGACGATCGTCGGAACGTTTTCGATCGCAGCGAACAGAGGCGCAAGCAGGGGCCGAGGAAGCATGAAGCTCAAAACCTGGACGACGCCGTCATCCCCCGGAATCTCCCGCGTCAGGAGGGGTTTGCTCATATTGATCAGCGAGACATCGCCCGCTCGCTGCAGAAAGGTGTGTTCGCCAGCGATGAATTCAGCGCCACCGCCGAGATACATGACGAGCTGAAAATGGTCGAGGCCCCGCGCGACGTGCTCAGGCGTCCTGTTATAGCGCAAGGCGCTCGACCGACTTTCCAGCAACAACGCGCTGCCAAGATGCAACGTACTGGCGGCGAAGCGGAAATTCTCCGGCTCGCCCAGCATCGTTGCGTCGCAGATGTCGACAATCAGCTCACATAACCGCTCGAATCCCTGCTGCGGTGAGTCAAAAGCGGCGATATCAAACAACAATGGCTGCCCGTCTGTATCGGGCGCGGCTTCAACACTCATTTCGCCTCTCGGGGGCTGAATAGCAATGGAATAAAAAACCCAGCGGGAACAAGGATTGTCAGCATCCTGAGCCCATTCGAATATCGATAATTCAGTGCGGCCGGACGGAACCAATACTGCTGTCAGACTTAAGCCGGCGAATGTCAGTCAGAAATCGAACGTATAACGCCATAAGAAACAGTTGCGATGACAGCAAGCAACGCATGTCCGAACCTTACCTCATCGCCGATCCTCGCAAATAATTGGAGCTCAGCCATTTGATTTACGGATAGGCGAAAGCTGCCGAAGCATCGCGATTGCCTAGAACTTTAAGCCGTGCGATGCAGAGCGTCCCACCAGCTCGCATTGGTCCTCATGGCTCACCCTCATTTAAAAGCTCTGCTTCCCTTTCTGCTCCTGTTGTTCGTGGGAACAGTCTGCAACGCGATGATCGCGCCATTCATGGGCTTCTTCATCGTCGAAGGTCTGAAACAGCCCCCGTGGACGATCAGCATCTATGCGGGCGCCCTGTCGTGTTTGGCGATTGCTATCAATCGTCAGTTTGCCGGTCGTATCGACCGTGGAAAAAATGCCTTTCCGCTGATCGGGATCGCCTTGGCCGGCTACCTCTCGGCGAACCTTTCTTTGTCAATCGTTCCGTCTCTCTGGACGGTGCTGACCTTCGGCGTGATCGGGTTCGGGGTGAGCACCAGCGCCGTATCGACGATGTTCAGCCTTGGCGGCGGTTTGGCCGCGAAGCACCAGATCGAAAATCGCCGGCTTAACGCCTTCATGCGTGCCACGACATCCACGGCCTGGATGGTCGGACCGGCGGTCTCCTTTCTCGTCGCAGATCAATTCGGCAAGGCCGCGGTCTTCCGATGCTGCGTCTTGCTCGGACTCGTCTGGTTGGCGCTTTGGTGGTGTGTGAAGCCACAAAATGCTACGGCCAAGCCCAAGGAAAGCGTCCCGGAAAACCGTGAGGGCGGTAACGCAAATCCCGGACTTTGGCTGGCTGCAACATTTGTGTTCTGCCTGTCGTCCGCACACTCCCTGACGTTTTCGACCTTGCCTCTTTTCTACGTGCAGGAGGTCGGGCTGCCCGGCTATGCACCCGGGACGGCCTTCACCGTAAAAACGTTCGTCGAAGTAATCGCGATTTTTTCAACTCCGTTTCTGATGGCCCGGTTTGGGATTCGCAAGCCCTTGATGGCCACGACGCTGCTAGCCGTTGTCGCCATCCAGGTTCTGGCGTCGGTCCAGACTTTTCCGCAAATGGTGGCCGGTGCGGCAATGGAGGGGCTCTACTACGGGCTCTATGCGAGTCTTGGCATCAGTTTTGTGCAGTCCTACGCCGAAGGCCGTCCGGCGCGTGCCACCGCAATTTACTGGAATACGCTGATGATTAGCGGCGTGCTCGCAGGCCCGGCGGTGGGGATCATCGCACAGGCCTACGGCTTTCGAACCGTGCTCCACGTTGCTTCCTTGGTCGCTCTCTTTGCCGCTGTCGTCCTGTTGTTAGGCGCACGCCAGTCAAGAGTGTTGACAGCATCCGAGCCTTGAAGGCGCGAATGTGCGATGTGGTTGTCGAACCCCAGAAGCACGCTTGCGATCACCGATAGGAAAATTCTATCAAGCCATTAGGTAAGTAATCTTGACCTTTGCTGCGCCGCAGCAAATAGATGCGTCATGAGCACTGATTTTATTGGAAAAAAGTCATCGGCGGCCGGCGGTTGGGGCGCGCTGAAGAGCTGCGGCAAGCGACTGTTGCAAAGCGGAGCGCCGCTTTCGGGTGCACGCGCGATGCTGCGCGCCAATCAACCTGATGGTTTCGATTGCCCGGGTTGCGCCTGGGGCGATCCAGAACACGGTTCCTCGTTCGAATTTTGCGAGAACGGCGTCAAAGCGGTGGCATGGGAGGCGACGGAGAAGCGTGCAAACCCTACTTTCTTCGCCGCCCATACCGTTTCGGAGCTGCGGCGCCTCAGCGACTATGAGCTTGAACTGAACGGCCGCCTGACTCATCCGATGCGGTACGATGCGGCAAGCGACCGCTATCTGCCGGTGGCCTGGGAGGAAGCTTTTGCCGAAATCGGCTCGGTGCTGAAAGGCCTCGACAACCCCAATCGCGCCGAATTCTATACGTCGGGGCGTGCGAGCAACGAGGCAGCCTTCCTCTATCAGCTCTTCGTGCGGCTCTATGGCACCAACAATTTTCCCGATTGCTCCAACATGTGCCACGAGGCGAGTGGCGTCGCCTTAAAGCAGGCGATCGGTGTCGGCAAGGGAACGGTGCTTCTCGAAGATTTCGAAGAAGCGGACGCAATCTTCGTGATCGGGCAGAATCCGGGCACCAACCATCCGCGCATGCTCGGCGATCTCCGACGCGCCGCAATGCGCGGCGCCCGGGTCGTCGTGTTCAACCCGGTCCGCGAGAAGGGCTTGGAGCGCTTTTCCGATCCGCAGGACAAGGTGGAGATGCTGCGCGGCGGATCGACCGAGATTGCCAGCCATTATTTTCAACCGCAACTCGGCGGCGACATGGCTGCCGTGCGCGGCATGAGCAAGGCCGTGTTTGCGGCCGACGATGCGGCAATCGCCGCCGGCCTACCGTCGATTCTGGATCAGGCCTTTCTGGCCGAGCATGCCGCCGGCTTCGCAGACTATCGCGCCGCGGTGGAGGCAACGAGCTGGGCCGACATCGAGGACCAATCCGGTCTGAGCCGCGCAGAGATCGAGCAGGCCGCGGCCGTCTACATCAATGCCGAACGCGTCATTTGCACCTGGGCGATGGGTGTGACGCAACATGTGCATTCCGTCGCGACGATCCGCGAAATCGCCAATTTCATGTTCCTGCGCGGCAATATCGGCAAACCCGGTGCCGGTCTTTGCCCGGTGCGCGGCCATTCCAATGTTCAAGGCGACCGCACCGTCGGCATCAACGAAAAGCCGCCGGAGGATTTTCTTGCTGCCCTGGAGAAGGAGTTCGGCTTCGCGGTACCGCGGGAACACGGACACAATGTCCTGGCGGCGATCGGCGCAATGCTCGACGGATCGGCGCAGGCGTTCATCGGCCTCGGCGGCAATTTCGCCCGGGCGACGCCCGATAGCGCGCTGGTGGAGAAGGCACTCCGTCACCTGAAGCTTACGGTTCATATCGCGACCAAACCGAACCATTCGCATTTGATGCCGGGCGAAATCGCTTTCATTCTGCCCTGCCTGGGGCGCACGGAAATGGATCTGAACGCGGACGGGCAGTCCCAGCTCATAAGCGTCGAGGATTCCATGAGCATGGTTCATGGCTCGGCCGGCATCAATCGCCCTGCGTCGCCGCACCTGCTCTCGGAAGTCGCCATCATCGCCGGCATTGCCGCCGCGACCGTCGGCGACGCGCATGTCGACTGGGATCGGCTCGCCAACGACTACGATCGTATCCGCGACCACATCGAGGCGACGATTCCCGGTTTTGAGCGCTACAACGAGCGTCTGCGCAAGCCACGCGGCTTTCATCTGCGCAACAGTGCGGCGCATCGCGAGTGGAATACGACAGCCGGCAAGGCGACCTTCTCTTCCGGCAGCCTGCCGGAGGAAACCGTCCATCAACGGGCGCGCAAAGGCGGCGGACGCTTCGCGCTTCAGACATTCCGCTCGCACGACCAGTACAACACTACGGTCTATGGTCTCGACGACCGCTATCGCGGGGTCTATGGCGAACGGCAGGTGATTTTCATCAACCCCGACGACCTGGCTGCGCTGGGCGCCGGGAGCGGCGAGCGCGTGGATGTCATCGGCGAATACAGCGACGGCGTGGAGCGGAAAGCAGCGGATTTCCGGCTCGTCCCCTACGATATTCCGCGTGGCAGCATCGCCGGCTATTATCCGGAGCTGAACGTTCTGGTACCGCTCGCCAGCGCCGGCGAAGAAAGCGACACGCCAACGTCGAAATCGATCATGGTGTCGTTACGGACCCGCGAGGCATCTTGAACGACATCGCGACCGAGCCGCAGGTATTCTTGGATCTGGTCGAAAACCTCGTTCAGGTGAACAGGCACCTCACCGGACTGCAGGGCGCACTGCTCGTCGCTTGTGCGCTCGACATCGCCTCGGACAGTCGAACGTTTTCGAAGCGACTTGGTGTCGAGCATGCTCTCGTGCTGCGCGAGCTCAATGTCTTGGACACAGTCGGCGGGTTTTTGGTGATTGCCAAACGGGACCCCCGCACCCTTCGCAGTCATTTTCATCTGACAGCGAATGGCCGCGCGATGCTATCATCGGCGTGCCGCATCCGGATCTCGGAGAAGGCCTGACGGCCGTCGTCGTGCGGCAGCCAGAAGGACCGGAGACCTGTCTGAAGGTTCGGTATGGAGTTACCGGCCTTCAGGTCGAAGTTTCGCGACGGCAGCGCCAATTCGTTTGCAAGCGTCTTCGAGTTCCGCAAGCGAGGTCGCATAGGATATGCGGAAATATGGGGCGAGACCGAATGCCGAACCCGGAACGACCGCCACCTCTGCGCTTCGAAGGAGGTAGTCAGCGAAAACGGAATCGCTTTCGACCACTCGTCCCTCCGGCGTCTTTCGACCGATAAGCCCGGCGATGCTCGAGAATGTATAGAATGCGCCTTCCGGAACCCGGCAGGTGATGCCTTCGATATTGTTTAGAGCCTTCACGACCAGGTCACGGCGCTCCTCGAAGGACTTGCGACGCTGAAGGAGGATGTCCTGCGGCCCGGTCAAAGCTTCAACGGCAGCGGCTTGACTGATCGAGGATGGGCAGGACGTCGACTGGCTCTGGACCACCGCCATGGACTTGATGAGCGCCGCGGGGCCGCCTGCATATCCGATCCGCCAGCCGGTCATTGCATAGGCCTTGGAGACACCGTTGATAGTGAGCGTGCGGTTTCTAAGCTCTGGCTTGATCGCCGCCGGCGTAACGAACCGAAAGTCGCCGTAAACGATGTGCTCATACATATCGTCGACCATCAGCCACACCTGCGGATGCTTCAACAAAACGTCGAGGATCGGACGATATTGGGCCTCGGAGTAGGCCGCACCAGACGGGTTTGACGGCGAGTTGAGCATCAGCCAGCGGGTCTTCGGCGTGATGGCTGCTTCGAGGTCTTCCGGAGAAAGACGAAACCCGTTCTCTTCCTTGCATGGAACAAGAACTGGCTTGCCGCCAGCAATGATCACTATATCAGCGTAGGTCACCCAAAACGGCGTAGGAATGATCACCTCATCGCCCGGATCGAGCGTGGCCATCATCGCGTTATAGATCACTTGTTTCGCACCGGCCGCGACCGTGATCTCGCTCTGCTCAAATTCCAGGCCATTCTCGGTCTTGAATTTGTGACGTATCGCAGCTTTGAGTTCGGCTGTCCCGTCGAGAGCCGTATATTTGGTCTGGCCGGCGGCGATCGCCCGGACCGCCGCCTCCTTGATGTTTTCCGGCGTGTCGAAGTCGGGCTCGCCGGCGCCAAGGACGATCACGTCGCGGCCTTGGCGCTTAAGTTCGTTCGAGAGCCCCGTTATTTTGAGGATTTCCGACACACCGATCTGCGACAGCCGGTCCGAGGGCCTGAAGCTTGTGGCCTGAGCTACGCTGTTCATCGCGGCCTCTCACTCGACGTCGAACTTGACACCCTGGGCGAGTGGCAAGGTGCGGCCATAATTGATGGTGTTGGTAGCCCTGCGCATGTAGGCCTTCCACGCATCCGATCCGGATTCGCGGCCGCCACCGGTTTCCTTTTCGCCACCGAAAGCACCACCGATTTCGGCGCCGGAAGGACCGATGTTGACGTTGGCGATACCGCAGTCCGATCCGCGTGCCGAGATGAAGAGTTCCGCCTCGCGCATGTCATTGGTGAAGATCGACGAGGAAAGTCCTTGTGGGACGGCGTTGTGAAGCTTCAAGACCTCATCGAAGTCGCGGTACTTCATGACGTAGAGGATGGGTGCGAAGGTCTCGTTCTCGACCGGCCCTTCCTGCCGCGGCATTTCGACGAGGGCAGGCCGAACGTAATATGCGTTTTCCTGGCCGACATCGTGCCGCACTCCGCCCGATACCTCGCCGCCCAGATTCTTGGCGGATTGAAGCGCGGCCTGCATGGCATCGAAGGCGGCCTTGTCGATGAGCGGTCCCACGAGATTGCCATCCAGCGGGTTGCCGACCGTGACGGAGGAGTATGCCTTCTTCAGCCGATCGACGAGCTGGTCGTATACGTTCTCGTGCACAAAAAGGCGCCGGAGGCTCGTGCAGCGCTGCCCCGCCGTTCCCATTGCCGCAAACGCGACGCCGCGCAGCGTCAGATCCAGATCGGCGGTGGGAGTAACGATGGCGGCATTGTTGCCGCCGAGTTCGAGAATTGCCCGCGCGAAGCGATTGGCAAGCTTGGGGCCGACGGCCCGCCCCATGGCGGTGGAACCCGTCGCGGACACCAGCGGAACCCGGTGATCGTCCACGAGTATCTCGCCGACCTCGCGGTTACCGACGAGAATCTGCGCGAGTCCTTCGGGGGCTTCTCCCCCTTCAGCCTTGAAGCGTTCGAGCGCCCGGTTGAAGATTGCCTCAGTCGCGAGCGCAGTCAGCATTGTCTTTTCAGAGGGCTTCCAGACGACGCTATTGCCGCAGACGAGCGCGAGTGCCGCGTTCCACGCCCAGACGGCAACGGGAAAGTTGAAGGCGGTAATGATACCGATCACCCCGAGCGGATGCCAGGTTTCCATCATCCGGTGATCGGCGCGTTCCGTGGCGATCGTCAGGCCGTATAGCTGACGGGAGAGACCGACGGCAAAGTCGCAGATATCGATCATCTCCTGGACTTCGCCCAGACCTTCGGATGTGATCTTGCCGACCTCGATGGAAACCAGACGTCCGAGTGCCTGCTTGTTGGCCCGCAACTCCTCGCCGAGAAGTCGAATGAGCTCGCCCCTCTTGGGAGCCGGCACATTCCGCCAAGCGAGGAAGGCCTCATGGGCTTTGGCGACGCGGGCGGATGCTTCGCTGACCGGGATATTCTTGACATTGCCAAGGGGCTCGCCGGTGATGGGCGTGCGAGCACAGATTTCACCATCCGCATAGGCCTGGGGGGTGACGCCGAGTTCACTCAAGAGCTGGTGTGTTTCGGCCTGCAGCGACTGAATGGATGTGCCGGCTGTCTGGTGAGCGAGAGCTGTCGACATTTGCTTCCCTTTTTCTCTTTTACATTGAAACTGTATTGTTGCGCATCGATTGCGTGGCTTTGCTGCCGCCCTACGCGATAAGGCGTTGGGCCGGCTGCCCAAGCCCCAGGACTTCGTAGGCTAGGTCGAGCGAGCGTCGTTCGGCATCGGCGTAAAGATCCAGTTCGTTTTGGACGGCGGCACCCAGACTTTGTTCGAACGCTACCCGGTTCGAGCTCTCCGAATAGTTCTGTTGCACATCGGTGCCGAGGTTGGACTGGAAGATCCCCGCAGCGCTGACCGGAAGGAAATCCTCGTAGACGATCGGATCGAATCTGACGTATCCGGCGTCGATCAGCGCATCCAAGTTCGACGGAAGGCGACCACCGGCGACGTTGTTCAATCCGGTTTCGGTCGCGGAATACCGGAAGAACGCCAAGCCCTTCGTGCGCAACTCACGCCACTCGTCGGGAAACTGCCTGAACGTTTCGACGAGCTGGCTGTTGTAATCTCCCGAGTTGCCACCGGTCGACGCCACTTGAACGTCACTACGAACAGACGCAAGAAGCTCGTCATACAGCTTCCTGCCCTTGGCCGTCAGGGCTACGCCTCGCTGCTCGATCTCGCCGAACCGCGCCGTGTGCGTTCCGGACGAACCACCATCTGCGGCTGGTTTGAATTTGATGTTCTCCTCAAGTGCCTTGAAGCTCGTCTGGCGGAGAAGAATGGCGCACCGTCGACGCGGCGGACCCTCGATGACTGCTTTCGGACTGATGCCGCGCTTGGGCATGCCTTCCTGAACAGCATCGATATCAAGCGTCCGAGGCGTGAGGTGGTTGATATGCGGCCCTTTGAAGCTGACGACATCCGCGATCAACCGATGAGCATCATGCAGGCGCTTGTAGGTGGCGAGGGTGACGGTGGCATCGCTGTGCCAACGGAACGTTTCCAAGACCTCCCGGACGAACTCATCCGCATCTTCGCTGGCAAGTCCGCCGTCCATTTCCGCCTTATCGACCAGGAAAAGGGCACGGTCGGTAAAGATCTTGCGGCGAGAAAGGATTTCCGCTGCCTCAGCACGCAATACTTCGTCGGCTATCAGTTCCAGGCGCAGCAGGGAGGTGAAGACTCGGAACGGATTGCGGCGAAGAGCCTCGTCGTCTACAGGCCGAAAAGCGGTCGAATGAACGGGTATGCCCGCCACCGACAAATCATAATAGCCGACCGGATACATGCCCATGACGGCGAACACCCGGCGAATATTGAAAAGCTCGTCCGCCGTGCCAAGGCGAATAGCTCCATGGCGTTCGACGCTCAGGCGATCGAGCTCGTCATTGCGAACAAGCGCGTCGTGGAGCCCCGGATCGTTCGCGAGCGTGTCTTCGTTCACGTCAGCGACCAGATCCATGAGAGTTCCGTATTGCGGCACCTCCGTGCGGTACATCTCCGACATGGCCCGCGAAAAACGGGTTCGAACATCATCTGGGTGCACGTGGTCGATCGCCATGATGGCCTCCTCTAGTCTGCTACGAGCTCGGTCATTCTCCGAGATCATGATTGTTGAGGAGTATTCGCTTCGATGTGCTTGTATTTCTATCAAGCAATAGGTCAGATGTTATTCCAATGAGGAATGAACTTTCATCGATCGGCGGCGGTCTGCGCCAATATCCACTTCTTGAAGGCAAGCAGCGGCGGGTGCGAGGCGCGGTCGGTAGGCCATACCAGATAGTACGCCTCGGCGCTCTTCATCTGGAGATCGAGAGCATAGACCAGCTTGCCTTGAGAGAGTTCCTCTTCAATGAGGAACTTTGGCAGCAACGCCACCCCCACGCCTGCTATTGCGGCTTGGGTTGCCGTTGCGAACTGATCGAACAGCATGCCGTGAACCGAATCCGGCGTAACCCCGTTCATCATCATCCAGCGTTCCCAAGCATCAGGGCGGCTGGTCAGATGGAGCAATGGCGCTGCTCGGATGTCCGAGGGCTCCGTGAAATTGTATTGTTCACGCAGCTTCGGACTGCATGCTGGAACGACGATTTCTTGGCGAAGCAACGCAAGCTCGCCGCTTGGCCATTCCGCGGCGCCGAAATGAATCGCAGCGTCCACCGGCTCCAACCGAAAATCGAACGCCGTGATCTTTGTGACGAGATTGACGGTAATTCCAGGATTTTCAGCGAGAAAGTCCGGTAGTCTGGGCGCCAACCATCGGGTGCCGAATGTTGGCAATATTGCAAGGTTCAGCGTCCCTCCATACGGGTTTGCCCGCAGGTTCAACGATGCGCTGCTGATCTTACGCAGCGCGTCCCGGATCTCGCGCGCATATCCCTCACCTCCGACGGTGAGCTTGATCGTCTGGCGCTCTCGATGAAAGAGCTCCACACCGAGTTGCTCCTCCAGAGCGCGAATCTGCCGGCTAACGGCACTCTGGGTGAGATTGAGCTCCTTGGCTGCCGCGGTTACGCTCCCGGTACGAGCCGCCGCTTCAAAAGCAGCGAGCAGTGGCAGTGAAGGCAAAAATCTTCGCGGTACTTGCACCCATGCCCTCCTACAAGCGCGCTCCTGCCAGATGTGCTACCTGCGCGCCCATTTCGTAGTACGCCTCCTTCGCCATGCGCAAGGGATCGGACTTTGGTTCGGTAATCGGCAGTGGCAAGCCTGCATCATCGATATTGCCGGCAATGTAAGACGCCAAGACCTTTCCGAAGGTCGTTCCAGGCGCAATGCCTCGTCCGTTATATCCGCTGAAGCCCACCACATTGTTTTCAAACTTATGGAACCGCGGAACTGCGTCCGAGGTCATGCCAATTTTCCCGTACCAGGCACTTTCGAATTCGACATCGCCAAGCTGGGGAAAAACCCGTTTCAATGACCGCTTTGCCCAGGACTCGTGAATTGCATGTCCCGTGTTACGAAGCGCTCCGACGCTGCCGAAAACAAGCCGGCCACGCTGGTCCATTCTAAAAGACGAGAGAATTTCCTTCGTATCCCAGCATCCTTCCCTATTCGGAAGGATCGTTTTACGCACATTGTCGGAAAGCGGCTTCGTGGCGAAATTAAAATAGGGAAGATGAACCTGTTCCTCGCGCACGATTTTCCACGGCCCGGTCGAATAAGCGTCAGTCGCTACGACGATCCACTTGCAAGTCACGGAACCCCGACGCGTCGCCACCCGCCAATCATCTGCCCGGCGCTCTACCGCCAAGACAGGGCTCTTCGTATAGACTTTGACGCCTGACGTGATCGCGGCCCGTGCCAGGCCACGCACATAAGCAAGAGGTTGAAGCGTACCGGCCCTCGGATCGAAAAGTGCGCCGGAATACACGGCCGAGCCGGTACGGCGCCGTGTCTCATCGCTATCGAGAAGTTGAAGCGGCGCTCCTCTCGCGGTCCATTGGCGGTGACGGGTCTCGAGCTCTTCCAGACCCTTGCGCCCGACGCCGAGGTGAAGCGTCCCATTCTTTTCCAACTGGCATGAGATTTCATGCTCTTCAATAACCTGGCGAACGAGTACAGGCGCATCCGATAGGAGCTTAAGACATCTCTCTCCATATTGTGGACCGAGGACGCCGGGTATGTCGTCGGGCATCACCCACATGCCGCCATTGATGAGCCCGACATTTCTTCCGGAGCCGCCAAACCCGACCTCCACCGCTTCAAGCAGAACCGATTTTATCCCAAGTTTTGCAAGATGGATCGCCGCCGAAAATCCTGTGTAGCCTCCGCCGACAATGACTACGTCTGCGTGAGCATCATCGTTCAGCTCTTCCGTGATCGGGGCGGGCGGCGCTGATGTTTCCCACAGTCCATGCGATTTCGGATCATTCAACATCGGCGCCGATCTTCCTAAAGTTAGCAGTTTTTCAGCACGATATCGCTGCGTCGGTAAACGGACTATCTCATTATGTACAAGAGATCATTCCCTGCAGGAATGAGTTCGACCCATTGAGGGGAGCCGGTTCGCGCGTCCAGCGTCTCGCCCCGCGAAGGCGAGGTGATGACTGGCCCTATCGATGCTGCATGGCCGGGCCTTCGAGAAATTCTATCCGTTTTCGGCATAATTATCCGCATCGCGCCGGCAATGGTGCGGCGCAGCAGAAACAAAGGGTTTTGTTAAGAAATACCCGACAGTTAGTCAGCGCAAGCGAAAATCTCCACCGCTCAACACCTGCGATTGTACCTCCTGCCCGACTTTTTGAAGCTCATCGTTCAAACGGAGACGAGTCAATGAAAATCGCGCTGCATCAACTGCGGTCGCTTTGCCGGAACCGGGACGGCGGTATCGCGATCATGGCAGCCTTATGCCTGCCGATTGTTATCGGCTTTGCTGCTCTCTCCGTGGAGTACGGATACGGGCTTCTGGTGCGCAACGAAAACCAGCGCACGGCGGATCTTGCCTCCTATGCCGGCGCGCTCGCCTATAGTGATACGAGTTCGGAAGACGAGATGAAAGCGGCAGCGCTTGCCGTGGCGAAGCTCAACGGTGTCGATGCCGGCAGCGTTTCCGTTTCGCTGACAACCTCTCCGAAGGACGCGCGCGTTCAGGCGGTGCATGCCACCATCTCCACCGCGAACACACTTTTTCTCGCACCCGTTCTCGGCGTCAGTTCAAAGCTCGAAATCGGGGCTGAAGCTTATTCATCCATAGGTTCGGCGGAGAGCGGCTGCATCATCGCCTTGGACAAATCCGGATCGGGCGTCACTCTCTCGGGCGGCGTGCAGGTCAGCGCAAGCAAGTGCTACGTAAACTCCAACAGTGATGTCGTCGCCCCCTGCGGAACGAAGATCACCAATAAGGGTACGACCTATTACGGCGGTACGTCGCAGCCTTGCCCTTGGTCTACCAACCTCGTGCAGGCAGATGGAAGTGCGGCGCCCGTCACCAAGCAATACACAGAGGATCCTCTCTCGGGAAATTCCGGAGTAGCCGAACTTACCGCACGCTTCGATACCATCCGCAAGGCGTCGTGGCCAAAGAAGGTCTCCGTGAGCACGGGTACCAACATTGAGTTTGGCGGCAACGCGACCCCAAAGCAAACCGCAGACGCCATAACATCCATCGACTGCAGCTACGATCCTGCGAACTACAATCAATATTGGACAACCAAATGGGACATCACCTGCTCCGGGTCTGAGGTGAATATCGGCTCCCTGCTGGTTCACGGCAACGTTCAGGTAAATTTCAATATTTCGGGCAGCAAAAGCACGACCTACAACTTCTCGGGCAAGATCCAGAATGATTTCGGCACGAAGCTGGTATTCGGGGACGGCACCTACAATGTTGCAGGAGGCGTTTACGGCGCCGATCTGACATTCGGCGCCGGTTCCTTTCACTTCGGGATGGGCGATACCAATTGCGGCGATGCGCGCTACAGCCTGTGCAGTTCAGGAAAAACCGTCATCGACGGACCCAGCACCTTCATATTGGACGCCGGCTTCTACACGGGCGATGGCGCTAGCCTGAAGCTCGGAGCCGGAACGGCCAACAGCTATACCATCGGCCAGTCCAGCGGCGACAACGCGATGGGCGTGGGTGGCGGCTCGACCACCTATATGGCGGATGCCAGTACGGGCAAGGGTGTTTTCCGCGCCGACGGCGACATCAATGGCGGCGGCGGTGGTAGCTGCATCACGTTTCCCGCAAGCGCACAGCACGACATATCGGGCAGCGTCAACCTCGCGGGCGGCGCCAGGCTGGGTGCCGGGGTCTACACGGTCGACGGATATTTCTCGGTCAATACCGGGGGCGCTAGCTGCAGCGATTCCATCGCCGTTTCCGGGACAAATGTCACGATCGTCATTTCGGGGACCGAAACGCCCTCCGATTGGGAATGCAAAGGAAAGGCATTCTGTTTGACTGGCGGCAATGCCATCACACTTTCTGCCCCGCAGAGCGGCACCTACGCCAATCTTGCGGTTATCGGCCCGCAATCATCGAAATCTTATGCAGACGCGGAAATCACCTCCGGCGGCAGAGGTAAGATTTCCGGCGCGTTCTATTTTCCAAAAGGGCTGATCGATTTCGGCGGCGGCGGCCAGATCGGTGATGCCGCAACCGGCTGCCTGCAATTGATTGGCGCAAGTATTTCATTGTCCGGTGGTTCACAGACGATGTCGGAATGCACTCTGTCGGCCACCAGTAGCGAGGTGGAATTGGTTCAATGATTTTCATCCATGTAGCCGGGAAAAAAGCTCTCCAGCTTCGAGCCGGCCTAAGACATTTTCTGCGAGATATCTCGGGTAATGCAGCAGTCGAATTTGCACTGATTGCGCCAGTTTTCATCCTCATCTTGGCTGGCAGCCTTGATCTCGGCATGCTCATATTCTCGCGCTTTCAGCTAGAAGCTACGGTTTCCGACAGTGCCAGCTATGCGATGGTCAATGCTGATCTGGTCGATGGCAAGGATGGCAGCGATCTGGCAACGAAAATCGCCACCATGATCGCCAGCGAATACGCGGCGGGCGATACGCAGGCATCAGTAAATGTGAATAACGGCGCAGTCGCCAACTACAATGGTGCGAAAATTGTGATCAGCGGCAACGTCAGCCAAGCCGATGCTTGTTACTGTCCGAGCGGCAGCGCGTCGTCGCTTGATTGGGGCTCGCAGCAATCCTGTGGTTCGTCCTGCCCCGATGGCGGGCGGGCGGGCCGGTTTGTCTCCGTCATGGTAAAACAGGCCTATACGCCGTTGTTCTCCGGCTACGGCCTTGTGAAAGGCGACTTTATTGACGCCAGCGCGATCGTGCGGACACAATGAAGCGCGCTATCCGAAAAATTTGGCAGTCGCGTTCCGGCGCTAGTGCGGTGGAGTTCGCGCTGGTTGCGCCAGTCTTTTTCCTCATGCTGTTCGGCATGATCGAGCTCGGCCGATTGCTCTGGACGAGCCATGCCCTCCATGACACGGCGATTGCAACGGCGCGATGCATGGGCATTCCGCAGACGGAATGCGAAGATGGCGGGACTTACAGTGCGTCGAAGGCGGCAGCCTTCGCACGCAGTACGGCTACCGGCTGGTTCGTAGGGCTGGACGACGCATCGGTCACGCTCGATCACGACGCCACTTGCCATGGCTTGGCAGGCTTCTCGCAAGTAAAAATCACCTATCAATTCATCACCGTCGTGCCAGATTTACTGATGTCCTTGTCCGGCGGCACAAATCTCACGGCCGATGCGTGTTACACAAATCACTGACGGCAGGCGTGCGACCCCAGGTCAAACGTCGCAGCATCGACCTAGCTCAACCAAATGAGGATGTAGTCGACTGCTTTGAATAGAAGCTCAGACTAGGCCTGAGCTTCCATATCATCGTGCCACGCAAAGCCTGCTTCCTGGCTCATATCGCAGACGGACAATGTTCCGCCGTGGCAATCTGTTTTACTTCAGGCAGCCCTCAGCAGGTCTCCATGCGGGTCGAGGACGAATTTGGTCGCCGCGCCCTGGTCAAAACTCTCGTAACCCTGAGCGGCATCGTCGAGTGCAATGATCTTCGCATTGACGATATCGGCGATCGGCAGCCGGTCGTGCAGAATCGCCTGCATGAGCTGACGGTTGTACTTCAACACCGGCGTCTGACCAGTGTGGAAGGACTGCGCTTTCGCCCAACCGAGACCAAAGCGCAATGACAGGTTGCCGTGTTTTGCCGCGTTGTCGACAGCGCCAGGATCTTCCGTCACATAGAGCCCTGGAATGCCAATCGAGCCTGCTGCGCGTGTGATCTCCATCATCTGGTTGAGCACGATCGCTGGCTGCTCGCCGCCCGCATGGCCGCGCGCCTCGAAGCCGACCGCATCAATCGCACTGTCCACTTCGTTCGTGCCGACCACTTGGGCGATCATGTCACCTAGCTTGTCGCTTTTGGAGAGATCGATGGGTTCGAAGCCGACATTGGCAGCATGCTGCAGGCGATCCTTGTTGAAGTCGCCAATCATGACAACGGCCGCCCCCAGGATGCGCGCCGAAGCGGCAGCGGCAAGGCCGACTGGACCGGCGCCCGCCACATAGACCGTAGAGCCGACACCGACGCCCGCGCGCACCGCGCCATGGAAACCTGTCGGCAGGATGTCGGACAGCATAGTAAGATCGCGGATCTTAGCCATCGCCTTGTCGCGATCGGGGAACTTCAGCAAATTGAAATCCGCATAGGGCACCATGACGTAGCGCGCCTGCCCGCCGATCCAGCCGCCCATGTCGACATAACCGTAGGCGCCACCAGCGCGCGAAGGGTTAACAGTAAGGCAGACACCGGTGTCCTGTGACTTGCAGCAGCGGCAGCGCCCGCAGGCCACGTTGAACGGCACGGAGACGATGTCGCCGATCTCCAGCATTTCGACATCGATACCCTTTTCAATGATCTCCCCCGTGATCTCGTGGCCGAGCACCAAACCCGGCATTGCCGTCGTGCGGCCGCGCACCATGTGCTGGTCTGAGCCGCAGATGTTCGTGGAAATCACTTTGAGGATCACGCCATGCTCGATACGGCGGCCGTCCGGCGCCTCCAGCTTGGGGTCGTCGATGTCGCGGACCTCGACCTTGCCGGGCCGCATGTAGACGACGCCTCTGTTCCTGCTCATAGTCTGTCTCCTCCTGGGTTAAGTCTCTCTTGCCCATTCCTCCGCGGGCAGGATTCCAATTGCGTCGCAGTTCCCGCATAAGAGCGCGGTTATTCTCACGACGACATAGCCTCTATCTAAGTCGCCTATTCATCTCTCTATTTTTTAATTACCAAGCTGGCGAATTCGCCTTTAAAAGCGATGATGCTATATTGTCTACCATCGATATAGCGATCGCGACTGTGCAAAAAAATTCACTACCGGCTTGAGTTTATTGCACGTCAGCAAAAGTGCCTGACTGGCTCGGACATTCAATGGCGTTGGGCACAACGTCTTCGAATAAGGGATGTTCAGGACATTCCCCCTCTGCACGACGAATATGATCTGCGGCGCAGCGGCGGAACAAGTTCCAGGATGAAGCGGGCGGAACTGGCGATTTTGCTTACCAGATAATCAGTCAGCCGACTTGCCAAATCGGGATCAACGTCGCCCCCTGGTCCGGGTAGCCAGGACGTTTCGAATTGAAAAGCTGGAATGAATTCTCAGGACGCCGGGCAACGTCGAGAGAATTTCCTTATGAATTCTCTCGAACTCACCCGCGCCTGCCACCTCCACCCTCAGTAGATAGTCCGAGCCGCCGGTCATCAGGAAACATTCGCGAATTTCGGGATGTTTTCGCACCGCGGCTTCGAAGCGGTCGAGGTGTTCCTCGGTCTGCCGTTCCAATGTGATGTTGATGATCACCGCGATCGTATCCTCGGAACTGCCGCTGTTCACCAGGGCCGTATAGCCGCGGATGATGCCAGCCTCCTCGAGCAATTTGATCCGCCGCAGGCAGGCAGAAGGGGACAAGCCGACTTCCTGCGCCAAGTGCGCATTGGTCATGCGTGCATTCAATCGCAGCAGGCGGAGGAGATTGCGGTCGATCGCGTCAATCGCTGTCATGCAGAATATTCCATTTTTTCGCAGATTATTTGACTGAATATCATGCATTGAAACAAACGATCAGCAATAGGCGGGATATTCAAAGAATATTTCAATATCTTCAGGCATGATGAGGGGGTTGCATATGGATCATCAGACTCTGCATGTAGACTATCAGCAGACCGAAGCCGGTATCGGGGCTTCCGGCTATCTGACCATCGACCTTCCCGCATTGTGCCGAAATTACCGGAAGCTTTCGGCGACGGTCGCGCCCGCAAAAGCCGCAGCCGTCGTCAAGGCTGATGCGTATGGTCTTGGCGCCGAACAGGTCTCCAAGGCCCTTTATGCGCAAGGCTGCCAGCATTTCTTTGTTGCACACTTTTCGGAGGCGATCCAACTCAGGCCCTTTTTCCCAAACGATACGCGAATATTCGTGCTCAACGGACTGCAGCCGGGATCAGAGATTGGCTGTGCCGAGGCCGACATCGTTCCGGTTCTCAACTCGCTTGAGCAGTTCCGGCGGTGGTCGTCGACGGCTCGGAAGCTCGGACGCGTTCTTCCCGCCGTTTTGCAGTTCGACACCGGCATGTCGCGTTTGGGCATCTCGCCGGAGGAAAGAAGCACACTCGCAACCGATCTCAAGAGCTGCAGCAACATCGAAGTCCTTTTCATCATGAGCCATCTCGCCTGCGCAGACGAGGTGGACAACGGGCTGAATGCCGATCAGCTCGCGGAAATGCGTCTTGTCGCGACCGAGTTTCCCGGTCTTGATGTCTGCTTCGCCAATTCGGGAGGCGTTTTTCTAGGCAGCGAGTATCACGGGGTTCTGGCCCGTCCCGGCATCGCGCTTTACGGCGGAGCGCCCACGCAGGGCAAAGCCAATCCAATGGAGGCGGTGGTCCGGCTCGATGTCGCTGTGATCCAGACGAGAACAGTTCCGGCGGGCACGCGCGTCGGATATGGAGGCGGCCGCGTGACTTCTGCCGAGAGCAGGCTCGCCACGATCGCCGCGGGTTATGCCGATGGGCTGCCGCGCAGTCTCAGTGATCGAGGAGCCGTTTTCTATGGTGGCGTTCGTCTGCCGATTGTCGGCCGTGTCTCGATGGACAGCATTACCGTGGATATCACCGCCCTCCCCTCCGGCACGCTTTCGCTTGGCAGCCTCGTCGAAGTCCTCGGCCCTCACCAGACGCTTGAGGACGTCGCCGAAGCCGCCGGCACCATCTCCTATGAAATCCTGACCAGCCTCGGCCGTCGCTACGAACGTCGGTATCGCTGAGCAACAGACCACCATCGAGGAAACTATGAAAGTCATCGTACTCGGCGCCGGCGTCATCGGCGTAACCAGCGCCTACCAACTCGCCAAGGCAGGACACGAGGTCACCGTCGTCGACCGTCAGGAAGGACCCGCCCTGGAAACGAGCTTCGCAAACGCAGGTGAAGTCTCGTTCGGTTACTGCTCGCCTTGGGCCGCACCAGGCATCCCGATGAAAGCGATGAAGTGGCTGTTCATGGAACATGCTCCGCTCATCCTGCGTCCACGGCTCGATCGCGCCATGCTGTCCTGGCTCGTCAAGATGCTGTCGAATTGCACGTCGGAACGCTATGCGATCAACAAGAGCCGGATGCTGCGCCTTGCCGACTACAGCCGCATCTCGCTGGCCGAGGTTCGCGAAGAGACCGGCATCGCCTATGACGAACGCATGCAGGGTACGCTGCAGTTGTTCCGAACGCAGCAACAACTCGATGCATCGGCAAAGGACGTCAAGGCTCTTGCGGCCGACGGCATTCCCTATGAGGTACTCGACCGCGACGGATGCATTCGTGTGGAGCCGGCGCTCCGCCATGTCCGCGAAAAGATCGTCGGCGGTCTGCTGACGCCCAAGGACGAGACCGGCGATTGCTTCAAGTTCACCAATGCCCTCGCCGCAAGGGCAAGCGAACTCGGCGTGCGGTTCCAATATGGAACTACGATCAAGGGGCTCGATGTCCAGAGCGGCAAGGTTCGCGGCGTCATGACCGACCGCGGGCATATGAGCGCCGATGCGATCGTCGTCGCACTCGGCAGCTATTCGCCACTGCTGCTGAGGCCCCTTGGCATCCGGCTTTCCGTCTATCCGGTCAAGGGCTACTCACTGACGATCCCGATCATCGATGCATCACGGGCACCGGAATCGACCGTGATGGACGAAACCTACAAAATCGCGATTACCCGCCTCGGCGATCGTATCCGCGTCGGCGGCATGGCTGAAATCTCAGGCTATACCAACGATCTTGGTGATGCCCGCCGGCGGACGCTCGACCATTCGGTAACCGACCTTTTCCCGGGTGGGAATCTGCGGAAGGCATCATTCTGGTCCGGGCTGAGGCCCATGACGCCGGACGGGACGCCGGTGATCGGCCCGACGAAGATTGCCGGCCTTTTCCTCAACACCGGCCACGGCACGCTCGGCTGGACCATGAGCTGCGGCTCCGCGCGTCTGATCAGCGATCTGGTCAGCGGGCGCAAGCCGGAAATCGACGCGGCCGATCTGGCAATCAGCCGTTACCGCTGAACCCGTATTTAAAGCAAGACAGGATGGAGGCATCAATGATCGAGGCAATAACGACGTCTGAAGCTCCGGGCGCAATCGGCCCGTTTTCGCAGGCAATCAAGGTGGGCGATCTGCTCTTCGTCTCGGGGCAGCTCCCGATCAATCCGGCCACCGGAGAGTTCGTTTCCGACGATCCTGTCGAACAAGCGGAACAATGCTTGAAAAACATTGCGGCGATCGCGAAAGCGGCGGGATCGAGCATCGAGAAGACGGTCAAGACGACCGTCCTGCTCACGGACCTTTCCCAGTTCGCTGACATCAACAAGATATACGCAACCTTCTTCCGAAATCCTTTTCCAGCCCGAGCCTGCTATGAGGTCAGCTCGCTGCCCAAAGGGGCACAAGTCGAGATCGAGGCAATCATTTCGCTTGCCTGAGCCGCACCATGAATGATCGCGCGCCCTGATGTCGCAATCATTTCGCGCCGGTGGCGTGGAATATAACGCGGCACGGCACATGAAGCCGTAGTCTCCGAGACGAACTGCTTGCCGGCAAAGGGAGGACAAACCATCGCCGGCCCCCGGCAACCACACTCTCATGAATTGTTGAACGACCGACAACCTTCGCCGTATGAGTGCTTGCAGTAGTTCGCATCGAGAAATTATAGATAATCAGGAACGCTCTATCGATAACTATTCTGCAGGGAGAAGGAATTTGCCGGAGATGCCGCACGAAGTCGCTGAAAACGATCCAAAACTGGTTGCATCAACGGAGAAATGGAGCTTTTTCGAAGCAGAAAAAATCTATAATTTTCCGTTCAATGATCTTTTGTTCCGTGCGCATAGCGTGCATCGGGAGAATTTCGATCCCAATGCCGTACAAATGAGCCGGCTTCTTTCGATCAAGACCGGCGGCTGCGCCGAGGACTGCGGCTACTGCAGCCAATCGGCACATTATCCAACAGGGCTCAAAGCGTCGAAGCTCATGGAGGTCGAGCGGGTTGTCGCCGAGGCGGCCAAGGCCAAAGAGGGAGGTGCAACGCGTTATTGCATGGGCGCTGCGTGGCGCAGCCCGAAAGAACGTGACATGGAGGCGATCGTTGCGATGGTTCGCGGCGTCAAGGCGCTCGGCATGGAGACCTGCATGACACTGGGCATGCTGTCGCCCGGGCAGAGCGCGGAACTCGCAGATGCCGGCCTCGACTATTACAACCACAATATCGATACTTCCGAGCGCTTTTACAGCGAGATCATCACCACCCGCACCTTTGCCGACCGTCTGGAAACGCTTTCGAATGTGCGCGACGCCGGGATCAAGGTCTGCGCCGGCGGCATCCTTGGCATGGGGGAAACGGCTGACGACCGCATTTCCATGCTGGTGACGCTCGCCAACCTCCCCTCGCCGCCGGAAAGCGTGCCGATCAACATGCTCATTCCGATTCCTGGGTCAAAACTCGCCGATGCCGCGCCGATCGATCCCATCGCGTTCATCCGCACCATTGCGCTTGCGCGAATTCTGATGCCGCAATCCCATGTGCGCCTGTCAGCCGGTCGGACGGAAATGAGCGATGAGACGCAGGCGCTCTGTTTCTTCGCCGGAGCCAATTCCATCTTCGTCGGCGATACGTTGCTGACCACCGACAATCCGGGGGAGGACCACGACACCGGCCTTTTCCGCCGCCTCGGCTTGAAGCCCATGGAACTGGAGCCGAATGCATGACAGGCGCGGGCCTCGCGCGCTATGGACGGACATTGAACGGGCTCGAGCGCAAGGGACGGTATCGGACCTTGCTGCCGCAAGGGGGCGTCGACTTCACCTCGAACGACTATCTGGCACTCGCCAATTCTCCGCGCCTCAAGGCTGCCATCACCGCAGCGATCGAACGGGGCGTGCCGGTCGGTGCCGGTGGCTCGCGATTGCTGCGCGGCAACCATCCGGAGCATGAGGTGCTCGAAGCCGAGGCCGCCGTCTATTTCGGCGTGGAACGCTGCCTCTACTTTGGCAGCGGCTATGCCGCCAATGTCGCGCTCTTTTCGACCCTGCCGCAACGGGATGATCTGATTGTTCATGACGCATTGGTACATGCGAGCGTGCATGAAGGGATTTCGGCAAGCAAGGCACCATCGGTCTCCGTGCAGCACAATGACGTCCAGGCCTTTGCCGAGGCCATTCAGAAATGGCGCGCTGCGGGCGGCGCCGGCCATCCATGGATTGCCGTCGAGAGCCTCTATTCGATGGATGGCGATCGGGCTCCGCTGACCGAGCTCGCCGAACTGGCCGACCGGCATGACGGCCTTCTGGTGATTGACGAGGCCCATGCGACGGGCGTTTTCGGACCCGGCGGGCGTGGATTCGCTTCCGGTCTCGAAAGCCGCGAGAACATCGTCGTTCTCCATACTTGCGGCAAGGCGCTTGGTAGTAGCGGCGCGCTGATCGGCGGCCGTGCGGTGCTATGCGACTATCTCGTCAACCGGGCACGCGGTTTCATCTACTCGACCGCGCCATCGCCGCTGATGGCTGCCGGCGTACGCGAGGCGTTGAAGGTTCTTGCCGACGAACCCGAGCGCCGGGCCTCTCTGGAAGCATTGCAGACATTCGCCAACGCAGAACTTGCTGCCGCACTTGGCGCCGACGGTAGCGGCTCGCAGATCCTGCCGGTTCCGATCGGTGATAACGCCCTATCGATGCGGATCGCAGCGCGGATGCGCTACGAAGGCTTCGACATCCGCGCGATCCGGCCACCGACCGTACCCGAAGGCACGGCGAGGCTCAGAATTGCCATCACCCTGAATGTCGATAGGACGACAATATCGCACATGTTCGCGCGCCTCGCCGCCGTCATCGCGGAGGAAAAGCCGTGACGCTAAGGTTTGTGGTCACTGGAACCGACACGGGCATTGGCAAGACCGTTTTCTCGGCGGCCCTGACCGATGCGCTCGGCGCTTATTATTGGAAGCCGATCCAAGCCGGTCTCGAAGACGAAACGGACAGTGAGACGGTGCAGCGGCTCGGTCGGATCCCGCCTGCGCGCATCATGCCGGAAGCCTACCGGCTGCGGACACCGGCTTCGCCGCATCTTGCAGCCAGGATCGACGGGGTCCGGATAGAGGCCGAAGCCCTTATTCCGCCCAGTACCGATGCGCCGCTGATCATCGAAGGCGCAGGTGGATTGCTGGTGCCGCTCACCGAAGAGGCCGTGTTTGCAGACGTCTTTGCCCGCTGGAAAATACCTGTCGTCCTTTGCGCCCGCACGGGCCTCGGAACCATCAATCACACATTGCTGTCACTGGAGGCGCTGCGCGCCCGGTCCATTCCAGTTTTCGGCGTCGCTTTCATCGGCGATAAACAGGCGGAAACGGAAAGCATCATCGCAAAGCTGGGGCGAGTCCGTTCACTCGGACGGCTTCCAAAACTCGATACGCTCACGCCGGAGCTTCTGCGCCAGGCCTTTGGCGAAAATTTCGACATCGATCTCTTCCGCAAGGAGCCGGTATGACGTCTTCGCCCGTATGGCATCCCTTTACGCAGCACGCGCTCGAGCCGGCGATGAAGCGTATTGCAAAAACCGAAGGTGCCCATCTTGTAGACGAAGATGGCACCGCCATTCTGGATGCGATCTCCTCGTGGTGGGTGATTACCCACGGCCACCGTCATCCCGTGATCATGGATGCGATCCGACGAGCCTGCGAAACCTACGACCAGATCATCTTCGCCGAATATTCCCATGAACCGGCCGAAGAGCTGGCCAGAGGCTTGATCGAGATCGCACCCGCTGGGCTCAAGCACGTCTTCTATTCCGACAGCGGCTCCACCGCGGTCGAGGTGGCGTTGAAGATGGCGCTCGGCTTTTTCCATAACACGCAAAAGCCGCGCAGCCGCATCGTGGTGATGGAGCACAGCTATCACGGCGATACGATCGGTACGATGTCCGTCGGAGAGCGCGGCGTGTTCAACGCCGCTTACGAGCCGCTGCTTTTCGTGGTCAACAGACTGCCCTTTCCGACGATCGGCGAGGAGCAGGCCACGCTCGATGCATTCGAGGATGCCTGCCGGTCAGGCGAGGTGGCGGCGCTTCTCATCGAACCGCTCATTCTCGGAGCGGGTGGGATGAAAATCTATCGAGCCTCACTGCTCAGCGAGCTGAAGCGCATCGCCGAGCGATACGGCGCTCTGATGATCGCCGACGAGGTGATGACCGGCTGGGGCCGGACGGGCAGCCTGTTTGCCTGCGAGCAGGCATCTATAACCCCTGATATACTCTGCACATCCAAGGGTTTGACGGGCGGCGCGCTGCCGCTGGCGGCAACGCTCTGCACCCGCGAGATATTCGATGCCCATCTCTCGGCGGACCGGCGCAAGACCTTCTTCCATTCCAGTTCCTATACCGCCAACCCTATCGCCTGCGCGGCAGCGGTGGCCAACCTGAATATCTGGAGGACGGAACCTGTGGGTGAGCGCATCGCCAAGCTCGTAGAGCGCCAAAGCGCGGGGCTTTCCCGCTTTCAAGGTGATCCGCGGTTTGACAATATTCGCCAGAGCGGCACGATCGCCGCTCTCGATCTCGTCGCGCCGGAAGGCGGATACCTCTCGGAGGTCGGGCCTCGCCTTCGCGCCTTCTTCCGCGAACGAAGGCTGCTGATCCGTCCACTCGGCAACGTCATCTATCTGATGCCACCTTACTGCATTACCGCCGCTGACCTTGACCGGTCCTATGACGCCATCGATGAAGCGGCAGGCCTTCTCGCGGCTGGGCGGCTATGAGGGAGGCGCGCTCATCTTCTCTGGCGGGCGTCGGCCATGCCGTGCCCGATCGGCGCGTCGAAAATGCCGAGATTGAAGCGAGACTCGGCCTGGAACCCGGCTGGATCGAGCGCCGGACCGGCATCCGCGCGCGCCACTGGGTTGACGATGCTGAGACGCTGAGCGGACTTGCCGCAAAGGCCGGCGAAGCTGCCCTCGGCGACTGCGGCATCGCGCGTGACGACATTGCTTTGACCCTGCTCGCCACGTCGACACCCGATCATCTGCTGCCACCCTCTGCCCCGTTGCTCGCGCATCGCCTCGGCCTTCGAAATAGCGGCGCGATCGACCTGGCCGGCGCATGTTCCGGCTTCCTCTACGCGCTGACACTTGCCGATGGCTTTGTCCGCACGCAGGGACGGCCGGTCCTGGTGGTGGCGGCCAATATTCTCAGCCGGCGGATCAACCCGGCCGAACGGGCTAGCGCCGTTCTCTTCGCGGATGCTGCCGGCGCCGTCGTCTTGGCGCCGTCAGGCGATACGGAGAAGGGCATTCTTGGTGTGGATCTCGCCTCAGACGGAAGCCGCTACGATCTGATCTCCATTCCGGCCGGCGGCAGCAACAGGCCCTTCGCACCGGGCATGGCGACGGAGGATTTCCTGATGACGATGCGTGACGGACGCGAAATGTTCACGCAAGCGGTGGACATGATGGCGACCAGCAGCGCCCGCGCGCTTGCTGCTGCCCATCTGGATGCGGCAGCGATCGACCGCTTCGTGCCACATCAGGCCAATGCCCGCATTTTCGATGCCGTTACCGACAGGCTCGGCATCGATCCGGCAAAAACTGTGCGGACGATCGAAACCTACGGAAATTCGTCGGCGGCGACGATCGCTCTTTCCCTGTCGGTCTCACATCGAGCCAGGCCGTTCGTTTCGGGGGAAAAGCTGCTACTGACAGCCGCGGGCGCAGGCCTGACGGGAGGTGCCGTCGTTTTCGGCATATAATCCAGCGGCGGCGAGCAGCCTATTTGGGCGTAGATCCCCGACGCCGCTCGGCGGCCTGCATCATCTCGATGAACCGCCGTACCTTGGCGGGACGGAAACGAGCCATCGGCAGCACGGCATGGATCCCGCCGGCGGGCAAGGTCCAGTCAGGCAGCAATCGGCTCAAACGCCCGGCTGCGATATCGTCGACGACCATGTAGTCAGGAAAGACGGAAACACCAATACCAGCCTTCACGCAGGCATAGGCCGATGGCGTCTTGTCGGTACGCACGGCCGAATTCGCCTCGACGATCTCGGAGGAATAGCCCTCGCGAGAAAACATCCAGCGTAAAGGCTGGCGCAGAACCGCGTTCTCGATCCAGGGCAGCGCCGCCACATCGGACGGTTTCAGGACCTTGGGAAAACTCGCCACCAACTTTGGCGTTGCCACCAGATACTGCTGGAACGTGCCCAAGCGCCGGGCCTTGTTGCTCATATCCGTCAGCCAGCCAACCCTGATTGCCAGGTCCAACTGCCCATTGGCGAGATCGATGACATTGTCATCGAATATGAGATCGACGCGCATCTGCGGAAACCGCTCCCTGTAGGTGGCGACCACCGGCGCAACGACTGCTTCACCGTAGTCCAAGGGTGCCGTCAGCGTCAGCGTGCCGGTGGGTTCGATGGCGTGAAGCGACATCTCTCCATAAGCGGCTTCTGCTTCCCGCAGAATGATGGCGCACCGGTCATAGAACACTCGCCCCTCTTCCGTCGCATGCAGCCGCCGGGTCGTTCGCATCAGCAACGACACGCCAAGCTCATCCTCCAGACGTGCCACCTGATGGCTGACCACGGCCTTGGCGACGCCAAGCCGTTCAGCGGCGGCGGTGAATGATCCGGTTTCCACCACGGATGTGAAGAAGATCAACCTGTTGAGATTGAGGAGTTCGCTCATGCCATTGTCTGATTTGTTCGTACAGTCTGTATGATTGACCGATATTTCCTTACATCGCAACCGCTGAGATGATTGGCCCCATCAACGGAGGACTACGATCCATGCAGGAATTCTCGGCCGTCTATCTCTTCGATCCCCTATGTGGCTGGTGCTATGGTGCGAGCCCGGCGATCGAGCGTTTGCATCTGGCGGGTGTCGAGCTCAAGCTCCTGCCGACGGGCTTGTTCACGGGTGGGGGTGCCCGTGAGATGGATGCGTCATTGGCAGCCTATGCCTGGTCCAACGATCAACGGATCGAACGCTTGAGCGGCCAGCCCTTTTCTGAGGACTATCGATCGAAGGTCTTGAACAGGCCGGGCTCGCTGTTCGACTCGGGTCCGGCGACACTGGCAATCACGGCGGCTGGCCTTGCGGACCACCGCAGACGCCTCGACGCGCTGCGTCTCATCCAGCATGCCCGCTATGTGAAGGGATTGGACATCACCAGCGTGCCGGTTCTGGCAGGCTTGTTCGAATCCGAAGGATTGAGCGAAGCCGCCCGTCTCTTGACCGAAGGCTCGGTCGAATTGCTCGACGCCAATCGGCAACTCATTGCTCAAGGCCAGGGCCTCTTCCGCCAACATGGCGCCAACGGCGTCCCAGCCCTCGTCGTCGAAGGAAACGGACACCAGCGTCTGCTGAACGCCAGTGCCCTCTTCGGCAGCTATGACAACCTCATGGCGCATCTCCAAGCCGCTTGATCTTACTAACCACAAAGGAACCTGTATGTTTACCAGACGCGATGCACTCAAACTTTCCTTGGCCGCCGGCGCCATTTCGATTGTCCCCCTCAGCGTTTCCCGGGCCGCAAGTGCGAAGATCAAGTGGCAATACTTCCAGGCGTCCGAGACCGGGTTCCGCCGCACGCCGGTGTTGCTCACCGGCAAGAAGGAAGCCATTCTCATCGATGGCGGCTTCACGCTTTCGGATGGCCGCGCCGTCGCGGACGCCATCAAGGCGACCGGCAAGCATCTGAGCACCATCTATGTGAGTTGCAACGATCCCGATTACTATTTCAGCCTCCGGCCGATCGTCGAAGCCTTCCCGGATGCCAAGGTCATCGCAAAGCCCGTCACCGTCGCGGCCATCCATGCCAATGTCGAAGGCAAGCTCGCGGTCTGGGGACCGCAACTGAAGGAAAACGGTCCGCAAAAGCTGTCGGACGTCGTCATTCCCACTGCGTCGGATCTGAGTGCGCTCGAACTTGACGGCGAGAAGATCGAAATCGTCGAAGTCCCTGACATGCACGATCGCCGCTATCTCTGGGTCCCTTCCATCAAGGCTGTGTTCGGGGGTGTGCTGATTTCCTCCGGGATCCACGTCTGGGTCGCCGACGAGGCCACGCCTGAAAAGCGGGAAGCCTGGATCAAGGCGCTCGACGCATTGGCGGCTCGTAAGCCGAAGATCGTGGTCCCCGCTCATCAGGCCGAGGGTGCTCCGCAACGTCTCGATGCCGTCAAGTTTACGCGCGACTATCTTGTCGCCTTCCATGAAGAGGAAGTGAAGGCCAAGGACAGTGCGGCTTTGATCGCCGCAATGACCAAGCGTTATCCCCATCTGGGCGACGCCAGCTCGCTCGAATTGGGCGCCAAGGTCGCAAAGGGCGAGATGAAGTGGGGGTAGGCCTCGCTGTGTAACCTTGCCCCGATCAGTCCGGGTTTTTTCTTAGGAAAATTTCCGGGCTGACTTTGGTCAAAGTCCTTTGTCGTTCGCTTCTCAGGAGTCGAGGAATGACGGTGGACTCCAATCTTTGCGCGCTGTCGGGCACCAACCCAACGCCCGACAGCATCTTTCCTGCATGAACCTCAGAGTTTGATCCACGCAGTCTTCAGATCGACGTATTTATCGAGCGCATGCAAAGACTTATCGTGACCGTTGCCTGACTGCTTGACGCCGCCGAGGGGTACGGTGTTGTCAGCCCCGCCATAGGTATTCACATGCACCACCCCGGCGCGGATGTTGCGGATCATGCGGTGCGCTCGCGAAAGGTTCGAGGTCCATACCGCCGAGGCGAGACCATAATCGGTGGCGTTGGCAATCTCCAAAGCTTCGGCCTCGCTCTCAAAGGGTATGATCGACAGAATGGGGCCGAAGACCTCCTCCCTCGCCAGCGTCATGTCGGGCCTGACATCGAAGACAGTGGGCTGCATGTAGAAGCCCCCCGTCTCCCCCAGAATGCGCTTTCCGCCCGTACGCAAAAAAGCTCCTTCGACGAGAGCTTGCTCGACATAGCCAAGATCTTTGCTGAGCTGCGCTTCGCTGGAGACCGCGCCGATCTCGGTAGAGAACTGCAGAGGATCGCCGACCTTCATCGTCTCCGCGACCCCTACGAGTTTCTCTGCAAACGCCTGATGGATCGATTTCTCCACAAGCAGCCGCGATCCCGCGACGCAAACCTGCCCCGCATTTCGGAATATCCCATAGGCCGAGACCTTGGCCGCTTCATCCATATCCGGCACATCCGCAAAGACGATGTTCGGAGATTTGCCGCCGAGTTCGAGATAGACCCGCTTCAGGTTTGAGCGCGCGGAATACTCCAGGAGACGCCGCCCGATCGAGCCGGAACCGGTGAAGGCGAGCACGTCGATATCCATGTGCAGCCCCAGGGCCTCGCCGCAGACCGCGCCGCGCCCGGTGACGACATTGAACACGCCTTCTGGCAATCCGGCTTCGGCGCAAATTTCGGCAAGCTTGAGAAGCGTCAGCGATGCGCCTTCGGCGGGCTTCAGCACGACGGAATTGCCAGCAGCGAGTGCCGGGGCGATCTTCCAGGCGCCGATCATCATCGGGAAATTCCACGGCACGATGGCAGCGACGACGCCGATCGGCTCGCGATGAACGAGACCCAGAATATTCTCCGCCGTCGGAGCGATTTCGCCATAAACCTTGTCGATCGTCTCGGCATAATAGCGGAAGGTGCCTGCGGCACTGCCGGGCTCGGCCTTCAGCGCCATCGAGATTTCCGTGCCGTTATCGCGCACGCCGAGCACGGCGAGTTCAAGCGCATTCTTTTCGATCAGCTCGGCAATCTTCAGCAGCACCTTCTTGCGTTCCGCCGGCGCCGCCTTCGACCAACTGCCCTTTTCGAAAGCATGCCGTGCAGCCTTGACCGCAAGATCGACATCCTCCTTACCGGCATCGGCGATGGTGGTCAGCCTCGTTCCATCGATCGGGGAAATGACATCCATCGTGGCGCTGCTGACCGGCTGGCGCCATGCGCCGCCGATGAACAATGCCTGCGGGGAAACGGATAGTGTCCGGAGCTGGTCGATCTTGTCTTGCATCTCATTGTCTCACAAAGAGGGTGGCGGGTTTCCCCGCCACCGCGATTGGAACTGCTTCAGGCTTCCTGGCCGGCACCAAGGCGGGCATAGCCTGCCGCATCCGAAGACTTCAGACGCGCCGCGGCGATGAATCCGATGATCGCCGCGATCAGCACCAGACCTGGCAGCAACACGGCAAGTACGCCGTTGGCACCGGCGATCGCACCGAAATTCGCCGAGATGTAGTAGACGAGCGCCAGAAGGATCAGCCCCGTCACGATCGGCAGCACCTTGATGACAAGCACATTGCGCTCAAGCCCCGGATTACGGCTGAAGAACACCACGATCGAGAAGGCCGTGAACGCCATCAGCAGGATGATTGCCAGCGTGGCGACATTGGTGAGCCAGGAGAAGAGTGCCAGCACCGGATCCTGACCCGTCGCTGCAAAGAGTGCGACGACGAGCACGGCAATAACGGTCTGGATGATCGAGCCGACATGCGGGCTCTGGAAGACCGGATGCGTGACCCCGACCGACTTCGGCAGCAGACCCTCGCGACCGGCGACATACATGTAACGCGCCACGCCATTGTGGAAGGCGAGAATGCCGGCAAACAGGCTGGTGATGAAGAGAACGCTCATCACGACGGTGATCCAGTGACCGACATAGCGCTCGGCAAGGCCGAAGAGGAACGTGGTCGGATCGGCAAGACCCTGTAACGCCGGAACCAGCTTGTCGACGCCTGCGCCATCCACCATCAGCCATGAAGTCAGCATATAGAAGAGACCGATGATGAGAACGGAGATATAGGTCGCGCGCGGCACGGTCTTTTCCGGCTCACGGGCCTCTTCGCTATAAATGGTCGTCGCTTCAAAGCCGATGAAGGCGGCAAAGCAGAACAAGAGGCCGATGGCCGGCGTTCCGCTCCAGAAGGCCGCCGGCGTAAACGACGCAGCGGAAAGGCCGGCGTCGCCGCCCTTGACGAAGATCGCGGCGTCGATGACGAGGACGACCAGATATTCGAGAATGACGAGCACCGTCAGCACCTTGGCCGATAGATCGACGCGGCGGTAGCCAAAAACGGCGACGAAGGCGATACCGACGAAGCTCCAGACCCACCAGGGAAGGTCAAGGCCGAGCTGCTCGGCAAAGAAACCCTTGGTCGCTGCGCCGAAAAGGCCGAGAACGCCGACCTGCATGGCATTATAAGCGAGAATGGCGATCAGCGCGGCCGCGCCGCCCATGAGGCCGCCAAGACCCTGGGCCGTATAGGCATAAAAGGCGCCGGCATTGCGGATATGGCGCGCCATGGCGACGTAACCAACAGCAAACAGCAGCAGAATGCCTGTCACCAGCAGGAAGGTGAGCGGTATCCCCGGCCCGTTGCCAAGCATCATCGAAAGCGGCACGCCGCCAGCAACGGCGGTCAGCGGCGCTGCGGCCGAAACCACCAGAAAGGTGACGGCACCTACGCCGAGACTGTTTTTGCGCAACTGGTTTTCAGCCGCGCCCTGCGAATTTTGCGTATTCATCTTCGTTCGTTCCCCTTGTTGAGAATATCCGATCATCGCTGCGATTGCGCGCAGGCGACCTCCACCAGAACCGGACTGACGAGCGGGGGTTTGGGCTTTTGTTGATTTTGCCGCCGTCAGCGCTTATGGTTCATTATTTGAACCGCAGCTTCAAATATAGACTTGCAAACATTCCCGGCCTCTGTCAAGTTATTTCGCATGTTAAGTATCTTGGGTCGCTGCTATCGTGCCGCGGCGCAAGGTCGCGACCTGATTTGAGGGAAAGCTTCGGCCGGACACAGGAAATCAGAACCCGACCACCCAAGAGGAGGAACGATGAGCACGATCGGAAAGGCGCTTTCATTGCTGGATACCCTGTCACGGCTGGACAAGGAGGCGGGCCTGACCGACATCGCCCGCCTGTGCGCGCTGGACAAGGCAACAGCGCGACGCTTTCTGGTGGAGCTGGAAAGGCACGGCTTCGTGGAGCAGGATCAGGATACGCGCCGCTATCGCATCGGCTCGGCGCCGGTTCGCCTCGCACGCATTCGCGAAGCACGCTTTCCTTTTCTGCGGGTCGCGATCCCGTTCATCAAGTCGCTCGCCGAAACATCGACTGAGACGGTGCATCTTTCGGAATTTTCGGGAGGACGGCTTTCGACCATCCATGTGGAAGATTCGCCCCGCGCCCACCGCATCATCATCGATGTCGGCAGCCTCCTGCCCTTTCATGCCACGGCGTCCGGTCTTGCCTTTCTGGCCTTCTCTCCACGCTCAGAGATCGACGCGGCTCTCCAAAAGCCGCTCGAGAAATTTACGGACCATACCATCGTCGATCCCCTGCTGGTGCGTGCGATGCTCGATGAGACGGCAGCACGCGGCTTTTCCATCAGTCATCAGGGTTTAGAGGCCGGCGTCATCAGCGCGGCCGCGCCGGTCCGCACGCCCAATGGCCATCCCATCGGCTGCGTGGCGGTCGCCGCCCCGCTCTCACGCACGACGAAGGTAGCCATCCACGAATTTGGCGCGCAGGCAGTCGCTGCGGCCAATGCGATCTCAGAAAAATATTACGGGTCGGAAAGACCCATGGGAACCATTGCAAAAATCAGGAGGACAGATTGATGAGCCCGGAGGCTCCCTCGCCAAAGATACTCGTCATCGGAACCGGTGACACCAAATGTGACGAACTGCAATTCATGGCGTCCGTCATCGCGGAAGCCGGCGGCCAGCCAATCATGGTCGATGTCAGCATTCTCGGCGATCCGCCCTATAGTCCTGATTATTCCAAGCATGACGTCGCCAAGGCCGCTGAAACTACAATCGCGGCAATCGCCGAAAGCGGCGATGAAAACAGCGCCATGGCAGCCATGGCAAAGGGCGCGGCAGCACTGACCGGGCGCCTTCACGAAGACGGATTGGTCGACGGCGTCATCGTGCTCGGCGGCTCCATGGGGACGGATCTGGCGCTCGACGTCGCCGCAGTCCTGCCGCTCGGCGTCCCGAAATTCGTGGTTTCGACCATCGCCTATTCTCACCTTATCCCGCCCGAACGCATTGCGCCCGACCTGATGATGATCCTGTGGGCCGGCGGTCTCTACGGCCTCAACAGCATCTGCCGTTCTGTCCTCTCGCAAGCCTGCGGCGCGGTCGTCGGTGCGGCAAAACACGGAAGCAGACCCGATCGCAAACGGCCGCTCGTCGGCATGACCTCGCTCGGCTCGTCCTGCCTGAAATATATGAAATATCTGCGGCCTGAGCTGGAAAAGCGCGGCTATGACGTCGCCGTATTCCATGCCACCGGCATGGGTGGACGCGCCTATGAAGCCATCGCTTCCCAGGGCGACTTTGCCGCCGTTTTCGATTTCTGCATTCAGGAAGTCAGCAACCATCACTACGGCACTGTCGTCACTTCCGGGCCGGACAGGCTGGAAAATGCCGGACGCGCCGGCATTCCGCAGATCGTCGCCCCCGGCGCTGTCGACATGGTCGATCTTCAGGCGTGGCAGGCCCTGCCGGAGATTTTTGCCGATCGTCCCTATCACGCCCACAATCGGCTGATCGGATCGGTGACCACGTCGCCAGAGGGCAGACGGGAAGTCGCCCGATTGATCGGGGAAAAACTGAAACGCGCCGAAGCAAAGGTCGCCTTCCTCCTGCCGACCGAAGGGCTGCAGGAATGGGACAAGCCGGATGAGCCGCTGCATGATCCGGAGGGCTTGGACGCCTTCCTCGATGAGATGCGCCGCGCCGTACCGTCTTCTGTCACCCTGCAGGAGGTCGATGCCCATATCAACGCGCCGGCTTTTTCGGCTGCGGCACTCGCCATCTTCGACCAATGGGTCGCCGAGGGCGTCATTCCGGAGGGACGGCCATGACACAAGACCGCGCGCTTATCCTCGACTTCGGCGGCGTCGTTACCCGCACCCTTTTCGAAACGCATGATATTACCGAACGCACGCTCGACCTTCCCAAGGGATCGCTGACCTGGCTCGGGCCATTCGATGCGACCACGGACGCGCTCTGGGTTGCGATGCAGAACCGCGAAATCACCGAACGCGACTATTGGCTCAGGCGCGCCGGCGAAGTCGGCAAGCTAGTCGGCGAAAACTGGACGGATATGCAGACCTTCGTACGCCGCGCGCGCGGCGCCGAGCCGGAGCTTGTTCTGCGCCCGGAAGCGCGCGACGCCATCCTGCGTGCGAAGGAGGCAGGTCTCAAGCTGGCAATCCTGTCAAACGAGCTCGACCTCTTCTACGGCGTCGAATTCCGCCAGCGCTTTCCGCTGATCGAGCTCTTCGACGTCATTGTCGATGCCACTTACACCAAGATCCTCAAGCCCGATCCGCGCTCCTATGAGCTCGTTCTTGCCGAGCTCGATTTGCCGCGCGAGGCCTGCGTCTTCGTCGACGATCAGAGGAAAAACATCGAAGGCGCCGAAGCCGTGAACCTGCCTCACGTGCATTTCGACGTGACCCGGCCCGCTGAAAGCTACGCCCGCGCACTTGCCATGCTGGGGCTCTGAACCAAGAGGAATCGACATGCGTGAAACCAATTTCATCATCGAAAACAACGCCCGCCACCTCTGGCATCCGATGGCCCACCCTGCGGAAATGCAGGCCAACCCGCCGCGCATCATCAATGCCGGCGAAGGCGTCGAAATCGTCGATATTCAGGGCAGGAAGGTGCTGGACGCAGTCGGCGGCCTCTGGAACGTCAATCTCGGCTATTCCTGCGAGCCGGTGAAAAAGGCAATCCGCGACCAGCTTGACGAGCTGCCCTATTATTCGACCTTCCGCGGCACGACGAACTCGCCGCTGATCGAACTCTCCTACGAGCTCGCCGAATGGTTCAAGCCGGATGGGTTGAGCCGCTCCTTCTTCACCTCGGGCGGCTCGGATTCGGTCGAGACCTGCCTGCGGCTGGCGCGCCAGTACCACAAGATCAACGGCGAGCCGGAGCGCACCAAGTTCGTTGCGCTGAAGAAGGGTTATCACGGCACGCATTTCGGTGGTGCCTCCGTCAACGGCAACCAGAATTTCCGCCGCAATTACGAGCCGCTGCTTCCAGGCGTCATTCACCTGCCCGCCCCCTTCACCTATCGTAACCCCTTCAACACGACCGACGGCGCGGAGATTGCGGCTGCGATCGGCAGGCTCTTCGAGGATGAAATCGCCTTCCAGGGCGCCGATACCATCGCGGCGCTGATCGTTGAGCCGGTGCTCGGCGCCGGCGGCGTCATCGTTCCGCACGAGACCTTCCTACCGCTGATGCGCGAGATCTGCGATCGACACGGCATCCTGCTGATCGCCGACGAGGTCATTACCGCTTTCGGTCGCACCGGCGCCTGGACCGGATCGCGTCTCTGGGGAGTGCAGCCGGATCTGATGTCGACGGCAAAGGCCATCACCAACGGCTATTTCCCCTTCGGCGCCGTGATGATCGCGGACAAGGTGGTACAAGTCTTCGAAAGCAACAAGAACGCTGTCGGCAGCATCGGCCACGGCTACACCTATTCCGGCCACCCGGTCGGTGCCGCCGCAGCCCTTGCCACATTGAAGGAAACCAGGCGCCTCAACGTCGCCGCCAATGCCGCGGCACGTGGCGAAGAGCTGCTGGCCGGGCTAAAGAGGCTGCAGGACAAGCATGAGCTAGTGGGCGACGTGCGCGGCAAGGGCCTGATGTGCGCCCTCGAGCTCGTCAGCGACCGGAAGAAGAAGAGCAGTGCCGCCAAAGACGTCATCCAGAAGGTTCAGGACGCAACCTATGACGCCGGCGTTCTGATCCGCACCTCGGGCGCCAACGTCATCATGTCGCCGCCGCTCATCGTTACGGCGGAGAATGTTCAGACCATCCTGACCGCGCTCGACGCAGGTCTTGCCGCGGCGAGGGGCTGATCATGTCCGACAATGCAGCCCTGATCGCGCGTCGCGAACGGCTTTTAGGCCGGAACATGTCGCTCTTCTACGACGACCCTGTGCATCTGGTGCGCGGGGAAGGCGTCTGGCTTTGGGACGCCGATGGCCGCAAGTATCTCGATTGCTACAACAATGTGCCGCATGTCGGCCATTGCCATCCCCACGTAGTCGAGGCGATCACGCGGCAGGCCTCGATGCTGAACACGCATACGCGCTACCTGCATGAAGGCATTCTCGATTATGTCGAGCGGCTGACCGCCACTTTCGACGAGAGCCTGAATGCTGCGATCCTGACCTGCACGGGCAGCGAAGCGAACGATGTGGCGCTGCGCATGGCCCAGGCCGTTACCGGCAAGACGGGCGTCATCGCCACGAACCATACTTATCACGGCAACACGACTGCCGTGTCTCAGCTATCGACCCGCATGCCGCCGGTCGGCGGCTTCGGCGGTCATGTCCGGCATGTGCCGGCGCCGGACGGCTATCGTCCGCTCGGCGGAGAAGGCGGCGATGCCTTCGCGACGGCCTTCGCGGCCGAGGTCGAGAAGGCGATCGCCTCGCTTCAGGACAGCCCACACGGCTTTTCGGCCATCATCATCGATCCGTTCTTCGCCAATGAAGGTTTTCCGGACCTACCGCCAGGTTTTCTGGACAGGACGGTCGCAGCCGTGCGCAAGGCCGGCGGTCTCGTCATTACCGACGAGGTGCAACCCGGTTTCGGCCGCACCGGCTCGCATATGTGGGGCCATCAGCACGCCGGCATCGTTCCCGACATCGTGACGCTCGGCAAGCCGATGGCCAACGGCCATCCGGTCGGCGGCGTCATTGCCAATGTCGATATGATAAATGCCTTCCGAAAGGCGTTCCGCTACTTCAACACCTTCGGCGGCAATCCAGTCTCCTGTGCGGCGGCAATGGCCGTGCTTGATGTCATCGAGGACGAGAACCTCATCGAGAATGCCCGCAATGTCGGCGAATATACGCGCGATGCCTTCAAGCAGCTCGCGCAGAAGTATTCGATCATCGGCGACGTGCGCGGCAGCGGTCTCTTCATGGGCACCGAATTCGTGCTGGACAGGCAGACGAAGGAGCCGGCCGTCGCTGAGGCGACTCGGATCGTCAACGCCATGCGTGAACGCGGTGTGCTGATGGGCAAAATCGGCATTCACCAATGCGCCACGAAGATCCGCCCGCCCATGCCGTTTTCGAAGGACAATGCCGACTTCATGTTGTCGATCTTCGATGACGTGCTGGCAGGCCTGTGAGCTGCCCCATGGCCGAACACGACTTTGCCGCGCCTGCGGATGATCTCTGTGCAAGAGCCAAGGAAGCGCTCGTCCATTGGGGACTGGCGGACCAAACGCCGGAACTGCTGAAATTCCGCGAGAATGCGGTATTCAGGATCCGGATGGCCGATGGCACGCCCGCGGTCTTGCGACTGCATCGTCCCGGTTATCATGACGACCGCGCTCTCGCCTCCGAACTGCAATGGATGGCGGCTTTGAAGGCTGGCGGACTACGCGTGCCAGCCCCGATCCCGACCATTGACGGGCGCAATCTGGTGACCCTGGCCGCTACGCCGTACTTTTTCACCCAGCAGGCCGATATCGTAAGCTGGATGGATGGCGAAGAGCTGGGCCGTTCCGGCACGCCGCTTCACCACTCGCGTCTGCGCCTTGAAGCGATCTTCGGCCATCTCGGCGAGGCAATGGCTGAGCTTCACAATATCTCCGACCGCTGGACACCACCGCCGTCGTTTGTGCGGCCTGCATGGGATTTCGACGGTTTACTCGGGGAAAGCCCCCTCTGGGGGCGTTTCTGGGATTGTCCCGGGCTGGCGCCAGAGGCGGCAAATCGGCTTGCCACACTCCGGCCGCTACTCATCGACAGCCTGAGATCGGCGGCAATATCCGGGCTCGATTACGGACTTATCCATGCGGATCTCGTCCGCGAAAATGTTCTTGTGGGTCCCGATCATGTCGAGCTGATCGATTTCGATGATGCCGGCTACGGCTGGCGCATGTTCGATATCGCCACGGCACTTCTCAGGAACCGGCGGGAGCCGGATTTCGGGCTGATCAGCGCATCGCTTATCGAGGGATATCGCAGACGACGGCCACTGTCGGATGCGGCGCTCGAAGCCCTTCCCCTCTTTCTGCTGCTGCGGAGCCTTACCTATATTGGCTGGGCCAGCAGCCGCGTGACCGCATCGGAAGCGAAGGAGCGTCTGGCGCGCTATGTTGCAGAGTCCTTGGAGCTTGCCGAGGGGCTCTCCCAGCGGTGACAGGCTCGATCATCAGGTAACGGGCTGAAGGTCTGCGACCCTCAGGTCCCCGACGGGCCGGTCTCCGGCTGCAGATGTCGCCGACGCCAGGCGGCCGGCGCTTCACCGGTGCGTTTGCGGAAGAAACGGGAGAAATAGGCGGGATCCTCGAATCCGACCTCGCGGCCGATGTCCTCGACCGGACGGATGGTAAATTTCAACAACCGCTTGGCCTCAAGCAGTCTTCGATCAAGCAGCGTTTCCTTGACGGTATGCCCAAAGACTTCACGCGCCGCCTTGTCGAGCAAATGTGGCGTCGTCGCCAGCAGATCGACATAGCGCCCGACCGGCCAATCCTTCTTGTAGTGCTGGTCAATAGCCCGGCGCAGTGCCATTCCCAAGGCCACGGTCGGTGACGCCGTATCGAGGCCGCCTGCTCCGCCGAGGCGTGCCATCAGCGACAGCACGACCGACACTAAACTGACCAGCACCTTCTCGCTGGCACTTGCACCGGCGCGGTATTCATCAGCAATCATCGTGAGAAGCAAACCCATCCTTGTCCACGTGGGATCGGCGCTCTCTCCTTTGAGCAGCATCGGCACGTCGAGGCTGAGATCCACCTGGGGAGCCATGGCTCGCAGAAGATCATCGGAGACCGAGACGACAATAGCATCTGACTGTTCGCCGACATCGAAACCGTGCACCACACGGCTCGGCACAAAACTGATGGCCGGAGCCGAAAAATTCCAAGTCTCGTCCTCGATCCGGTAGGTGCCTCCACCCTCGAACCAATAGGTTATTTGTCCCATCAATGGGTGCTGGTGTGGAGCAACATGGCCGAAATGCTCGCTTTTCCGGTCCATAACCGTCTCGACGTGGAGGAAACCGACGTCGAGTTCACGGGCGGGTTCGCCGTAGACGAAGAAGGATGGAATATCATTTCTCGCAACCATGCCGCAAAAAGTACAAGCGAATTGCCCTCTTTGTCCATGGTCCCGATGGCTCTCCCGATCTAGCTTTTATCAACATTTCAAGGGAGGAACGCGACATGCGAGCTGAAGACCACCGCGGGGACAGCACCCGTCCATTTACCGGCGCCGAATATCTCGCCAGCCTGCGCGACGGGCGTGAGGTCTATATCAACGGCGAGCGAATTGCCGATGTCACCGCTCATCCGTCGATGCGCAATTCCGCTCGCTCCATCGCGCGGATGTACGACGCCCTGCATGACGAAAAGACGAAGGAGCGTCTGACCTCACCGACCGATACCGGCTCGGGCGGCTACACCCACAAATATTTCCGGGTCGCGAAATCCTCTGCCGAGCTCGTCGCCCAGCAGGGCGCCATCGCCGACTGGGCGCGCATGTCCTATGGCTGGATGGGCCGCACCGCCGACTATAAGGCCGCCCTCATGAACACGCTCGGTGCCAATGCCGACTGGTACGGACCATTCAAGGACAATGCGCTTTCCTGGCACAAGCGCGCGCAGGAATCCGTTCTTTTCATGAACCACGCGATCGTCAATCCGCCGATCGATCGCCACAAGCCCGCCGATGCCGTCAAAGATGTCTTCGTCCACATCACCAAGGAAACCGATGCCGGCATATATGTTTCCGGTGCCAAGGTGGTGGCAACCTCCTCGGCGCTCACCCACTATAATTTTCTCGCCCAAAGCTCGGCGACGGTGACGGAAGACCCTTCATTGTCGGTGATGTTCATCGTGCCGATGAATGCGCCTGGCATAAAGATGTTCTGCCGCGTCTCCTACGAACAAACCGCCAACACCGTCGGTCAGCCTTTCGACTATCCCTTATCCTCGCGCTTCGACGAAAACGATGCGATCCTGGTGCTCGACAATGTGTTCGTTCCCTGGGAGGACGTGCTCGTCCTTCGCGATGCCGCCAAGATCCTGTCGTTCCATCCGGCCTCCGGCTTCATGCACGGCTACTGCTTCCAGGGTTGCACGCGCTTTGCCGTCAAGCTCGACTTCCTGGCCGGCCTGCTCGCCAAGGCACTGCGCGCCACCGGCGGCGATGCCTTCCGTGGCAATCAGGCGGCGCTCGGCGAAGTCATCGCGCTTCGCCACATGTTCTGGTCCTTCTCCAATGCCATGGCCTACAATCCGCAGTCCTGGGCGAACGGCGCGGTGCTGCCGAACATGGAGGCGGCGCTTTCCTACCGGACCTTCATGTCGGAGGCCTATCCACGCGTCATCGAAACCGTGCGCAAGGTTGTCGCCTCTGGTCTGATCTATCTTCCCTCCTCGGCCAAGGACTTCGGCAATCCGGAGATCGACCGCTATCTCGCGCAATATGTCCGCGGCTCGAACGATATGGGCCATATCGAACGCATCAAGATCATGAAACTGCTTTGGGACGCGACCGGCACCGAATTCGGTGGACGCCACGCTCTTTACGAACTCAACTACGCCGGCGCGCCGGAGGAGGTCCGGCTGCAGGTGCTGAAGGGCGCGGAGCGCGGCGGACGTCTCAGGGAGATGGAAGCGCTCGTCGATCGCTGCATGAGCGACTACGACGAAAACGGCTGGACCGGCGATACGTGGTTGCCGCCGATCGACAGAACAATCCTCACCCGCAACGCGGCTGAATGAGGCACGGCCATGGAGGAGCAAGTCTCGAAAATCGAGTTCCGCAATGCGATGGCCAGGGTCTGCGCCCCGGTCAACGTCATCACCACCAACGGACCTGCCGGGCGCGGCGGGTTCACCGCCACGGCGATGTGCAGCGTCACGGATGAGCCGCCGACGCTTCTGATCTGCATGAACAGCCGCTCGGCGCAGAGCGGGCTCTTCGTTGAGAACCGTCGTTTCTGCGTCAACGTGCTGACCGGCGAGCACAAGGAACTCGCCGGCTATTTTGCGGGCCAGCAATCCGACATGGAAGCTCGCTATGCGGCTGCCGAGTGGACGGACCTGCTCTCCGGCAACCAGGCGCTCGCCGACGCGATCGTCTCCTTCGACTGTCGGCTGGTTGAGTCGCGCCTCATCGGCACGCACAATATCTTCATTGGCGAAGTGGTGGACATTCGCTCGCGCAAGGATGGTCACGCCTTGCTCTACTTCGATCGTAACTACGTACACGTACCGACGCAGGCCGGCAGCTTCGGGGGCTAAGAGCCGCCGAAGTCTATGCGTCATCCACTCCCGCAATCGTAATCATCGAAAGCCGCTTGACAGCCGCCCATATATTTAACATGTTAATTATGAGACGGCGACAGGGAGGACCCATGCCACATCTCGCCATAGAATATTCGGCCAATCTGGAGGGGCGCGCCGACATTGGTGCGCTCTGCGAGCTGCTGTTGAAGACGGTTCTGGAAACCGGCCTCTTCGAGGTTGGTGCCGTGCGGGTGCGCGCCTTTCGCGCCGATCACTACGCAATTGCCGACAAGCTGCCCGAGAACGCCTTCGTCGATCTGAACTTCCGCATCGGGAAAGGCCGCACAGATGACGAAAAGAAGCGGGCCGGCGAAGCGATCTTTGCCGCGGCAATCGACGTTCTCGCCCCTCTCTTCGAGACGCCGCATTTCGCCCTCTCACTGGAAATCCGCGAGATCGACGCGGAGCTGAGCTGGAAGAAGAACGCCATCCATCCGCGGCTACGCGGCAAGTGACACCCCTTCGCGGGACGACGTAACACCAAAGGAATAGACGATGTCCAAACTGCAGGAAAACATCGCGAAGGCCGAAAGCTTTCTCGCCCGGTTCAAGGATCGCGGCGTACTCAACCGCATCAATGGCGAGGATGTGCCGGGTGATGATGGTTCCACCTTCGAGACCATCTCGCCTGTCGATTTGAAGCCGCTCGCCACCGTTGCCCGCGGCAAGGCCGCCGATATCGACCGCGCCGCAAAGGCCGCGAGATCTGCCTTCGCCGAATGGGCTGCCCTGCCGGGCGATGCGCGCAAGAAGCTCCTGCACAAGATTGCCGACGCGATCGTCGCCCGTGCTGAGGAGATCGCCTTCGTCGAATGCATGGATACCGGGCAGTCCCTGAAATTCATGGCCAAGGCCGCCTTGCGCGGGGCGGAGAACTTCCGCTTTTTCGCCGACCGCGCACCAGAAGCCCGGGATGGCAAGTCACTGCGTACCGATAGTCAGGTCAACCTGACGACTAGGACGCCGATCGGCCCGGTCGGCATCATCACACCCTGGAACACACCCTTCATGCTGTCGACCTGGAAGATCGCGCCGGCGCTCGCCGCGGGCTGCACCATCGTCCATAAGCCGGCCGAATTCTCGCCGCTGACGGCCCGCCTGCTGGTGGAAATCGCTGAGGAAGCCGGCCTGCCGAAGGGTGTCTGGAATCTCGTCAACGGCTTCGGCGAGGATGCCGGTCGCGCTCTGACGGAGCATCCGTTGATCAAGGCGATCGGTTTCGTCGGCGAAAGCCGCACCGGCTCGATGATCATGAAGCAGGGCGCCGACACGCTGAAGCGGGTGCATTTCGAGCTCGGCGGCAAGAACCCGGTCATCGTCTTTGCTGATGCCGATCTGGAGCGTGCAGCCGATGCCGCCGTTTTCATGATCTATTCGCTGAACGGCGAGCGCTGCACCTCCTCCTCACGCCTGCTGGTCGAGGAAAGCGTCTACGACAAGTTCACCGCGATCGTCGCCGAGAAGGCCAAGCGCATCAAGGTCGGCCATCCGCTGGACCCAGAAACGGTCGTTGGCCCGCTTATCCATCCCGTGCATGAACAGAAGGTGCTGGAATATATCCAGATCGGCAGATCCGAAGGTGCAACACTTGCGGCCGGCGGCGAGAAACTCAACGGCCCGGGCGGCGGTTGCTATGTCTCCCCCACCCTGTTCACCGGTGCCAACAACCAGATGCGTATCGCCCAGGAAGAGATCTTCGGGCCGGTGCTGACTGCCATCCCCTTCAAGGATGAGTCCGATGCGCTCGCCCTTGCCAACGACGTCCAATATGGCCTGACCGGCTATCTCTGGACGTCGGACGTCACTCGCGCCTTCCGTTTCACCGACCATCTCGAAGCCGGCATGATCTGGGTGAATTCGGAAAACGTGCGCCACCTGCCAACCCCCTTCGGTGGGGTCAAGAGCTCCGGCATCGGCCGCGACGGCGGCGACTGGTCTTTCGATTTCTACATGGAAACCAAGAACGTCGCCTTCGCCACCAAGCCGCACGCCATCCAGAAACTCGGCGGCTGAGCCGCCAATACGCATAAAGAGGAGGAACAAATGCCCCTGCCGAAACCCAATCTCTATCCGCCCTTCAACATCGTGCGCCTCAGCCATGTCGAATTCGGCGTCACCGATCTTGCCAAGTCCCGTGCTTTCTATGTCGACACGCTCGGCCTGCAAGTGACGGACGAGACCTCCGACACGATTTACCTGCGGGCAATGGAGGAACGCGGCCACCACTGCATCGTGCTCAAGAAATCCGACAAGGCCGAAGCCCGCGATCTCGGCTTCAAGGTCTTCGGTGACGAGGACCTCGACAAGGCGGCGCATTTCTTCAAGGGCAAGGACCTGCCGGTCGAATGGGTCGAGCGTCCCTACCAGGCGCGGACCTTCCGCACCCGCGACCCCCACGGCATCCCGCTCGAATTCTATTCGAAGATGGATCGCCTGCCGCCGATCCATCAGAAATATGCCCTCTACAAGGGCGTGAAGCCGCTGCGCATCGACCACTTCAACTGCTTTTCGACCAATGTCGACGAGAGCGTCGCCTTCTATAACGAACTCGGCTTCCGTGTGACCGAATATACCGAGGATGAGGAAACCGGCCGCCTCTGGGCCGCATGGACGCATCGCAAGGGCGGCGTCCATGACATCGCCTTCACCAACGGCCGTGGCCCGCGCCTCCACCACACCGCCTTCTGGGTGCCGACGCCGCTCAACATCATCGACCTTCTCGACCTGATGGCGACCACCGGCTGGGTTGCCAATATCGAGCGCGGTCCGGGACGTCACGGCATCTCCAACGCCTTCTTCCTGTACATCCTCGATCCGGACGGCCATCGCATCGAGATCTATTGCTCGGACTATCAGACCGTCGATCCCGATCTGGAGCCGATCAAGTGGGACCTCAAGGACCCGCAGCGCCAGACACTGTGGGGCGCACCCGCTCCCAAATCCTGGTTCGAGCATGGCAGTCTGTTCGCCGGTGCTGAAGTAGCCGAGCCTGACTTGAAGTCACAGCCGATTATCGCGCCCTAAGCGTTAGCTTTGAGAGCGGGCGAAAACGTCCGTTTCTCATCAACCTTCGCGATGCGAGGAGGCCGTCATGCATTTGAAAGACGCAACATTGTTCCGGCAGGCCGCATTGGTTGGTGGCGACTGGATCGAGGCAGGGGACAACGCAATCAAGGTCGACAATCCGGCGACCGGTGAGATCATCGGCCACGTTCCCAATCTGGGCGCTGCCGAGACCAAAAAGGCGATTGCCGCGGCCGAAGCCGCCCAGAAGGAATGGGCCGCCCGCACCGCCAAGGAACGCTCCGGCATCCTGAGGCGCTGGTTCGAGCTGATGATGGAAAACCAGGATGATCTCGGCCGCATCCTGACGGCCGAACAGGGCAAGCCACTGCCCGAGGCCAAGGGCGAGATCGCCTATGGCGCCAGCTTCATCGAATGGTTTGCCGAAGAAGCCCGTCGCGTCTATGGCGACATCATTCCCGGCCACCAGAAGGACAAGCGCATTCTGGTGATGAAGCAGCCGATCGGCGTGGTTGCGGCGATCACTCCCTGGAACTTCCCGAATGCGATGATCACCCGCAAGGCCGGTCCTGCCTTTGCCGCCGGCTGCGCCATGGTGTTGAAGCCGGCCTCGCAGACGCCATTTTCGGCGATCGCGATTGCGGTCCTTGCCGAACGCGCCGGCCTGCCCAAGGGCTTGTTCAGTGTATTGACCGGCTCGGCCCGCGCCATCGGCGGCGAGATGACCGCAAGCCCGGTCGTGCGCAAGCTCACCTTCACCGGCTCGACCGAAGTCGGCGCCGAGCTTTACAGGCAGAGCGCGCCGACCATCAAGAAACTCGGGCTGGAGCTCGGCGGCAATGCGCCCTTCATCGTCTTTGACGATGCCGATCTCGATGCCGCCGTCGAAGGCGCGTTGATCGCCAAGTTCCGCAACAACGGCCAGACCTGCGTCTGTGCCAACAGGCTCTATGTGCAGGACGGCGTCTATGACGCCTTTGCCGAAAAACTCTCTAAGGCGGTCGGCGCACTGAAGACCGGCAATGGTTTCGACGAAGGCATCAATCTCGGCCCGCTGATCGACGAAGCAGCCCTTGCCAAAGTCGAGGAGCATGTCGCCGATGCGCTTTCCAAGGGCGGCCGTGTCGTTGCCGGCGGTCATCGCCACCAGCTCGGCGGACGCTTTTATGAGGCGACCGTACTGGCCAATGTCACGCCGGCGATGGCTGTCGCCAAGGAAGAGACTTTCGGACCGGTGGCTCCGCTCTTCCGCTTCAAGGATGAGGCCGATGTCATTGCCCAGGCCAACGACACCGAATTCGGTCTTGCCTCCTATTTCTATGCCAAGGATCTCGCCCGCGTCTTCCGCGTCGCAGAAGCGCTCGAATACGGCATGGTCGGCGTCAATACCGGCCTGATCTCGACGGCCGAAGCGCCATTCGGCGGCGTCAAACTCTCCGGTCTCGGC
>NZ_JAQJCK010000051.1:0-5396 GCF_030182455.1 Rhizobium cerradonense
TGGACCACTGGTACGATATGATCGGAAATCCCACGATCGCCGACGCCGTGCTGGATCGCCTCGTCCACAACGCCTACCGCATCGAACTTTCCGGTGAGAGCCTGCGCAAACATCGAAACCTGTCAGCCGAGGATGCAACTCAGGCTTGACCAGCCTGATATTCGCCGACAATGATCAACTCAGGCCCAGAGACGCTCTACACCGTCCGGCTTCGCCTCGGAATCGCGTCCGGTAAAACGCTGGAATAAGCGTCCGGTCAATGATCGGAAACCCCGTCCGGTTTCATTGGAATACACACTCAACGACTTTTTCGAAAAATACGAGCGCGACGTAATCGGAAAGGATAACTTTGAAGCGACGATCCGATTGGGCGGGGTCAAACGGCTCTCTGGAAATAATGGAGAGCTGAACATGGAGCAGAGCATCTCGCAAGGCGGGTGCCAGGCTTTCTGCCCTAGGTGTGGGGATAAATTCGCGCCCAGCGATCGTAAACAGCTCATCTTGGAAGAAGGTGCGCAGCCGTGCGACCGCCGCGCTCATGGCTGGCTGGCTCAGGTTAATGCTGCGCGCCGCCGCCGTCAGATTACGTTCGCTCATCAGGGCGTCGAGCGCAACCAGAAGATTGAGATCAAGGCCATTGAACCGCATATTTCTTCATCCGATGGCGGCCGATATGATCCTGCCGATGACCGGACCGGATTGCGCTTGGGACAGTGAGCTCCACGAGGAGCCTGAGCACTTCCGCTAGCAGTCGAGGTAGCTCATAACTCCGGTCCGTTCCGGTCGATCATCGTACCGGCTGGCCAGGCGGAGATGGGCTGTCCAATCGGCATAATGATGACAAGCGGATCCTCGACACGGGTGGGCGGCAAGTCGATGCGTGCGTGTGGCAGCGTAGATCGTACGCTCACCTGCGACACAACAGTCAGTGGACTGTGTCGGCCGAATCTTTCAATGTGTTTCCGCAGCTCGGGTCGAACCGTACCGAAGGCGAATGGAACTTGAAACTTCTGCAATGTGGGAAGCATAACCTGAATCGAATGGGCGATGCCGAGCCCCTCGAGATCCGGACGCACTCCATATAAACCTAGCTCAGCCACCAAAAGGTCTACCCCGTCAACTTTGATGAAGCGGCGCAGCAAGCCCAGATGGGCCGCAACACCGATCGAGTCGTACGCGATCGCACGAAGCTCCGGTCTTGCTCCGGCCCAGCTTTGACTGCCTTGGAACGGCTTTGCATTAAACGCGCCAGTCGGCCCGTATGTCTTCCGAAAGAACTCGGCGAGTTCGACATGATCGGAGAGTTGCAACTCATTTTCCCAGCACAATTTCCACTGCACGTCTGCGCGCATTCAAAGACCTCTTCTTTTGACGCTGGCCGGACGATTTACGGCCTAAGGGTTGTTATTATATCGCTACGACAAGCAATGGTAGTATATCGGCACAAGTGCTGGCCGATGGCTTTCCTGCAAGGCTGATGCTCTTCGTCCTATGGACGCGGGCGAGGCGATATCCTTGACCCCAGCGGCCAATATCATGAGGCGAACCAAAACTGAAATGGCATTCCTTCATGGATCCATGAGCAGCGCTCATAATGGTGAGCAGAGAGTGTTTGCAGGTGAAGCCAAAAAGTGCTCGCGTTCGAACCGCTCACAGAGGACTCCTGAAGGAGCATCAGCCGCAATATCGATCGGACGTATTTTCGGCCGTTGGGCTAGGTCTGAATGGACCCAAGTTTTTTCCAATACTGGCCGCGGTCCGATTTTCCTCTCGGGAAAGAAGGTCGATGCGCCCTAAAGACGAGATTGGAACCGGCTTAGGTGACAATGAAACGGCGGAAATGGAATCACGTGACATGTAGCCCCATACTGGCTCGGGGGCGGGGCGGTTCGCCGCCAAGGAAATGTGAAGTCCGTCGAAATCCCGGTCAGGGGCGCGGTTGGAAGTGGCGAGCTGCATCAGCTCTACTTCGCCCTGCAAGAGTAGCGCCATTGCGCTTCAGCGAGTTGCTTGTTGGTCGAAACGCGAGAACTTCAGTGAGTTGCAGAAGGCCCGCCGCAACAGCACCGAGCATCGGTGCAATTATATAGAGCCAGAGCTGTGAGCGCGCCGTCTCCCCTGCAAAGAGCGCCGGGCCGAGCGACCGTGCAGGGTTTACAGAAGCACCCGAAACCGAAATGCCGGCCAGATGGATTGCGACTAAGGTAAGACCAATTGCAAAACCTGCGACAGTGCCCGCCCCTTCCTCGGTGGTGCTTTTGAGAAATACCGTTACAAACAGGAACGTGGAGATGAACTCAAACAGGAACACAGATCTGACCCCATAAGCTCCCCAGCCGTTTTGGGCGAAACCTTCTACGGCAATGTCGTAGCCACCGACTTTGTCCATGGCTATCACATAGAGAGCGCCTGCGGCCGCTATAGCCCCCGCACTTTGAGCCAAGACATACGCGAGGAAGTCCCACAGTCCAAACCGTCGCGAAACAAGAAAACCGAGGCTGACCGCGGGATTGAGATGAGCGCCTGATACTGGGCCAATCGCGTAGGCCATCGCCACCACTGTCATCCCGAAGGCAAGAGCGACACCGAGGGGGCCCACCTCGGAACGCATAAAGACGAGTGTGCCGCAGCCGAAGAAAATGAGCGCAAACGTTCCTAGTAATTCGCAAAAATATCTATTCATCCTTAACTCCGTTGATTGCATCTCTGCGGATATTTGTCGTCAACCTCGACATTCTCGCTGCCGACTGGGTTTTTGGCAGGTTATCGATGCAGTGTTCGCCAGAACCCTTTGACGCCCACAGGATCAATCGTCCGGTCCGTTCTGTGCCCTATGTCGTTGACTTCAATTTTGTGACGACCAGCCGAGATCAGGACCGGTGCCCTTGCTGCGGCTTGCTCCCGGCGGTCTGCGATAAACACACAAGTTTCGTGCCAAACAAAAGTGGGTCTACGGCAGAGCGATCACTCCGAGGGTCGATCTATCTGGCGTTCAAAAAAGTCTTGAGTCCGACAATAAGCGACATAGCAGACGCGTTGCAGTCTGAAGATTTGCGCGCAAGCGGCAGAACAATACTCGGAAACACCTTTTTGAAAGCGTATGCCTAGTTGGCATCGAGTTTGCACGTACTCGTCGTTAGGCGGCAAGAAGCAGCCAAGTATATGGCCGCCTTCCTAAACCAGGCGGTAACGGAGCCAATTCGGATCTCTCGGATCCGTTTCTGAAGAACGGCCGTCAAACTGAGTTCCGCATTTGTCCATGTCCAAACTGCCAGGTGATACTCTCAGGATCAAATTTTTCAACAATATCGCCGTGCCTAGCGACATTAACAAACAACGTGAGAAGGAATAGCACTATGACCACCAAGGTTTCAGAAAGGTCCTTTGAAACAATCGAAAATTCAGCATCATCGCCTCTGAAGGTGGCCGATCAAATCGGGGCATCCGTAGAAAAGGGGAACAAACAGTTGACCGAAGCTTTCTTTAAATTCGCGTCGAGCGCTGAAGAGGCGCAAAAAATACTCACTCCGATCTTCGAAACCGCAACGCTGGCCGGCTACGAATTGTCGCTTAAGTCCGTCGCTGCGTTGCAGGCGAATGCGGTGGCCGGTTTCTCGCATTTGCAAGCGTTGTTCGGCGCGAACTCGCCGTCACAAGTCTTCGAACTCCAATCGGCGTTCCTGCACAAGCGCGTAGACACCAGCATCGAGAATGCCAAGGAATTCCGGGCACTGGCGAGCAAGGCAGTGGCTGAGATCGCCAAGCCGATCAACAATGCATTTGACAAATTTTTGGCGGACCTCAAGGCAGTATAAATTGGCTGGCCAGTGCAACAACGTCCTATGGGACTGTTGTACCCTCCGTCTTAATTAGGAGGAAGACGAGCGCTACCCTACGATCTGTTGTGTTCGCAATTTCAATCGACGGATCATGATCCTAGTTTCGTTTAGAGAATCCAAGGCCACTAAAGAATTGTTTGACAGAAGGAGCCGTGGGATGTGATAGCGCTTAATTGCCGAAGCAAGGAAACTGACGCGGTCGCAGCCTCGGCAATAACCGCTTTTTTGAAGTGGTCGTCGGGAGGCGCGCGGCTAGCAAGGGCTTAGTTGCTCGATACCTTGCGCCATCCTGATCATCGCAGCTAACGACGACTCTCCCGTTCTACGATCGTCAGTCGGTGCGATCTTCGCAAGGGAGCGGCTTGGTTGGCCGCACCACGCACGATCAGAGAAAAGGCTTTGCGATTATTGCCGTAGGCGGTGGCAAGTTTCACGATATCGCGTCGCATCGTAACAGGCGACGTTTGCCACCCGCTCTGCCTTGAGGGTCGCCCCCTGCTGGCTCGATCAAGGCGACTTCGCGTCGTTCCGACTCTTGAACGCGCGAAAGTTATTCCAATATTTGCCGGATGGTCACAGGTGACATTGGAAAGGAAAATAGGATGCCGATAACCGATGTCTCCTGGACTCGTCTGGTCACTATCCGACTGCAGTGTGGTCTTGAGCGGACGTTTGCGGGCGTTTACGATGCTTTGGATTTTCTCGAAAACGAATGGCCATTGCGTTATGGCGAGCGCCATCAGCGTGCCATCAGGACCTGTCGCGGTGCCCTCAATGGCGGCGTAGCCGCCGTCGTTGCACGAGAGGCATTCATGGCCGCTTGCCTCGAAGCCGGCATGGTGGCCCCTTTGAAAGCCAAGCCGAACGCCCACCCGGGACGAATCGCTCGGCGGGCTCTCGTCCAATGATTTGGATGGTCCCGCTTTGCTCAAGGCTGGACTTGCGCTTTCAAGTCCAATCCAGATCGCCCCCGTCGACCGTCTGATGAAGGCTAGTTCCTTGGCGGTGTGGTCGACCTTGGCGACAACGGCCGGTTGATCATGCACCGAAACGAGCAAGGTGTGAATGAGTGCGCTTGCCGAGCAGCTTCGCGTAGCGCAGACGTATCTCCTTCTTGTCGATCTCACATTCGATACATTATTCAACGAGCACGGCAAATTCGCAGTCGTCTATCGGAGTTGCACGAGCGCGCGCGTGCAATCGACGTTCTGCAATCTAGCGATCGCCGGCACTGCATGTTGTCGTTCCCCCGATCGAACTAATACGGCTTCTCATTGATCAGAACGCATTGGCCCATTCTCTGCGTCCGATGGACATGATGCGCCAGGGCTGACTTTCGAGTTTTCGCCATGCGTCGCAACAGTGATTGACGATATCGTCGTAGGATTTGAAGACTCGGTTCGAGAGCCAATTCTCGCGCATGAAGAGCCAGAGGTTTTCGACCGGGTTCAACTCTGGCGATTTCGGCGGGAGCGGCAGGATCGTTATGTTTTCGGGCACGACGAGATTGTTGGACATGTGCCATCCCGCCTGATCCATGATGAGGATGGCATGGGC
>NZ_JAQJCK010000052.1:0-5341 GCF_030182455.1 Rhizobium cerradonense
TGGAATGGCAACGCCATCATCCGCACGACACCTTCACTTTTGGCCCTCTATAGTCTCGTGACGCTGTGGGCGGGAGATGTTCTCAGCCAAACCACGCGCCCTTACGCGGCGGCATGGTACAGGAAAACCGATCTGACATTCACAGATGCGATTGGCGCTGTGCGTCTCGTTTTGTGGAGCGACGATCTTTATCGACACTCACCGTCAAACCTGGAAATGCATAAAATACCGCCAGGGCGACTTGTCCGTATGGCGCAGGCGATTTGCTTCGCCGCATAATGTACAAAGTCAAGCTTAGCGCCCTGCGTCTTGCCGCGTTCGGATGGCGAATGACACTCGGCAACCATCGCCGTGGCGCCAATGAAGCCGCAATTCCAGCCCAGCCCCAAGAGGATAAGCGATCCCCAGAAGTGCGCGATATCGACACCGCTGAGCGCAATAAGCGCCGACCCGCCGATCAGGAGAAGTCCCACCGCCGCCACGCGCTCCTTGCCGAAGCGTGCCATGAGGCGGCCGGTAATGAAGCTTGGCCCGAACATCGAACATGGCGAGAACGTGCCACTGAATACCAAGCGCTGCGGAATCGACGGAATGGCCGTGTCCGACCATGGCCATAGGTGCCGCCGTCATGACGAAGGTCATCAGGCCGTAGGAGACGACGCCGGTCGCAACGGCCAGCAGATAGCGTGGCGAGGTCAGTATCTGTGCAAGCGGGCGGGCGCTGATGGCGGTGGCATGCACGGCGGCGGAACCCGCCGGGCGGCGCAGTGGCAAAAGGATCGGCACCGCGAGCAGGGCGAGCATCGCCTGGCTGAGGAAACTGCCGGCAAAGGCATGTCCCGGCAGAGCGTTACGCGTCCATATGACGAGTTGCGGCCCGATGATGGCAGCAATCAGCCCGCCGACCATCACGCGCGATATTGCGCGGTCACGCCCGGCGCCAGTCAGGCCGTCGGTCGCCGCAAAGCGGTAGCTCTGGACATAGGCCGAGTAAAAACCGGCGATCAGCGTGCCCATGCAGAAGACAATGAAGCTTGATTGGACGATGCCCATCGTGGCAACGATCCCCGCGATCGTACCGAGCGCTGCACCTATTATATATCCGGCGCGCCGTCCGAACCGGCGCATAACGGCCGCAGCCGGCAGCGTTCCCAGAGCAAGCCCCAGGTTGAGCATGCTGACCGGCAAAGTTGCTGCGGCCGGATCAGATGCCAGATGCTGGCCGACGAGCCCGCCGAGCGAAATGACGATGGGAGAATTGGCGCCCCCGAGCGACTGTGCCGCCGTCAGAACCCAGACGTTTCTTGACGCAATTTTTTCCTGTTTCGCGACATCGTCCTTGTCGCGGAACGTCGCCTCGGCGATCCCCATTTGCGTGACCTGCTCAATATCTTGGTTTGTGGTGCGTGGCCGAGGAGGGCATCGGCAGCACACCGGCGTGCTGAAGAGGGGCGTCCTTGATCCAGATTTCGGCGCCCTCTGGGCCTGTCGCCACCTCAAATGATCTGCCTGCCGGCAACCGTCCCCAGCATTGCGGCTCCAGCGTCTCGCCCTGCAATATCAGGCTGCCGGACAGCACCAGAAATTCGAGGCCACGGCGATTTTCGATGGCAATGGCTGAGCCGGACTGCCAGGTCTCGATCGAAACGCGTTCCGCGATATCCTCGAAGAGAACACGCGCCGCACGGGCGCCGGCGCGCAATGGGGCCGCTTGGCCTTCGCCTGGCTGCCGGACAATCTGCATGCTGTCGCCCTGACGAAACTGCCAAAGGCGCACGAAAATCATGCAGCCCTCCTCCGGCGCCGGTACGTGCGAGGTGCCGGGCGGGTTGCGGAAATAGCTTCCGGCCGGATAGTCGCCATGCTCATCTTGGAACGTCCCCTGAAGCACAAGAATTTCTTCGCCGCCGCTATGGACATGGCGGGGAAAGGCGCTTGCCGGCGCGTAGCGCACGATCGAGGTCGCACGCGCGACTTCACCGCCGACGCGGTAGAGCATCCGTCGGTCGACGCCGGCGGCGGGGCTCGGCACCCAGTCGAGCTTGGCCGCATGGGCGATGACCGGCTTTGTCAGGTCTTCATTGATCCGCATTGGTCTGGTCTCCCATCGTCAGAACGATCCGGAATTTCGCCTCACCGGAACGCATTCTTCGGACCGCTTCGGCGGCCTGCTCCAGCGGCATGGTTTCGATCATCGGCCGCACGCCGGCCAGGACGCTGAAGTCCAATGTCTTCTCGTTCTCGAACGGCGACCCCGTAATTGAGCCGATCACGCCTCGCTCAGCGCCCACCAGATATCCAGTCGATACCGGCAGGGGATCCTTGCCGACGCCGAGCACGACCAGGCGGCCTTCCGGTGTAAGTGCAGGCATCAAAACCAAGACGGCGTCCGGATTGCCGATCGTGGTCAGGATCGCTTTGGCGCCGCCCATCTTATTCAAAGCCTCGGCGGCATTTTCCTTGTTCGTGTCAATGTAACGATGGGCGCCGAGCTTCACAGCATCTTCGGCAATATTGTCGCCCCGACCCACCGCGACCACGCGGAAGCCCATCTTGCGGGCATATTGCAGCGCCATGTGCCCGAGCCCGCCTATTCCGAGAATAGCAACCGTATCGCCTGCCTCAGCGCCCGATTTCTTCAAGGCATTGAATGTGGCGATGCCGGCGCAAAGGATCGGTGCTGCCTCTTCCGATGAAAGCTTGTCCGGAATGGAAACGAGTCCGGTCGCGCGCGCAATCATCATTTCCGCGTAACCGCCATCGCAGGAAGAACCGAGAACGGGCTGGTTGCGGCATAGATTGAAACGGCCACGGCGGCATTCATTGCATTCGTTGCAATGCCCGCCGAGCCGGCCAACGCCGACGCGCTGGCCGAGCTTCCAAGCCGAGGGCGTGTTTGATCCAAGCGCGATGATCCGGCCGACCACTTCGTGGCCGGGAACGCGCGGCGGCTGTAGTCTCCGGTCCGCCTTGTCGATGTCGCTTAAATCCGCGCCGCAGATGCCGCAGGCTTCAACCGCAATCAGCACTTCTTCGTCGCCCGGCGTCGGTCGGTCCACAAGCTCAAGGCCGCCGGACGTGGATATCTGCATCGCCCGATAGGTTGTTTTCATGACCTGCTCCTTTCCTCGCATTTCAAGATAGGGGATGAACGATCTCCGTCTCGCCTGGTGATCAGGGGCGTGGCCACACGCTCACCGGCTTCGATGGCCCCAGCCAGATAACCGGGATCGTTGAGTGCTGTTCGCTGCCTGCCAAACTGATCCAGCTCTGCCAGGTCTGATCGACCCCCCAACTCGCGTGCAAATTCCTGAACCGACGGATGCATGTCGGGCCAGCCAGGAAGGGCCGAGATCGAAACCGTCGTGCGAGACATCGGTTTGCGGGTCAGCCGTGAGAATGCGGCCGCCCAGCCGTTCCCGTGCCTCGACCAGGGTAAAGTCGAGCCCGTTGCGATGAAGGTGATAGGCTGCCGTAAGTCCGGCAAGGCCGCCGCCGACGATGACAATGGCCTTAGTCGATATTGTTGTCGTTGAAGCCATTAGCGGGTTATCTGGATGTTATGCTCGCTGCAGTTCAGGCGATGGCGTAAATCCGAATGTCCGGCGCTGCCGCCAGCAGCGGCTTCAATCGGTGACGTCGTCGTCGTTGAAGAGTTCGCTTTCGAGATAGGCCCTGCGTCCTCAACGCTGTTGAACCCATGGAGAACCTGCACGTCATCGTCGCGGATCAGAAGCTCCTTGGAGGTCGCTCCGATGTCTGTGAGGAACGTTTCCTTGTATTTCTGATAGATGCCGATGGCAGCGCGACGGTTCGCGGCGGCGATCTGAAGGGTGATTTGGAGATAAGCCACGGTCATACTTTCGGGTTTCGCTTGGCCGCACGCGGCGAGGGATGTTCCTCGCCAAAAATGCATATGCGCCGTTTGATGCGCCCGCATGGCCGGCTTGACAAATGAGAGTTTCTTGGGCGCGGCAAAGAAAATCTTGGCGCGCTGCGCTGCGGCCGAGTTAGGGCCGTGCCGTGCCGGCTTCTTCAAGCAGCCAGTTGCGAAAGGCCTGCAGTTTCGGCAGCGACGCATACTGCGACCGGTAGACGATGTAGTAGGCAAGCGTCGATGGCACGGTCACATCGGGGAAGAGCCGCTTGAGCCTTCCCGCAGTCAGATCGTCATGGGCGAGGATGCTGCGGGCCAGCGCTACGCCCCGACCCTCGATCGCAGCCTGCAGGACGGCAGCGGAATTATTGATACTCATGCCCCTTTGCGGCTGGGAATCTGATACGCCGCCGGCGCGCAGCCAGCGGTCCCAGGTGACAAAACCGAGTGCCGGGTCCACGGAGAGATCGTGTATGAGCGTCTGGCGCGTCAGATCGGCTGGGACGTTTAGACTTCCAATTTCTGAAAACCTGGGCGAACAGACAGGAAAGACTTCCTCGTCCATCAGCTTTTCGGCGATCAGGTCCGGCCAGCTTCCATCTCCGTAGCGCACGCCAATGTCTATTCCATGTGCCTTGTAATCGACCAGCTTCAGGCTCGTCTCGAGCCGAATGTCGGTCTCCGGACATCTGGCCTGGAAGCGGTCGATGCGGGGCAATAGCCATTTGGCGGCGAAAGCAGGACTGACGGTTACGTTGAGGATTCCGCTCGTTGCGGACGCGCGAAGACGCTCCAGCCCAATGACTAGCTGATCGAGCCCTGCCCTGATATCGGGAAGGGCATGTTCGGCCCGTTCGGTCGGGGTAAGCCTCGCCTTTCCGGTGGTGGTACGATGAAAGAGCGGCATTCCCAGCCAATCCTCCAACCCCCGCACCATCTGTCCTACCGCAGCTGAGGTGACTTTGAGTTCCTCGGCAGCCCCGGAGAAGCTGCCGTGACGTGCACTGGCTTCAAAGGCACGCAGCGCGTTCAGATAGACCGGTGACTTTCTGTTCAAAGTGACTTTCTCCTACGCGAAGAAGGGAGAATTGAGCGGCAAAGCCACGAAGCGACATCTCCATTATGGGCCACACCCCGTCAAGTCCTGTGAGGCAAAGAACACGGCTCTGAATCCGGGTTAACAGTCATGCTCGGATGATTTCGGCCATGTATTGTGGGTTTCTGCCTGCTTTGTTTCGTCTGAGTTTGATACTGCGCTTGTCGTTATGGCTTCGAACCATGTTGATGGCGAAGTGTCGGACGACGGCCATGTTGGCTGGTCCATGCCCGGTTCGAGATCGGGCGGCATCCTCGTTGAAGGTGACGTCGAGTACCCAATGGAGGGAGTTCTCGATGGCCCAATGGCCACGTATGGCCTCGGCGAACTGGAGCGCGGTCATCGACCGTGAGGAGATATAGAAGCGG
>NZ_JAQJCK010000053.1:0-4042 GCF_030182455.1 Rhizobium cerradonense
ACCCGATGCGGCCTCGATGGCGGTCGAGAGGCGACGGATTGGACGGAATGCATCTGCAGGACCGCAGCGTGAGCGTAGGACGGCGGCAGCCGAGCTTGTTGGCTCGCGAGGAATGGCCGCTTGCGGTCAGGGGAAGAAGGTCGGCGGAGCCGTTGCAGGCCAGGGCCGGTCCGGTGCCAGACCAGCCCAAAAGAGAGGCCCTATCGGGGGCTTTGCGCCGTCAGCAGAGAACGACGCGAATGATCGGTTGTCGCCTCATCGGCATGATCAACGGCGCCGCCGGCGCCATCACCTCTCCCGTCGTCACCGTCGGCACCATATCCATCTGATCCGAGAAAAAAGCGCTGCTCTGCCCCTTTGCTCGCAACCGCAAGGGTGAGGCCGGAAAAGCTGTCCGCCGACGCTGGAATGGCTTGGAAACCTTCGATTTGTTCGACGCGCCGGACTCTTCCGGCACCAACGATCAAATCGAGGAAGCAGAATGACAAAGCGAAAGTACAGACATCGCCGCAGTGTCGATGTTCGGATCACTTGGCTGCAACCACATGTCGACGGATTCAAGCACTGGCTTGGCCAGCGGAATTATTCGGCCGCAACAATCGTGGAGGTGGTGCGCCTACTGGCACTGTGGGGTGATTGGGTGCGTGCCGCCGGCTTCGGTGTCGAAACACTCGCCGAGGGTCTGAACGCATCGGCATCGGTGTTCAAAGGCAGCAAGACCGCCCGTGCGCCACAGGGTGCTGCCGCACTGTTCGTCACGTATCTGCGCGAGTGCAACATTCTGCTGCAGGAGCAGGCTCCGTCACTGGAGGAGACGTGGCCGGCCCTGGCCGCCTTTAGTCGCTGGATGCGGGAGCAACGCGGCATCAAGGAGTCGACGCTCAACCTGTACCAGCCGGTATTGGCCGATTTACTGATATCGATTGGATCAGATCCCGCGGCTTATACGGCCGAGGCGATCCGCAACTTCGTGCTTGTTCGTGCGAGGCCGCACGGCCGTTCGCGGTCGCGGTGCATCGCCGTCGCCACGCGCATGTACCTCAAATACCTCATCGCGATGGGGCACTGCCCTGCGGGGCGGGAACATGCGGTTCCGAGCTTTGCGAGCTGGCAACTGGCGACGACGCCGTGCTTTCTTGGTCAAAGTGATATCGACCGCCTCCTTGCCAACTGTGAGGGCGAGTGCCGCTTACGCGACCGCGCTGTCATGTTGCTTCTGGCCCGGTTGGGCCTCAGGGCGAGCGAAGTCGCCAATCTCACTTTTGCTGACATCGATTGGAAAAATGGCCGGATAACGCTGCTCGGAAAGGTCCGGCGCGAGGAATGGCTGCCGCTGCCTCAGGACGTTGGCGATGCCATATTAGCTTATATCGAGCGGGCAAGGCCGCACATTGCGACGACGCGCGTGTTCCTGACGGATATCGCGCCGATCCGGCCGCTGAGCCGCATTGCCATAAAGTGCATCGTACGTCGCGGCCTCGACAGGGCAGGAATCGCGAGCATCCATCGTGGCGCGCATGTGCTGCGGCACTCAGCGGCGACCGCGATGCTGAGGAGCGGCGCAAGCCTTGCCGGCGTCGGAGCCGTTTTGCGTCACCGGTCTCCATCGACGACCGCGCTCTACGCCAAGGTCGACATCGGCCTCTTGTCCGAAATCGCGCAGCCTTGGGGCGGGAGGTTGCCATGCTGAGCGCCGACGTCGCCCGCTACATCAGTCTGCGCCGCGCGCTGGGCTACAAACTCGCCCGGGTCGATCGGTATCTCCTGGCGTTCGCGCGCTTTGCAGCGGAACGCGACGAGAGCCACATTCGCACAGCAACAGCTCTTTCTTGGTTGCCAGTGGCAGCCAAGAGCCCAAACGCCATGTCGCATCGACTGACGGCCCTGATCGCCTTTGCCCGCTTCATGCAGGCGGAAGATCCTCGTCACGAGATACCGCCCGCAGATATCAAGCGGTCCACCAATCGACCTGTTCCCTACATCTACAGCGCGGATGAGATCGCCCGTATTCTCGTTGTGGCCGGCAATCTGAGGCGCCAGCAGCCCAATCCACTGCGTCGCGAGCTCTATGTCATGCTCTTTGGACTGATTGCAGCTACGGGACTGCGCATCTCCGAAGCTCTCGCGCTCAGGCTCGACGACATCCTGCCGGACGGCGTGTTGCACATTCGCGAAACCAAGTTCCGCAAGAGCCGACTTGTACCGCTGCACGGCACCGTCATGGAAGCGCTCCAACGCTATCTTCACTCTCGGCGCCAACACGCCGGCGAGAGCGATTGGCTCTTCCCATCCGTCCAGCACCGACAGCTCTACCCGACGACGGTGAACTATACGTTCCGCTGCATCTTACGAGGGGCAGGCATCGCGCCGGGGCGAAGTCAGCAGCCACGTATCCACGACCTTCGACATACCTTCGCAACCCGCGTCCTGGAACAATGCGGTGCCGATCGCGGCGAAGTTGCCCGGCACTTCGTCGCTCTGTCGACCTACCTTGGCCATGTCAGTATCCACAATACATACTGGTATCTCGAGGCGACGCCGGAAATGATGACCGACATCGCCGCCGCGGCAGAAACTCTGGTCGGGGAGGACGGCTTATGACAGAGCTCGCCCCTCTCATCACTGGCTTCCTGCGAGATTATATGCCGCGACAGCGAGGTTACAGCCCGCAAAGCTGCGAGACATACGCGTTCAGCTTCAAGCTGCTGTTCAACTTTGCAGCCAAACGGCTCGGCACGCGACCGTCTCTGCTCGCCATCGAAGACCTAGACGCACCGATGATCGTGGCCTTCCTGGAGCACATTGAGCAGGATCGTGGCAATAGCGCTTCCACCCGTAATATGCGGCTTGCCGCCATCAAGGCGTTCATGCGCTATCTCGAGCACAAGGTTCCCTCCGCCCTTCAGCAGATCGGCCGGGTCCATGCGATTCCGACCAAGCGCCATGACCAGAAGCTCATCCGTCATCTGACGATGGATGAAATCCGCGCGATCTTAAACGCGCCCAATCTGGCGACGAGATCTGGCATCCGTGATCGGGCAATGATGCATCTCTGCTTCGCCGGAGGCTTGCGGGTCTCCGAACTGGTCGGCCTTCAGACAGAGAACCTGTCGCTTCAGAACGGTGCGAGCGTGAAGGTCATGGGAAAGGGCCGCAAGGAACGTTGCCTGCCGCTCTGGAAGGAAACTACGCGGGACCTTCGTGCGTGGCTGAGTGTTCGTGGCGCAGTCCGCGTACCGGACCTCTTCGTCAATGCTCAGGGCGACCCGATGACCCGCGCCGGCTTCGAGTATGTGCTCGACAAACATGTCGGCAAGGCAGCCGAGAGCTACTCATCGCTTCGCGGCCGTCGCGTCTCACCACATCAGCTTCGTCACGGCTGCGCAGTTGTGATGCTGCAGGCAACCCGCGACATCCGTAAGGTCGCCCTGTGGCTCGGCCACGCCGATATCCGCACGACCGAGGTCTACCTCCGCATCGACCCATCCGAGAAGTTGGAAGCGGTCGAGGCGGTAATTCCACGTGAGCTGAGGCGTGGCCGGTTCAAGGCACCGGATGCCCTGATCGCATCATTGCTCTCGGACTAGGAAGGAAACGCGGGTTCCGACCGGGTGCACCCTTGAGCGGAGTTCTACACCGCTACGGTCTGTTCCGGCTGATCTGATATCGCGCTCGACATAGCCGGTGTGCCTTGTCGGGCGCGGCTATTGTGGTGCATCGGAAGATGGTGCCGACGGTGACGACGGAGAGGTGATGGCGCCGGCGGCGCCGTTGATCATGCCGATGAGGCGACAACCGATCATTCGCGTCGTTCTCTGCTGACGGCGCAAAGCCCCCGATAGGGCCTCTCTTTTGGGCTGGTCTGGCACCGGACCGGCCCTGGCCTGCAACGGCTCCGCCGACCTTCTTCCCCTGACCGCAAGCGGCCATTCCTCGCGAGCCAACAAGCTCGGCTGCCGCCGTCCTACGCTCACGCTGCGGTCCTGCAGATGCATTCCGTCCAATCCGTCGCCTCTCGACCGCCATCGAGGCCGCATCGGGT
>NZ_JAQJCK010000054.1:0-3991 GCF_030182455.1 Rhizobium cerradonense
CTGCTTCCGTATGAAAGACTTCCCGGCATGCACAGGGTCTCCGACCGCGCGGGATCGGGGCATGGCTTGCGATTGACGCCATGCACCGTGTTGCCTTCCGCTTCGCTTAACAGCGTCGGCATCCCGGATTTTTCATTTCGCGGCTCTATGGCTGGCCTGCCGGTTTCCCCTGTCAACGCTTCGACGCATACCTCGCGATGTGCGCCGCATGACTCGGGGTCAGAGTGATTCGCCACTTCTTCTCCGTACTGAACTTTCATCAACTATCTTTCATCGGCTTTGCAGCCGCACTAAGCGCTGTTGCCCTAACACGTTAATCAGGTTGCGCCGGACTCGGATTTCGCCTTTTGCTCGACAATAGCATTGAGCGAGTTGGCTTGAGAGGGATGATAATTGTGCCAGTAATCCACAAACGCCCGCAATTTGGGTAGCGCTTGTTTTCGATCCGGAAAATAGATGAAAAAACCCGGACTCGTGGGCATGAACGTTTCGAGGCAGGTTTCGAGGAGACCCTGGCGGATCAGCGGCTCGACAACGCCAGCGATATTGTAGGCTAAACCGACACCTGCCTGCGCGGCTGAAAGAGAAGTCGCGGGTCCATTTACGGTGAGACCTCCTGCCACATCCATCACGAAGCTCCGAGTCCCAATCTCCTCGGTGTGCTCGACAAAATCCCAGCGGTAGACTGCGCCTCCAGCGAGCCGAATATTGATACAGGAGTGACGCTCAAGCTCTTCTGGCCGCAGCGGCTTACCGCGTTTTGCGAAGTAAGCAGGTGACCCCACGACCACCCTCGGAGTGAACCGCGCCGGGTTTGCCGGAGACCCCAACTCGTGAGAAGTAGGGTCTATGACAAGCAAGACGACGAACAAATTCTCTCCTGAAGTTCGTGCCCGCGCCGTTCGGATGGTGACGGAGCATGAAGCCGAACATCCCTCCCGCTGGGCGGCGGTATCATCGATAGCGGCCAAGATCGGTTGCTCGGCGCATACCCTCCATGAATGGGTGAAGAAGGCCGAGGTCGACAGCGGCAAGCGTGCAGGTTTGCCGAGTGACGTGGCGGAGAAGATGAAGGCTCTGGAGCGGGAGAACCGCGAGCTTCGTCAGGCGAATGAGATTCTACGCAAAGCCTCGGCGTATTTTGCCCAGGCGGAGCTCGACCGCCCACTGAAGCGATGATCTCCTTCATCGACGAACACCGCTCGGTGCTCGGGGTCGAGCCGATCTGCAGACTGCTGCCGATTGCCCCGTCCACCTGTTATGAGGTTATCGCCAAGCGCATGGACGTGGACCGCCTATCGGCCCGCGAACGGAATGATATTGCCATGAAAGTCGAGATACGTCGGGTGTTCAACGAGAACTTCCAGGTCTATGGTGTGCGCAAAGTCTGGCGGCAGTTGCAGCGAGAAGGTTACGACATCGCCCGCTGCACCGTCGCTCGGCTTATGAGAATGATGGGGCTTCAAGGCGTCATTCGCGGCAAGCCAGTCAAAACCACTGTGTCGGACAAGTCCGCTCCATGTCCGCTCGACCGGGTGAACCGACAGTTCTGCGCTCCAGCGCCGAACATGCTGTGGTTATCCGATTTCGCGACCTGGCAGGGCTTCGTTTACGTGGCCTTCGTCATTGATGCCTTCGCCCGCCGTATCGTCGGTTGGCGGGCAAGCCGAACGGCCCATGCGGGCTTTGTACTCGATGCCCTCGATCAGGCGCTTCATGATCGGAGGCCCGTTAAACGTGGCGGGCTGGTTCATCATTCCGACCGCGGCTCGCAATATGTGTCCATTCGCTATTCCGAACGGCTGGCGGAGGCGGGCATCGAGCCGTCTGTCGGAAGCGTTGGCGACAGTTACGACAATGCTCTCGCCGAAACGATCAACGGTCTTTACAAGGCAGAGGTCATCCATCGGCGAGGACCATGGCGCAACTTCGAAGCCGTGGAGTTCGCCACGCTCGAATGGGTCGACTGGTTCAACCTCCGCCGTCTTCTGGAACCCATCGGGAATATTCCGCCAGCAGAGGCAGAAGAACGATACTACGCCATGCTGGACGCACCAGCTATGGCCGCATAACTTAAACCAAACGGTCTCCGGCAAACCCGGCGCGGTTCAAACCGCAGAAGCCCTCTGGGGTTATCACTGAGGCGCTGAGCGGCCTCATATGCAGCTTCAACGTAGGCGACGCCCGCTGAAGCCTGCTCCAAAAAGACTTGTCCCGCTTCGGTAAGGCCAACGGAACGCGTTGTGCGCGTGAAGAGCGGTGCGCCCACACGCGCCTCCAGTTGCTTGATCGTCCAACTGATTGCAGCAGGTGTCACGCCGAGTTCAAGCGCAGCAGCAGTAAAGCTCCGTCGTTCCGCGACACGAGTGAAGACGACTATTCCTTCCAGGAGGTCAGCTCTCATTATCAAACTCGCCTTACAAACCCTTTTAGTTTTTTGCAGATTATCAAACCAAACTCCACCGGGTATCTTTAGAGCCTTCGTTAGGAGTTGTCGCCGATGCCTATTGCATCGATCACACGCCGGAACCTCGGCCTCGCTATTGGGGCGACTGCCGTTCTCTTCAGCACAGGAAAAAATACCATGGCACAGACACTGACCGAACGAAGCCAACCAGCGGCGCAGAAAGTCAGTTTTGAAAGCGAGGACGGGTTCGTCGTCGCCAATCTATATCTTCCAGAGGGACATGATCCATCGCGTCGCTATCCGGCCGTCGCGGTCGGTGGTTCGCTAACCTCGGTGAAGGAGCAGATGGGCGGAAATTATGCTGGCGAACTTGCCCGGCGCGGCATCATTGCGCTCGCAATTGATTATCGCAATTACGGCGAGAGTAGCGGTGCGATGCGCCAGTTCGAGGAGCAGGCTTCGAAGGCGGAGGACTTATCGGCCGCGCTTCGGTATTTGAAGAAACGTAGCGACGTGACCGGGACAGGGATTCTCGGGATTTGCACATCAGGGGGCACGGGTCTCTACACGGCTGCGAAGGACCCCAACGTGGGTGCGTTAGCCACCGTTGCAGGGTTTTTCTCCGACCCCGAACTCGGGTTGAAGATGTTCGGCCGTGAAGGTATCGACAACCGGATCGCGGCAGGTCGACAGGCGCGTAAACGATACGACGAAAATGGGGTAATCGAAACGGTCTTCGCGTATATGCCGAACGACAAATCGGCAGTGAGCCCCAGCCCCAGCGAATACTATATGGATCAGTCACGCGGCGGGAGCGTTCGTGCCTGGCGCAACGAGTTTGCGGTTATGGCCTGGGAGCCTTGGCTTGCTTTTGACCCTTTGGCGCAGGCTCCCCATGTTACGGCACCAGCACTCGTCGTTCACTCAGATGGTGCGGCGTTCCCTGATCAGGCTCGCAAAGTGTATGACCTTTTGGCAGGCCCGAAAGACCTTCATTGGATTGAGGGAAAACACTTCGACTTTTACGACCAAGCTGAGACAGTGCGTCAAGCTGCTGACCGGGTTGCGTCACACTTCCACAGCAAGCTCAGTTAAGGCGATGCCGAGGAGAGGTTGTCCAGGTGAAGGTGAAGGGTGCTTTTGTCCATGTTGCCCCTACTGAACGAATGATGCGCCGCATCCGCTTGGCGGAAGGCGGCTCGGGTCATAAAGCGTCAACAGATTAACTAGCTAGTTTCCGTCCACAAACAGGCGTATTTAAGCGCGTTTACAAGGGTTTGTCCTTTGCGGTGAGAGTGGTTTTGGGGCGACGGACAGGATCATGAACGCTTGTGATTGGGCAGTATACAGTTGGCGGCGCTGAGGCGTACGCCACGAGGCCGGCATTGTAGCGACGGCGCAATTCTAAAAGCTGGTCGGAGTTCAGGTCGGTTTGAGGCGGATGAAGAGGACGAGGTTGTAAGCCACGACGGAGGACCAGACGTAGGTCTTGAAGTGGTCAAGGCCCCGCCAGGTGCAGCGTGCCAGGCCGTAGGCACGCTTGAGGCATGATATTCCGGCTTCGATACCGGCGCGGAAGTTGCG
>NZ_JAQJCK010000055.1:0-3942 GCF_030182455.1 Rhizobium cerradonense
ATGAGTAAGATTACCGCCGACCATCTTAGCCTTAGCGCCTTCGTCTACGTCCGGCAGTCGACAGCCTACCAGGTTGCCAATAACCTGGAAAGCCAACGACGGCAGTACGGCTTAGTCGAGCGTGCTCGACAGTTGGGTTGGGAGACCGTCGAGATCGTCGACGATGACCTTGGACGATCCGGAGGTGGCATCGCCCGCCCAGGATTCGAGAAGCTGTTGGCGGCGATATGTGAAGGTCGGGTGGGAGCAGTCGTATCGCTTGAGGCCTCACGTCTGGCGCGCAATGGCCGTGATTGGCTGTGAACGGTTGTTGAGAAGTGCGGCTATTCGCTGCCGAGAGGTCCACAGAGGTTTTTCGGCAGTGACTTGCTTGTTCTGAAGCGGATGGGATTGGCTGGGCCCTATGCTTGCCTGCGCGCAGGCAAGCATAGGGCCCAGTGCGTCGAGAAGTGTACCAAACGGCTTTTGGGTGAAGGGGTGAGGACTGGTGCAGCCGCAGCGCGTGCCGTAATCTTTGCGTCGATTGATGAAGGCAGGCACAGCGCCGAACGAACGGCTAATTCTACCCGGCGCCGCGCCCTACACCGTGCGGAACACGAATGCCGGGTTATTATGGCGCAGACGGGGGCCTCGCGTCCATGTCATGACGGCTGCCATGGAGCAGATGAGCATGATACCGGACGCTTCTTTCTGTGCGAGCGTTGTCGGTCGCAGATGCTGATCTGCCGATGCTGCGACCGGGGCCAGATTTATTGCGCTGAAGGATGTGCCCGTATTGCCCGTCACGAGCGACGTCGGGATGTTTCCAGGCGGTATCAAACGAGCCGGAACGGCCGTTTCGCCCATGCGGCCCGCAGCCGCCGATATCGGGCCCGGCAAAAAATAGTGACGCACAATGGTTCACTCGCCAGCGATGCCGATGTTGATGCATGGCGGCTTCGGTGACGACACCGAACGAGGCGTCCGACACTGCTGATACGCCGTCCTTGACCGAGTCTGCGATCCCTGAAGGATTGCCGACCGGCGTTCTGGGACATCATTGTCACTGGTGTGGCCGCTGCTGCTCGCCGTTTGTCCGCCGTGAGCCCCTGCGTCGTCGCCGAGCCATCCCGATGTCCCTATCCAGAGGATGACGATGGCCATATCTGCCGAACTGCAGGCTCAGATCCTGCGCTACCACCATGTCGAGAAGTGGCGAGCCAACACCATTGCCCACCAACTCGGCGTCCACCATCATACCGTTCAATGCGTGCTGGCCCGTTCCGGGCTGGTGCCGCATGGCCCGCGAACTCGGCCAAGCCAGATCGACGCCTATCTGCCGTTCATTCTGGAGACCCTTGAGGCATTCCCCACCCTGACGGCAGCCAGACTCCACGCAATGGTCTGCGAGCGGGGATATCGTGGCGACGGCGGTCACTTCCGCCATATGATCGCCCGCCACCGACCGCGCCAGAAGGCCGAGGCCTATCTGCGCCTGCGCACCCTTCCTGGAGAGCAGGCCCAGGCCGACTGGGGCCACTTTGGACAGATGCAGATCGGTAGGGCACGTCGTCCCCTCATGGCCTTCGTCATCGTGCTGAGCCAGTCCCGCCGGATCTTCCTGCGCTTCTTCCTCGATGCCAGGATGGAAGCGTTTCTGTCCGGTCACGTCGAAGCCTTTGACAGATGGGGCGGGGTTCCGAAGGTCGTGCTCTACGACAATCTGAAGAGCGCTGTGCTCGAGCGTCATGGCGATGCCATCCGCTTCAACCCCACTCTGCTCGCCTTTGCCGCCCATTATCGATACGATCCCCGTCCGGTCGCTGTCGCGCGGGGGAATGAGAAAGGCCGCGTCGAGCGCGCTATTCGCTATATCCGCGACAACTTCTTTGCCGCCCGCAGCTTCAAGGATCTCGACGATCTCAACGCCCAGGCCGACGCCTGGTGCGAGGGCGTTGCCGCCGACAGACTGTGCCCCGGTCTCGATATGACCGTCAGGCAGGCCTTCGCCCTCGAACAGCCCTACCTTTTGCCATTGCCAGACACCTCCTTTGAATGGCCGGCCCAGATCGCTGTTTCCATCGGCAAGACCCCTTACGCCCGCTTCGATCTGAACGATTATTCCGTCCCGCACGCCTACGTCCGGTGCAGCTTGAGCATCGTGGCCACGCAGAAGGAAGTCCGCGTCCTCGATGGTGCGAAGGTCGTTGCCTGTCACGTTCGCAGCTACGACAAGGGTGCTCAGGTGGAGGATGCCGCCCACATCAAGGCTTTGGTTGACGAGAAGCGTGCCGCCCGACGACACAGCGCCACCGATCGGCTGGCTGCCGCCGTTCCCGCCAGCACCGCGCTTCTTGAGCGCGCGGCACAGAACGGACATTCCCTGCATTCCGCCGTCATCGGCCTGAACCGGCTGCTTCAGCACTACGGAGCCAGCGAACTGCAAGCGGGAATCCTGGAGGTCCTGGCGCTCGAAGGGCCATCGCCCCATCCCAATGCCGTCCAGCTGATCCTGGAGCGCCGACGGGAACGGCGGCGCCAACCGCCGTTGCTGCACGTCGCGCTGCCCCGGCATGTCCAAGACAAGGACAGCCCTGTCCGGCCCGCTCGTCTCGACCTCTACGACCAGCTCAAGGAAACCTCAGATGACAAGTCATGATCAAAGCGATGCCCTCAATCGCGCCGCCCGGTTGCACCTGCACGGTCTTGTCGCTCACTGGCAGGACGCGCTTGAAGGCGGGTGGGCGCTGACACTTCTCGACTGGGAGGAGAACGAACGCGCCAGGCGTAGTCTGGAACGACGGCTGAAGGATGCCAGGATCGGACGCTTCAAGCCGCTCTGCGACTTCGATTGGTCCTTTCCGACACGATGCGACCGGCAGTCCATCGAAGCGCTCATGCGTCTCGACTTCATCCGTGACGCTGCCAATGCCGTCTTCATCGGCCCCAACGGGGTCGGCAAGTCAACACTTGCCCGCAACATCGCCCATCATGCCGTCCTCAACGGCCACACCGCCCTGTTTACCAGCGCCGGCCAACTGCTGGGCGAACTGGCTGCCATCGACAGCGCTTCCGCGCTCCGCCGGCGCCTGGCCCACTACACCGCTCCAGCCCTCCTCGTCATCGATGAGGTCGGATATCTCTCCTACACCAACCGTCATGCCGATCTGCTCTTCGAACTCATCAGCCGACGCTACGAGGCAAAGAGCACCATCGTCACCACCAATCGCAATTTTGCCGACTGGCACGAGGTCTTTCCCAACGCCGCCTGCGTCGTGTCGATGGTCGATCGTCTCGTCCACAATGCCGAAGTCATTGCCATCGAGGGCCAATCCTACCGGCTCAAAGAGGCCACCGGACGGTCGGAACTGCGCACCGAGCAGAGAAGGGCGCAAAGGCCATGACGAAAGCCCCCGCGAAACCTGGGTTGCCGATCTCCTTGTCCGTCGAGATCCCGACAACCTGGACACCGGAACAGGCCCTGGCCGTCTTCGAACTGCTGACCGAAATCCGCGACAGGGTCTGGCACCAATACAACGTCCAGATCCAGACCGAGCTCCAAAACCAGCGCCTGCCAAACAAATGATCTGACAGCCCTCCGAAGGCACGCTGCCTTATTCCGATTTCTCGGCAGCGAATAACCGCAGTTTTAGGCGACCGCTAACATTGGCATACGTTGCTGGAATTTTGTGGTCTGGTCGGCACTCTGATCGTTGACGAAGAGGCTATTTACGATCCGCGCTCGCCTAACGATCGTCTCCTTCTTGGCATGAAGGGTACGATGAGCGAGATGGAGTTATCCGTGTTTCGGCAACGATCCGTCGAGGCCATGCGCCAAAAAGCGCGGCGCGGCGAACTTCATCTGACTGTTGCCGTCGGATATGTGAAGACGGATGATGCCCGTGTCGAGAAAGATCCTGATCGGCGCGTTCAGGAGAGCATTCTGCTCGTCTTTCGTAAATT
>NZ_JAQJCK010000056.1:0-4180 GCF_030182455.1 Rhizobium cerradonense
AGTCGAAGGTCTCTGGCTTGCGGATACTACGTTCCCGGCATTGTTGCACAGCATACCGCCCAAAGCGTATCAGCCGCGTCTTTTCCGGGTGCAGTTGCAAGCCAAACTGGGCGAGACGCTCCCGCAGTTCTTGCAGGAAGCGCTGCGCCTCTCCTTCGTACTGGAACCCAATCACGCTGTCGTCGGCATAACGTACAATGATCACGTCGCCTTTAGCATTTCGAGTACGCCATTGCTGGACCCATAAATCCAATGCGTAATGCAGGTAGATATTGGATAGCACGGGGCTAACTACAGAACCTTGAGGAGTTCCTCGCGTTGATGCGACGCGGCGGCCATCCTCAATCGTGCCCGCTTTCAACCATTTGTGGATCAGACGTATCAGCCGGCGGTCACCTACTCGATGTGACAGGAAACGAAGCATCCACTCGTGATCGATTTCATCATAAAACGAGCGAATATCCGCGTCCAGTATCCAGTTGATCTTCCGCTTGTCGATCCCAACCCACAAGGCGTCCAGCGCGTCATGCTGCCCCCTTCCTTGCCGGAACCCGTATGAGAAGCCGAGGAAGTCTTGCTCATAGATCGCGCTCAGAACCGTGGACACGGCCATCTGCACGACCTTTTCTTCCAACGCTGCAATACCGAGGGGACGTAGTCTTCCGTCATTCTTCGGAATGTAGACCCGTCGGGACGGCTGTGCGCGATATGCACCGGATTGAATTTCCCGATGTAATTCGTGCACGTGAAACGCATCTTCGGGTTCCGCTTGGCGGCCTCCCGTACACCGTCGATCCCCATCGAAACGTGTTTGATCCGGCTCTGTGTCCGGCACGCTGGAGTTTCGAAGGCGTTCCCTCCGACTACACCCCTTCCCTCCATTGCCTCCGCAGGATCATCTCCCTTGTTCGGCAACTTCCCCGGTACTATGGGTGTATCCGACTTCTCATCAGCGTCGATGACTGGCTTGCGGTCAACGACCTTCCCAGTCCCGTCCAGTCCATTTGCACTGGACACCGATGAGATATCGCTGCTTCCGTATGAAAGACTTCCCGGCATGCACAGGGTCTCCGACCGCGCGGGATCGGGGCATGGCTTGCGATTGACGCCATGCACCGTGTTGCCTTCCGCTTCGCTTAACAGCGTCGGCATCCCGGATTTTTCATTTCGCGGCTCTATGGCTGGCCTGCCGGTTTCCCCTGTCAACGCTTCGACGCATACCTCGTGATGTGCGCCGCATGACTCGGGGTCAGAGTGATTCGCCACTTCTTCTCCGTACTGAACTTTCATCAACTATCTTTCATCGGCTTTGCAGCCGCACTAAGCGCGCATTTTGCTGCACGTCGTAAAGCGGCTTGAAGTGGCTGCGGCTCAGGCGGTCTGTTTTTTGAAGTTGAAGGGCAGCAGGTCCTCGATGTCGGCGTTGTCGGAACGCTGCGGCAGTACGGTGAGGACGTATTTCAACCATGCGAATGGCTCGACGCCACAGGCCCGGCAAGTCAACATCAGGCTATAGACGACGGCACTGGCTTTGGCGCCGGCAGGTGTGTCGCTGAACAGCCAGCTGTTTCGTCCGGTACAAAAAATTCTGATGTCCCGTTCGAGAATGTTGTTGTCTATCGGCATCCTGCCGTCGTCGGTATAGCGGGTCAGATATTCCCATTGATTGCGCGTATAGGAGACGGCATCGCCAAGTTTGGTGTCGGGCACGACCGTTGGCGCGATTTTGTCGAGCCATTCCTTGAGGGCGGAAAGGACCGGAACGCTATGTTTCTGGCGAAAGCGACGCATGTAGTGATCTCGCGTTTCGCCGTCGTCGGGCTTTTCGTCCCGCACCTGCCTTTCGATCCGGTAGAGCTGGTCGAAGAACTTGATGGCCTGCGCGGGCGGCCCACCGGGTTTCTTGCGCGCCTTGAGGGCATCGACAAACTTCCGCCTGGCATGGGCCAGGCACCCGACATGCGTGGCGCCTTTCAACGTGCGCCAGGCCTGATAGCCGTCACTCATCAGGATGCCGCGGTAGTCGCCAAGGAGGGCCTGCGGGTGTTCCTGTCCGCGACCGGGCTGATAATCGAACAACACGATCGGCTGTTTACTGTCTTCGCCGCTGCGAAAGGCCCACATATACGACGTGCTGGTGGGGTCCTTGCCCGCTTCCTTCAGCACCTGAACCGTGGTCTCGTCACCATGGATGATCGTCTGCGATTGGAGCCGCAGTTTCAGCGCGTCATAGATACGAACGAGGTGTTTCTCGCTCGAACCGATCACCCAATGGCCGAGAGCGCCACGGCTGACGGGAACGCCTGCACGCTCAAAGGCCTGGCTCAAGCGATAGAGCGGCGTGCCGTCGACGTATTTATGAACGAGCGCGAAGGCCAGCGTCGAGGCCGTGGCGACGCTGCCAGGCAAGGGCTGCTTCGGCATCGGCGCGATGACAACAGGCGTGCTGATCCCGGTCCGGTCGCAGTTGCGGCACGCATATTTTGCCCGGACATTCTGCAGAACCTTCGCCTTCACCTCGATGTGAAGCTGTTCTGTGACCAGTTCGCCCATGCGATGCATCGGGTGGCAGCAGCACGGACAGACCTTCTGATCGTCGGCAAGGTCATATTCGACGCGCTGACGCGGCAGGTTTGCCGGCAACGGCCTGCGGCCGGGTTTCTTGCCCTGCGGCTTTTCGATCTCCGGCAATCCCGTGTCCGGTAGAGCGACGGCATCCGCCTCGTCGGTGTCCTCGTCTGCATCTCCCTCAAGGGCGGCCTGCTCGGCTTCGTTGAAGAGGCGATCGATGTGCTTTTCGCTGCGCGGCGCAAAGCGATGCAACTGCGCCAGCGCCAGCTCTTCCTCAAGCTTGAAGACCCGCTGCGCGAGGATATCTTTCTCAGCCTTCAGCGCGGCAATCTCGGCTGCATTCGTCGCCAAAAGCGCCATCAATTCTTCAATGGTCGGGGTGCCGGTTCTAGTCATCGCATTCTTGAATCTGAACCGGCCCCCTGCGTCAACAGGCCTGCGACAAACGCTCTGCGTTTGCGCCGAATTCACCCGACAAATTCATATTGCCGCACCGGATGGCGAACCATCGCGTCGAGATCAATGCCGTCGAGAAGCCAGTGCAATTGCTCGGCATCAAGCGACACCACAGCCTCCTGTCGCCGAGGCCAGCGGAACTTGTCTTCGGTCAGCGCTTTCAACACCAACACAAAGCCCGATCGATCAAAAAACAGCAATTTCATCCGGGTACGGCGACGGTTGCAGAAGGCAAACACCGCGCGCTCGAACGGATTGAGGCCCATAGACTGCTCGACCAGGATCGCAAGGCTGTTGATCCCGGCCCTAAAGTCGATCGGATCCCGGTGAAGATAGACGCGCAGATCATCAGCCAGCCGGAACATCGCAACGCCCCAACGCTTCGATCATTGCCGACAGAACTTGAACATCCGCATCTTCAAGCTCAAGCCGCACACCATTCGGTAGCCTCGCCTTCAACCGCACCCCTGTCGATGTCGGCCGAGCCGCCGCGGCCGGCGGCCTCGCAGTCGGCGCTGCCTCAACCACCGGAACGAAGGCCGACGGTGCGCAAGGCATAACCGTCAACGCTTTCTCCGCCTGCCGGCGCTGACGCAGCTTGATCCAGTTGCGCAACTGATTGGCGTTCACCCCGTACTTCAGCGCAAGCCCTGCAACCGATACCCCCGGCTCAAGGCATGCGTCGATCAAGCGCTCCTTCTCGACCGGATCAAACCGCCGCTTGCCATTGCGAAGAACCTTGACGACCCGAAGCTCTCCTGAAAATCCCGCGCCATCCAGTCTCATTGTCCACAGTCTCCGTTGTGGACACAGATTCGCTCAACGCTCAGTCAATGAACAGGTGCAGCGATTTGCGCGCTTAGTGCGGCTGCAAAGCCGATGAAAGATAGTTGATGAAAGTTCAGTACGGAGAAGAAGTGGCGAATCACTCTGACCCCGAGTCATGCGGCGCACATCGCGAGGTATGCGTCGAAGCGTTGACAGGGGAAACCGGCAGGCCAGCCATAGAGCCGCGAAATGAAAAATCCGGGATGCCGACGCTGTTAAGCGAAGCGGAAGGCAACACGGTGCATGGCGTCAATCGCAAGCCATGCCCCGATCCCGCGCGGTCGGAGACCCTGTGCATGCCGGGAAGTCTTTCATACGGAAGCAG
>NZ_JAQJCK010000057.1:0-3483 GCF_030182455.1 Rhizobium cerradonense
GTGCACGAATTACATCGGGAAATTCAATCCGGTGCATATCGCGCACAGCCGTCCCGACGGGTCTACATTCCGAAGAATGACGGAAGACTACGTCCCCTCGGTATTGCAGCGTTGGAAGAAAAGGTCGTGCAGATGGCCGTGTCCACGGTTCTGAGCGCGATCTATGAGCAAGACTTCCTCGGCTTCTCATACGGGTTCCGGCAAGGAAGGGGGCAGCATGACGCGCTGGACGCCTTGTGGGTTGGGATCGACAAGCGGAAGATCAACTGGATACTGGACGCGGATATTCGCTCGTTTTTGGATCGACTTTCATAATGCCCCCTGGTTCATGGCATGTGTTCGAAGAGGGTTGGGTTGTGATCTATGGTCTTGATCCATAGACCTTTTCTCTGTCCACGGATGACATGGACTGATTCCAACTCACCGTCTTTCACTCGCTGCAACAGACTTTGGCGGGAAAGCCCGAGGGTATCCATGGCGTCCCGGATAGGCTCGAAGCCATCGCCAGGCGTCGTAAGGAAGCGGGCCTTGAGTTCGTTGGTCAGTCGGATGCGCCAGGGCGCGCCGGGCGTGATCTGTTCCCCTCGAATGAGGCCGTCGTTCAAGTGGCGGTGAAGCGTTGACGGCGCCACGCCAAGGAAGCTGGCTGCCTGATGGATGGTCAGAATGTCGCCGTCTGTGGTTTGCGATTTGGCCTTGCAGGTGGGAATATTCCAATGGCGCCGCAAATTGCCGACTCGATTGGCGTCGAACCGGTGCCCGCGCGCTGTCTGGCGGCCCTGACGGTTGAGAATGCCGGCAATCACGGCGTCTGGATAATGAGGCGCCAGTCGCCGCAGCAGCGTCAGAGTGTCTTCGTCGGTACGAACCGTTGCCGGGCGCGAACGCGGCAGGGCGACATCGAGTTGATTAGTCGCGCCGCCTTTCCAGCGTAGAGTGAGACGCGCGCATGCCTTGTCGCGATCGACATGGAGGGTGACTTCCTCGATCAGCGTGCGCAGTAATTCCTTGTGGTCGCGTGCTGTGGTTGACGGTGCATGCCAGACGCTCGCCAGATCGACGCCAAGGGTGAGCAGGTTTTCCCGCTCGCCGGCCGACAACAGCCGTGGACGTGCCGCCTCTCGCCGTGTCAGCTCCGCCTTGGCCGCCTCCAGGGCACGCAGGGCCTCCTCCCACTCCCGTTCCACCGCGCGGGCGACCAGGCGATTGTCGGGATCGACAGCGCGATAGCGGCGCTCGGCACGGTTGACGGCGAACTGAGCCCGCTCCACGTCGAGCCGCCATTGCCTGAGAACCGCTTCCCGGTCGTTCTCCAGCTGCTTGGCAGCTTCGACCGTGGCGGCCAGGCGGGCCGGCTCAAGTGCCTCTAGGAATGCCGCGACCACGGCTTCATCGATCTGAACACCACCGACGTTGAGGCAATAGACGCCCCGTCCTTCGACGATGATTTTGCCAGCACAATGATAACCGGGTGCCGCGTTGCGGCCGCGATAATGGGTGCGCAACCGCCGTCCGCAATGGCCACAGCACGCAATACCTTGAAGCAAAGCACCTCCTTCGCGAACTGCACCAGCAGAGTGCTTGCTCGTGCCTGAATGCGGACGAGGCTGAGTATTGGCTGCCATGCGCTGCTGGTTGGCCTCGAAGGTCGGCCAGTCGATATAACCCGGATGATGGTCCTTGATCAGCACCTGCCACTCGTCCCTTGGCAATTTGCGCACCCGTTTGCGCCGTGCGCCGGTTTCGTCGAGCACTGTCTCATGGCGATTCTTGCCATAAACATACGCGCCGGCATAGACCGGATTGGCAAGAACGGCGTGAACACCATGGTAGCTTGCTTCGATCCAGCGTAGATCCTGATGTTCGCCGAGGCGCAGCGGGAATTTGATATCATTCGAGCGCAACCACAGCCAGACGCGACGTGCAGAACCAGTTCGGCGAAGCGGGCAAAGATTGTGCGGATGACATGGGAGACCGCTTCGTCGGGATGGATCAGGATATCACCATCCTCTTCGCCCCAGACGAAGCCAACAGGCAAGCCGCGACGCAATTCGCCGCGCGCCGCCTTGTTGCGGATGCCCCCGTCCAGCCGAGCGCGAAGGATGTGCAATTCCGCCTCGCTCATGGCCCCCTTGAGACCGAGCAAGAGTCGATCGTTGAACAAGGCCGGGTGATAAATGCCGTCGGCGTCGCCGATCAAAGTGTCGGTTAAGCCCGCCAGTTCGATCAGCCGATGCCAGTCCGCATTGTTACGCGCCAGCCGCGAGACCTCGAGGCCGAGCACGATGCCGACTCGGGCCAGTGCGACTTCGCTTGTCAGGCGGGCGAAACCGGTACGCATGACGCTGCCGGAGCCGGACAGGCCGAGGTCCTCGTCGATGACCACGATGCGCTCGGCAGGCCAGCCCAGTTCACGCGCCCGCCCGGAGAGGGCGTATTGCCGCTCGGTGGATTCCCGGTTGTTCTCCACCTGTGACGCGCTCGACTGGCGCAGGTAGACGACGGCCTGCCGTGCCAGATGGCCGGCGGCAACCTTGCTGCATTCAATCATCGCCGGTCTCCCTGGCTGTCAGCATGCGCGCGATCATTAGGGCCAGCCGGCGCAACGCCTTCGCCCGCGCCTCGGTGTCGAGCTTCTCCCAGGCAGGTGGCTCGGGAGGCCGGTTGCTGTCTTCCTCGGCAAATGTCAGCTTCAGTTGCATATGCCATCTCCTTGTCAGCGGGCGGCGACTCATCGCGCCGCTGAAGAAGAGCGTCGGTCACAAAGCGCAAATGCTGAAGATCTGCGAGCCGGCCGATGGCTACGTGGTTTGCCGGCGCGTCGGAGGAGGAAACTGCCGTATAGCCGATATCCGTCCACGCCACGGGAATGTGGCTGCGGCTGCCATCGGGTAATTCCACAAGCAACAACGGCGCGCCGCGGCACATCAGTCGCCGGACCACCAACAGAACACACCCTTCGAAGGCATGTCCCGTGCGGGTAATAGTTATCGACGTTGGGAGATCCTGGTGATGGGTAGTCTTGCGACGTTTCCTATGATGAAATCGATCACGAGTGGATGCTTCGTTTCCTGTCACATCGAGTAGGTGACCGCCGGCTGATACGTCTGATCCACAAATGGTTGAAAGCGGGCACGATTGAGGATGGCCGCCGCGTCGCATCAACGCGAGGAACTCCTCAAGGCTCTGTAGTTAGCCCCGTGCTATCCAATATCTACCTGCATTACGCATTGGATTTATGGGTCCAGCAATGGCGTACTCGAAATGCTAAAGGCGACGTGATCATTGTACGTTATGCCGACGACAGCGTGATTGGGTTCCAGTACGAAGGAGAGGCGCAGCGCTTCCTGCAAGAACTGCGGGAGCGTCTCGCCCAGTTTGGCTTGCAACTGCACCCGGAAAAGACGCGGCTGATACGCTTTGGGCGGTATGCTGTGCAACAATGCCGGGAACGTAGTATCCGCAAGCCAGAGACCTTCGACT
>NZ_JAQJCK010000058.1:0-3435 GCF_030182455.1 Rhizobium cerradonense
CCGCTTCTATATCTCCTCACGGTCGATGACCGCGCTCCAGTTCGCCGAGGCCATACGTGGCCATTGGGCCATCGAGAACTCCCTCCATTGGGTACTCGACGTCACCTTCAACGAGGATGCCGCCCGATCTCGAACCGGGCATGGACCAGCCAACATGGCCGTCGTCCGACACTTCGCCATCAACATGGTTCGAAGCCATAACGACAAGCGCAGTATCAAACTCAGACGAAACAAAGCAGGCAGAAACCCACAATACATGGCCGAAATCATCCGAGCATGACTGTTAACCCGGATTCAGCGCCGTGCTGTTCGATGTTGCTCGATTGCACGATCTCGTCATGCCTTGCATAATAGGCATCCAGGATTTGCTGGGACTTCGGTGCGGGCTGCCGTTCGGCAAGCATCAAGATGACCATGTCCACATTGTTGCGCACAATTAGTCGGAAGACAATCCTGACCTTACCGGTGCGGACGAATTCCTCTTCGATCTGCAGTGCGACATGCGTTCGGTATTCGACGCGATGGGGGCAGGTCGGCGACGAGTATTCGATCACGGTAACGGGTGCTGAGGCGGAGCCAATCGGCGGTCCGCACGCCCTACGGGTGCATCATGTCCCCCGCGTTAGATGCGGTTGGAAGGTTGCCAATCCAAACACTGAGAATTCCCGCGGCGAGGCGCGAGAATAGAAACTTGGCCAAGATATGAATGTCTCCGGATGATTGCCGGTAAGTTCAGGGCGTCAGTGCTTGGATTTAGACCGCCTCAAACAGATGTCCGTGCAGTCCCGAGTCGGTTCGTCACTGACACTGCTGTGTCATCAAATGCTATACGGCCAGTGCCCAAACTTCAACGGTAGCTATTGCCTAGTGACCCAAGATCTGACTGAGGAATGCGCGCGTGCGTTCCGATTGCGGCGCGCCGAAAAATGCCTTGGGTTCGTTCTGTTCTACGATTTGACCCCGATCCATGAAGATCACCCTGTTGGCCACCGCTTGGGCAAAACCCATTTCATGGGTGACGCAGAGCATGGTCATGCCTTCTTCGGCAAGCGCGATCATCGTATCGAGCACTTCCTTGATCATCTCTGGATCAAGCGCGGAGGTCGGCTCATCGAACAACATCAGCCGCGGCTTCATGCAGAGAGCTCGCGCGATCGCCACGCGCTGCTGCTGCCCGCCGGAGAGCTGACCCGGATATTTATGCGCCTGATCCGGTATTTTCACTTTCTCAAGAAAGTGCATGGCGAGTTCCCTGGCTTCCTTTTGCGGCATCTTGCGGACCCAGATCGGTGCGAGGGTGCAGTTCTGAAGGATCGTCAAATGCGGAAAGAGATTGAAATGCTGGAACACCATTCCGACTTCGCGGCGGACTTCCTCGATCTTCTTCAGGTCGTTGGTCAGTTCGATACCGTCGACGACGATCTTGCCGGCCTGATGTTCCTCAAGCCGATTGATGCAGCGGATCATGGTTGATTTTCCGGAGCCGGACGGTCCGCAAATGACGATCCGCTCGCCCCGCTGCACGGTGAGATTGATGTCGCGCAGGACGTGGAACTCGCCATACCACTTGTTCATGGCGCTAATCTCGACGGCGATATCTGCAAGACTTGGCCGGTCGTCCTGTAACGACGCCGTTTTCATCATGATGTTGGTCATTATGATATCCTCCTACCGGTGGTCGGTCTTCAGCCGACGCTCCAAATATTGCGAGTAGCGCGACATGCTGAAGCAGAAGACGAAAAACACGGCGCCGATGAAGATGAAGAGCTCCCAGTATATGCCCTGCCAGTTGGTGTTGGCACGAATGGCGGCGGCAAGGGCGATCGGGTCAAGCAATCCGATGAACATGACGAGCGTCGTGTCCTTGAACAGCCCGATGAAGGAATTGACGATGCCGGGGATTGAGATCTTGAGGGCCTGCGGCAGGATGACGAGCTGCTGGGACTTCCAGTAGTCAAGGCCGAGCGCTTCCGCCGCCTCATACTGTCCTTTCGGTAGAGCGGCCAGACCGCCACGAATGACCTCGGCCATATAGGCGCTGGCAAAGAGCGTCACCATGATCACAACGCGCAGGATGAGGTCAAAGTTCGTGCCGGGCGGCAGGAAGTAGTTGAGCAGCAGCGAAGCCGTGAAAAGGAGCGTGATCAGCGGCACGCCGCGGATGAATTCAATGAACACGACGCTCAGCATATGGATGAGCGGCAGGTTGGAACGGCGGCCAAGTGCAAGCAGGATCCCGAGCGGCAGCGACATAGCTATCCCTGTTACGCCAATGATGATCGATAGCAGGAAGCCGCCGACATCGCGCGAGGCGATGCTATCGAGAGCGATTGGAGCCATGCCGTCTGCGAGGGACGAGATCGGCTGGGCCGCATAAACCCACCAGACGCTCGCGCCGATGACAGCAATGCCGACGCTCGGCCCTTTTCCGGCCCGTGCTGCCAACATGAACAGTCCAGCGCCGACAGCGAAGCCGAAATAGACCGAGATCGGAAACCAGAGGCTGCCACCCCAGATCAGGAAATAGGCTATGCCGGGGTAGACGATGCTGAACCAGAGAGCCCGTCGCGGCAAAGCGCGGAGCAGAACTGGCGCCAAAGCGGCGAAGAGCAGCGCGAATGCCAGCACCGGCCGCCAGTAGAGATGCGCAGGGTAGAAACCGAAGAGAAGCTGCGGCCAGCGGTCGCGGATCACGCCCCAACACGCGCCCGGCGCATCGCCCAGGACTTGCCGACACTCGACAAGTGAGTTGGCCCGCCAGACTGAATTGCCGAGCCATGGTGCGACGGCCACGATGAGCCATGCGACCGTAAGTACGGACCCGACTGTTAGAAGCGTGCTGAGCCAGCTGTTGAAAAGATTTTTTCTCGTCCATTCGAGCGTCCCCCCTCGCCCCGAAGGCCTTGGCGATGCGGCGACCATGTCCTGGCGCACAAAGGAGAGGTTTTGCATGTTCATCTCAACGCTCCTTCAGGCTGACGCGATTGTTGTAGATGTTCATGGCAGCCGAGATGCTGAGGCTGATCGCGACATAAGAGTCGGATTCGAAAAGCGTTCAACGATATCCATACCTTGCTAGCCGTCTGGTGATGAGACGAATGTGGGCGATCATGATCCACGCTTCGGCTGATGCGATGGAGCGTTCGACGTCTTTGGCCAATCTGCGGCATCTGCCAAGCCAGGCGAAGGTCCGTTCGACCACCCATCGACGCGGCAGAACCTCGAAGCCTTTCGCCTTGTCTGAGCGCTTGATGATCTCGATCGTCCAGCGCCCGATCTTTTTCAGTCGCCGCTTCAACTTATCGCCCGCATAGCCACCATCGGCGAAGACATGCAGTAACCATGGCCACCTGTGGCGGATGGATTTCAGGAGATCGGGAGCACCGTCGCGATCCTGGATGTCGGCGCTGTGCACCATGAGACCGACCATCAGGC
>NZ_JAQJCK010000059.1:0-2942 GCF_030182455.1 Rhizobium cerradonense
GCTGGAAAAGCGGCCGGATTTTCGGACGAGGCGTATCGTGGCGTGGGTGTCACGGTGGTCGACAGCGCGGCTTTGCTCTACGAGACATCCGACGTCATTGCCAAGGTCCGTCCGCCCGAAGCCGCAGAGGTCGATCGGCTGGCACCGGGTAAGACGCTGATCTCCTTCTTCTACCCGGCACAGAACAAGGACCTTCTCGATCAGGCCAGGTCCAGCGGAGCGACCGTCATCGCCATGGACATGGTGCCGCGCATCAGCCGAGCCCAGAAGATGGATGCCCTGTCGTCGATGGCCAATATTGCCGGCTATCGCGCGGTGATCGAGGCCGGCAACAATTTTGGCCGCTTCTTCACCGGTCAGGTGACGGCCGCCGGCAAGGTGCCGCCGGCCAAGGTCTTGGTGATCGGCGCCGGTGTCGCAGGGCTTGCGGCGATCGGCACGGCAACGTCGCTCGGCGCCATCACCTATGCCTTCGACGTGCGCCCTGAGGTGGCCGAGCAGATCGAATCCATGGGGGCGGAATTCGTCTTCCTCGACTTCGGCGAAGAACAGCAGGATGGCGCCGCGACCGGCGGTTATGCCGCGCCGTCCTCGCCGGAGTTCCGCGAGAAGCAGCTTGCCAAGTTCCGGGAACTGGCGCCTCAGATCGACATCGTCATCACCACCGCCCTGATCCCCGGCCGGGATGCGCCGAAGCTGTGGCTTGCCGATATGGTGGCGGCGATGAAGCCGGGCTCCGTCGTGATCGACTTGGCCGCCGAACGCGGCGGCAATTGCGACCTGACGGTCCCCGACGAGCGCATCGTCTCCGACAATGGCGTGATCGTCATCGGCTACACCGATTTCCCGAGCCGCATGGCGGCGCAGGCCTCGACGCTTTATGCGACGAACATCCGCCACATGCTGACGGATCTGACGCCGGGCAAGGATGGGGTGATCGTCCATAACATGGACGATGACGTCATCCGCGGTGCGACCGTCACCAAGGATGGCGCAATCACCTATCCGCCGCCACCGCCGAAGGTGCAGGCGATCGCCGCCGCCAAGCCGAAGGAAAAGGTGAAGGAGCCGACGCCGGAGGAAAAGCGGGCCCGGGAACTGGCCGCCTTCAAGGCGCAGACCAAGAACCAAGGCATCCTGCTCGTCATCGGCACGGCACTTCTGCTGCTGGTCGGCGCCTATGCGCCGTCGAGCTTCATGAGCCATTTTGTCGTCTTCGTGCTCGCCTGTTTCGTCGGCTTCCAGGTGATCTGGAACGTCAGCCATTCGCTGCACACGCCGCTGATGGCGGTGACCAACGCCGTCTCCGGCATCGTCATCCTCGGCGCGCTGTTGCAGATCGGCTCGGGCAACGGGCTGGTGGTGACGCTGGCGGCGCTGTCAGTGCTGATCGCCACCATCAACATCGTCGGCGGCTTCCTCGTCACCCGGCGCATGCTCGCCATGTTCCAGAAGTCTTAAGCGGCAGGGATCTTCACAATGACCATCGGTATTGTATCGGCCGCCTATGTTGCGGCAGCGGTTCTCTTCATCCTCTCGCTCGGCGGCCTGTCCGGCCAGGAAAGCGCCAAGCGCGCCGTCTGGTACGGCATTGTCGGCATGGCCCTTGCCGTAGTTGCCACGATCTTCGGCCCCATGATCGACAAGACCGTCGGCAATTGGTTCATCATCGCGCTGATGATCGCCGGCGGCGCGGTGCTCGGTTACTATGTCGCGTCGCGCGTGCAGATGACGGAAATGCCGCAGCTCGTTGCGGCGCTGCATTCCTTCGTCGGCCTTGCCGCCGTGTTCATCGGCTTCAATGCCCATCTCGAAGCGGCCCATGTCGCTTCTCTCGACGAGGCTTCCCGCGCAGCGCTCACCGGATTTGCCGCCATCCTGGCGCACAAGGACATGGTGGAACTGTCGATCATGAAGGTCGAGGTCTTCCTCGGCGTCTTCATCGGTGCGGTCACCTTCACCGGCTCGGTCGTCGCCTTCGGCAAGCTTGCCGGCAAATTGGACGGCAAGGCCAGGAAGCTGCCGGGCGGGCACGTTCTCAACGCGAGCGCCGCGATCGCCTCGCTGATCCTGCTGTTGATGTATTGCAATGGCGCCGGGGTCTGGACGCTTCTCCTGATGACGGCACTTGCCTTCTTCATCGGCTATCACCTGATCATGGGCATTGGCGGCGCCGACATGCCGGTCGTCGTCTCGATGCTGAACAGCTATTCCGGCTGGGCGGCCGCGGCGATCGGCTTTACGCTCGGCAACGATCTCCTGATCGTCACCGGCGCGCTGGTCGGCTCCTCGGGTGCGATCCTCTCCTACATCATGTGCAAGGCGATGAACCGCTCCTTCGTCTCGGTGATCCTCGGCGGCTTCGGCGCGAGCACCGGCGCACAGATGGAGATCATCGGCGAGCAGATCGCCATTAGTGCCGAGGGCGTCGCGGCCGCCTTGGACGAGGCCGACAGCATCGTGATCGTGCCGGGCTACGGCATGGCGGTCGCCCAGGCGCAGCAGTCGGTCTCGGAACTGACCCGCAAGCTGCGGGCTGCCGGCAAGACCGTCCGCTTCGCCATCCATCCGGTGGCCGGCCGTCTGCCCGGCCACATGAACGTGCTGCTTGCCGAAGCGAAGGTTCCCTATGACATCGTGCTGGAAATGGACGAGATCAACGACGATTTCCCCAATACCGACGTCGTCATCGTCATTGGCTCGAACGACATCGTCAACCCGGCGGCGCAAGAAGATCCGAATTCGCCGATATCCGGCATGCCGGTGCTGGAAGTCTGGAAGGCCAAGCAGGTCTTCGTCTCCAAGCGCGGTCAGGGCACCGGTTATTCCGGCATCGAGAACCCGCTGTTCTTCAAGGAGAACACCCGCATGTTCTACGGCGATGCCAAGAAGTCGGTCAGCGAGCTCTTGCCGATGATCGGCTAGGCAGGATGCGCGCAGCC
>NZ_JAQJCK010000060.1:0-2531 GCF_030182455.1 Rhizobium cerradonense
CTACAGGGGTATTTTAACTACCATGCGGTGCCTGACAATCTGCGACGATTGGGAGGGTTCCGCTGGGAAGTTGGTCGAGCTTGGCGACACGCCTTGATGCGCCGAAGCCAGCGACACCGCTTGCCTTGGGATCGTTTCCAAAGGCTCGTCCGCAAATACCTGCCACCGTGCCGGCTGATGCATCCGCATCCTGATGCTCGGCTTACCGTCACTACAGCCGATAGGAGCCGTATGCGGTAGTGCCGCACGTACGGAACTGACCGGGGGGCGATGGGTAACCATCGTCCCTACCGGGACCAATGAGAGCGGAACGCACTCCTGAAAAGGAACAAAACGTCAGCGATAGTTTCACACAGCCCGCCGCGACGCGGCGTTCTTGGCGGAGCGCGCTGATCTTTGTTGTGAAGGGACCAGCACCAGCAATGCTTGAGCTCAAAGAGCGATTCTGGAAATTTCAACCAAATCTGGCCAGCATTCGTTCCATCTTCGGACTTCTCCGATCCAAATAAGCGGTGCAGGTCCCCATCATAAAACTTTACACAATATTTGCAAAAGCAACTCCGCTAAAATGATACGCTTGCCACCAATGAGTATACATTGAGGGAGATGGTAATTGGCATTCGCCCTCGCACCGGTCGGAGTTACGCCAATGACAGAAAGAGCTCTCATTCTAATTGAAGGTAGCAGAGGTAATGGTCCTCTGTATATGAAGGCGGCCGCGCGCCTTGGACTTTATCCCATTACGCTGTCGGCTAATCCAACTCAGTATAGTTATCTTGCGGCGGAACGCGGTGAGGCAATCCGTGCCGACACGGATAATCTAGACGCGATGATCGGTCAGTGTTGCCGACTGAGTGCGGTGTATGACATTGCTGGCATTACCGGCTTTGCAGGTCGCGATGAATCCGAATATTTGATAATAAGCAATCTTTGCCGCCATTTCGGTTTACCGGGCCCGAATCCTGTCTCTATCGAACAGTGCTACGACAAGTTCGCCCAACGTGAACTCCTCGCACAAGCCGGCGTTCCTGTACCTGCTTACCGCCTGGCGACAGACGCGACTGGCATTGAAAGGTCTGCTATGGAAATCGGTCTGCCCGTGATACTTAAGCCAGTTGTTGGCAGTGGCAGCAGCGGTGTTCGATTGTGCCGCAACCTCGCCGAGTTGACTGAACATACGGACTATCTGCTGGGCGGGAAACACGTCTGGCGGTCTTCGCCGAAGATACTGGTCGAAGAATTTGCACAAGGCCCATACTATAGCGTCGACACTATGGGAAATGAGATTATGGCAGTTGGTACCGCTGATTTTGGCTGTCTGCCGTATTTCATTGCTCGTGAGTACATTTTCCCGGCGCCCCTGACTGGCCGACAATATGACTGCGTCGCTGAGATTTCACTAAGCTGCTTACGAGCGCTTGGGCTGGGCTGGGGGCCGGCGAACGTTGAATTGCGGTGGACAAAACGTGGCCCGGTCGCCATTGAAATCAATCCCCGTCTTCCGGGTTTGGCGACCCCTCGGCTGGTGCTACTAGCATACGGCGTAGATCTTGTGACTGAGCACATCAAGCTTGTCATCGGCGAAAAATCGGAGTTGCACATAACGCGCTCTCAGGTTGCGGGAGCGCGGTTCCTGGTGCCTGACAGCGACGGGATTCTTGATTGGGTCGATGGTGATGAAAGGGCAGCGGCTGAACTGGGTGTCGCCGAAGTTGAATTGTACGTCAAGCCTAAGACCGAAATTGTCAGAACGAGTGATTATCGAGACGCGATCGGGCATGTCATCGCCACCTCACCGCATCATACTCAAACGCAGACAATACTTGAGCGTGCCGCTAGCTTAATAACTTGGTCTATCATTCCATTTGCAACTCCTGCCGAATAGGAACCATGGGGGACCGATAACCTAATTATCCGTTCTTTGCCACCCGGCATTCACAACCGAGTGCAGAGAGAGATTGGACTTGGTTGTCGCAACTGGGCATTCACAGGTTCTGGGGCCCAGGCTCGATCGCGCCCCGCCGTGATCTTCGTGAGCGCGACGAACAGCCACTGCTTTCGGCGTTGGCCCGAATGGCATTGTTATCATAACCCTTGTCCGCCAGGAGGATATCTCCCTCGCCGAGTTCGTCCGTCAGCGCTTCGGCCTCGGTGCAATCGGCGACTTGCCCGCCGGTCAGACGCAGGGTGACGGGGCGACCTTCGGCGTCGACGAGGGCGTGGATTTTGCTCGTAATACGGCTTCTCATTGATCAGAACGCATTGGCCCATTCTCTGCGTCCGATGGACATGATGCGCCAGGGCTGACTTTCGAGTTTTCGCCATGCGTCGCAACAGTGATTGACGATATCGTCGTAGGATTTGAAGACTCGGTTCGAGAGCCAATTCTCGCGCATGAAGAGCCAGAGGTTTTCGACCGGGTTCAACTCTGGCGATTTCGGCGGGAGCGGCAGGATCGTTATGTTTTCGGGCACGACGAGATTGTTGGACATGTGCCATCCCGCCTGATCCATGATGAGGATGGCATGGGC